>DKPS01000114.1 GCA_002471345.1 Saprospiraceae bacterium UBA7328
ATTCAAATTTATGTATCACTCTATACATCACCAACAATCACACAACCTATCGTATTTTTATGCGAGTTTAGAAACAGGCTCAATGCACATCATGTCATCCCGAAAAATCGGGACGTCACATGTATTAATCGTTATAGTCAATTCCCTAGATTAGGCCAACCAACATAGATGATGGAATCTATCAATTTTTCCATGGCAAATTAATTTCCCAAGCTAACGAATCGGTATATTTATGATAATCAAAGTCAAAATGCTAAAAGAAAAGGACATTGATTATCAACGACTTAGCTAACGTTAGTCAGAATTACAAGAAACCGTTAACCAATGATAAAATTCTTTAGAAAAATACGATACGACCTTATGGAGAAAAACAAAACAGGGAAGTATTTGACATACGCAATTGGAGAAATTGTGTTAGTAGTTATAGGAATATTGATTGCGTTGAGCATCAATAACTGGAGTGAAGCAAGAATAGAATCATCAGTGGAGTTAAAACTTCTTAAAACTTTAGAGCTTGATCTAGAAGAAAATATGCAAAGAGTAAATCAAATGATCTCATCTGACTCTATACTGTTGGTGCAAAACAAAAATCTGATTCAATTACTAAAAGAAGACCATTCTTCCTATCATGACTCACTTCGAATATATTTTGGCAACATTAACACCTATTTTGCTTTCTTTCCTCAGGTCATGGCATATGAATCCTTAAAATCTGAAGGCGTTAACCTTATAAAAAATGATAGTTTAAGGTTTAGTATTATTAAGCTTTTTGATGATGATTATGAAATAAATTCCCATGCAACGGAAATAAAGAAGGACATGGCTATGAACATAAGCCCTTTCTTATCTAAACATTTTGAAATGATAATTCTTGATAATGGATGGCAAGGCGGAATACCCAACGATTACGAATCATTGAAAGGAAACAAGGAGCTTATTAACACGATAGCTCAGTTTTCAAGTTTAAGATCTACTTTCTCATCTTTTTCAAAAAGGATATACGAAAACACAAAATCAACTAAAGAGTTAATCACGGATGAAATCAATAAATTGGAAAATAAATAGCGGAAGCACACACAATGGCTATAAGTAATTGTTTGTTCTTACCTATTTCTGAATATTCTGTCTGATTTTCAGTTTGATCTGTACTTGCAGAGTTGAGTACCAAACCCCGCAACTACTCAAAGCCGAGACCGTTCAGCTCAATTCCCCAGATTAGGCCGACTAAAATAGAAGATGGAATCTTTCAATTTTTCCACGACTAATTAATTTCCCAAGCTAACGAATCGGTATATTTATGATAATCAAAACCAAAATATTCAAAGAAATTGACTTTGATTATCAACGACTTAGCTAACGTTAGTCAGAATGAATAAGGAATCTTTTACATACCACTATAGAGTATTAAAATCATTTTATTTATGAAGAATATTTTTATTTTTTTAATTCTAATTTCTGTTCATTCGATAATTGGACAAGACTGTGAATTCGTAACTACAGAATCTGGATTGAAATATTTCATTACTCAAAGGGGTGACGGAGTCAAAATCGATTCTGGTTCAGTAGTAATACAACATTATATCCTTTGGCTATCAAATGGTGAAAGACTTGAATCTTCAAGAGATCTAAATGAACCTTTCGGAGCTGTATTTCCATCGGAAGGGATCATTAAAGGAACTAATGAGGCTATTTCACTTATGAATGTTGGTGATAGAGGTATTTTTTTAATGCCTTATTATCTTGCTTATGGAGAAGAAGGTGATAGTGAGATCCCACCAAAAGAAACATTAACATTCGATATTGAAATTTTAGAAGTTGTAGAAAAATCACTTGAAAAAGAATTAAATAAGATTCTAACTCATAACTATGATTTAGATAGTTTACTCAAAGTAGAACAAACAATTAATAAATTCCATGAATTAAAAGATGGGGGATTTCAAGATATCTGGATTGATCAATATGCGCTAAATACCATTGGTTATCTATTATTGAGAGATGGGTATTTAGAAGAAGCTGTTGAGATTTTTGAACTGAATGTTAAAGAATATCCTGATTCTTCCAATCCATACGACAGTTTAGGGGAAGCTTATATGAAATCAGGGAAAATCGAATTAGCAATTATTAATTATAGAAAATCACTTGAATTAAATCCTAAGAATTCAAATGCTGTAAAGATGTTAGAAAATTTGGAGAGGCAATAGTTATCCTTTTCGATATTTAAGACAAGACAATTTAATACAACTGAAGAAAAACGCTAATGGTGAACAATCTGTATACAGTTCAATACCAGCAAAAGCTGGAAGCACCACATATACTTATGTTAGTAGTGATTTAGGATTTCCAAAGGTAAGTATTGATTCTAATCATTAGATGAAAGGAAGTTTATGTTATCAAAAAATAAAAGAATTACTTCTAATCTTAGAAGTCAAATAGTAGAATATCTAAGATATGGAAGTTGAAGAATTAACAACAAGTAGATTAAAATTAAGAAAACTTACACCGGAGGTATTTGATTATATCTATCGTGATTTATCTGAAAAGAAACAGCTAGAATTTTTAGGATTGAATTCAGAAGCAGAACTTGAAACTGAAAAGAATAAATATGAAGAAGGACTCTGGACCTACAATAAGAGGTTTTTATATTTTCAACTGCTTGAAAAAAAAAGTGGAAAAATAATTGGTTGGTGTGGTTATCACACATGGTATTTGGATCATGAACGAGCAGAAATAGGTTATGTATTATTTGAGGCTGATTATAAAAGAAAAGGGTTAATGTCAGAAGCAATAGTCCCAATAATTGAATATGGATTTAAGCAAATGAAATTAAATAGGATAGAAGCCTTTATTGGCCCCAAAAATCAAGCTTCAATTCAATTGATAAGTAAATTGAATTTTGTAAAGGAAGGCCAGTTAAGAGAGCACTATTGTGAAAATAATAGAGTTGAAGATTCAATAGTTTATTCATTGTTAAGGAAAGAATATGAAATTTTTTTAAAAAATACTGCTTATAAAGTATAGCTGTCAGTTACGCCTAAATGCCGTTAAACAAACCGTTCTGAGTTATTAAAAGAAAAAAATATCTAATAGATGAAAATCTGCATTGTTTAGGAGATATCTGTAAAAAGAGAATTTAAAGTTAATCAAACAGCTTGATTCCTATATTCATTGATTTTTGATCTACAATACAGAACTTGAGGGATTTTAAATTCAACATATAATTATGTAACTAAAGAAATGATGGAGATAAGATTAAACTGTGAACATTGTGATAAGTCGTTACCCAACGATTGCGATGAAGCTATGATATGTACATTGGACTGTACTTTTTGTAAGAACTGCGTAGATACAGTATTAAAGAATGTTTGCCCAAATTGTGGCGGTGGATTTGAAAAAAGACCATCAAGGCCCAAGTATTATTTACAAAAATATCCTCCGAGAAAAGATAAAGTTTTAAAACCTGTAATTGAAAATAAGTTTTTACAAAAAAATATAAATATCCATCCAAGAAAAAGATAAACCAATGCACAACAATGTGTATGGTTTTCATTGTAAGCAAAAGCTGACAACGCTATTTGCACACAAATGAAAAAGCAAGCAGAAAATACGAAAATGGAAGAAAAAGAGAAACCAAGACTTTCAAGATTAACTGCAATCCTTACTCAAATACAATCTAAGAGAATAATTACTGCAAGACAACTTGCTGAAAAGCATAATGTAAGTTTAAGAACCATTTATCGAGATATCCGCACACTTGAAAAATCAGGAATACCTATTGTAACTGAAGAAGGGAAAGGCTATTCTATTATGGAAGGCTATCACCTTCCACCTGTTCTTTTTACAGAGGAAGAAGCGAATGCTTTAATCACAGTAGAACAATTAGCTATTAAAAATAAAGACTTATCACTTGTTAAAAACACTACTAGTGCCATAGAAAAAATAAAGGCTATCTTACGATATTCTCAAAAAGGGAATGCAGACTTATTGACAAGTAGAATTTACTTCAGTGGGAACAATAATGAAGAGAAAACAAGTGATAATTTAATGCAAATACAATCGGCTATAACCCAGTATAAAGTATTAACCATAAACTACCTTTCTTCTGAAAAAAAGAAAACCAGTAGAAATATTGAACCTTTTGCTATCTACAGTATAAATGGTGATTTTCTACTTATAGCTTTTTGTCGATTGCGAAATGATTTTAGACACTTTAGAATTGATTTTATCGAAAACCTTACTACTAAAACTGAATCATTTATTCCTCTTAAGATGACTATAAAAGAGTATTTTGAAAAAAATATAAAAAATCAGAAATACCCTTGACACCCCTCTGTCATAACCCCATTTTACATTTGTAGAAGTATTAATAAAAACAAATAAAAATGGAAATTATCAAAATTGTTATTCTAGCGTTATCAGCTTTAATGCTAGTCTTTGTAGGTGCAATGAGACTTCGAGATCCAATAAAAACCTATTTTAAAAATTCAGGAATCAAACTAGAAAATGATAATAGTCTGTTAAACGAAATGAGAGGAGTCAGTGCAGTTATGCTTTCTGCAGGAGTCATTATTGCACTTGGAATATTTATCGAAAAACTAACCTTTACTTCTCATTCTGTTGCAGTACTCATCTTTATCGGTTTTGCAATTGGCAGAATAGTTAGTTTAAAAGCTGATGGTAAACCAAGCAAACAAATTACTCAAGGAATTTTATTTGAACTCGTATTTGGTGTAGCAAATATTTTTTGTTTAATAAATATTTGGGTGTAGAAGTAAAAAGTCAGTAGCTAACAAGGAATAAAATCAATATCGGAGTCAAATCGCATTTTGTGCTTAAATAATTGTCTTGCTATCAGAAAGTAAGTGCTATAAATCTTCTAATGCTTTTGTACTAACTGTTACACAAGCAAGTCGAAATTAATTATGTTTGAACCCTGTTGTTTACTTAGAATTAAACAATTTAATAATGGCTAATGGAGTCCATATTATCAATCTAATTCGGAAGCAGCAGATTAATAGAGATCTTAAGAAAGCTTCAAGAAGGTATTACAAAAAGTATGCTGGTAATTTGCAGTCTGACAGTGATATTGAGACCAAACGATTCAATTTCGAAAAATTTCCTGATAAAAGTGAAGACGAAAAGAAAGAGATTAGACAAGCAGTAAAAGCCGATCTAAGAAACGAAATGTTCAAAACAAATCTCAAAACTGTATTAGTTCTTCTTACACTTAGCATATTCATTTGGTTTTTGATTAATTAGCCAATTGATGATTAATGTTACGTGGATATATTTGAATGGGCTGGGTATATTTGAGTTTATTAAATTAATGAAGATGAAGAACCTGTAGAAAAAATAGAATAACTCCATTAAAACAATTGAATTGAATCTAAAGGCAAAACTTTTGAATCTACCTAGCGGAACGGTCGCTTTTCATTTGTTTAATTATATCTCTATTGCACGCTTAATTGAAGCTTTATAGAGATTCATAGATGAGACGAATTTTTGAAGAATTAGAGTTTTAAATGGACTCATTAATGTTCGTCTATTTAACTCTCTTCATCATATAGAATTAGCTCACTATTTTTTTAAAGAAAATTATTTGGCTTTTACAAAAGGCCAAAAAAGTTGTTCTCCAACAGTCGTTTCAGGAAGATTCTCCACACCCATTTCTGGTGGATATTTACGGGTAATTTTAGCTGTGCCAAAAAGTACATCCCAGAAAAAAAGCAAATTCCCATAGTTGCCTTTGTAATTTGTAATGCCATCTGCTTTGTGTTTGCCATGATGGGCACTATGTGTAGAAGGCGTAGAAATAGTTCTTTCTACTACCCACATTATTGGTGAGAGCCATTTAATTTTATAAAGACGTGCATCCCATCTGACATCGGAATGAGCTCCAATAATAACAACCATTTTGACAATGAGATATCCTGCATATATCCATCCAAGCCCTAGATATATTAAAATGCCTGAAAACCATAGTCCTGGCATCAGCAAATAATAAAATACATTATTTCGATAGACAACTCGTACGGACAAATATTCTGCATTGTGATGAGGGCGATGAAGATTGTAAAGCCACGAGACATTATGTGACAACCTATGCCACCAGTATTGGGTCATGTCATCAAATATTAGAAAAAGAAATACTCCAGCCACAACCGGGATTTCACTCAAGCTGCCTGCAGCGTCAGGTGCTGCAAGATGTGTCAAAGATCCACCAAGAAACAAGACAAAAGGCTGAGTTAACAAAATAAGGATGATCGCACTTACAAAATCTACAATTCCATCACTTTTTTTCTGCTTGGGTTTATGAAAAAAGTCTGTGAAAAATATTTCAAGGATTGTAAAAATTACAAAGGTTCCTAAGATGACAATTATTTCTGGTTTCATAGCTCTTCGTGATTTCATGTAAATATACCCCCATAATCAGTTGTCGAGACCATGTCTTGAAAATTCTAATAAAATTTCAATCCCATCAATAAAACATCTTGTAGATGGACTAATAATGATAGAATTTTATACACCTATGTCTTCATTCCAAATCTCAGGGTGGTTTTCTATAAAGCTCTGCATCATATTAATACATTCAACATTATTTACCACTTCTACGTTTATTCCTTTGGATTTTAGCCATTCTTCTTCACCCATGAATGTCTGATTTTCTCCTATTACAACTTTTGGGATTTCGTAAAGAGCAATTGCTCCACTACACATAGAACATGGTGATAGGGTAGTATAGATTGTACATTCTTTATAGATGGCTGCGCTTTGACGCCCGGCATTTTCAAGAGCATCCATTTCACCGTGGAGAATCGGACTTCCATTTTGTATGCGGCGATTATGACCTCTGCCTATGATTTTATCTTTATGTACTAATATGCTGCCAATAGGGATTCCCCCTTCACTTAGACCCTTTTGTGCTTCTTCTATAGCTGCTTGTAAAAATTGATCCATTAAGTAATAATAAGGATATTAATACAAAAGATTAAGTATAAGAAATATTGATTTGGCAATGAAAATTTAAATTAAAATGAAGTCTGACAATATGTTTTCATCTTGACTCTTTCTTATCCTTCAAAGCATCACTAGGCTTTGGTACCCAATGATTTTTTCCTCCTGCTCTGTCATCATCGAAGTTTTCTGGAGCTTTGCCACTGTCCATATAATCTGACCAGCTTTCATGCCCTTTGTTATTCTTTGATTCGACCATTGTGATACAATCCTCTACAGGACATACCAAAGAGCAAAGATTGCATCCAACACAATTCTCATCAATAATTTGAGGCACTCTTACACCTTCAATTTTACTTAGTGAAATAGCCTGATGAGCGCCATCTTCACAGGCTATATAGCACAGCTGACAACCGATGCATTTTTTCTCATCAATCTCAGCAATGACTTTATAATTCAGATTCAGATGTTCCCAGGATTCTACCTTAGGAACAGATTTTCCAATTAAATCATCAAGTTTATTAAAGCCTTTATCATCCATGTATTGCTCTAATCCACTGATCATTTCTCTGACTATCCCAAAACCATAATGCATAGCTGCTGTACATACTTGTACATTTGAAGCTCCTAAAAGCATATGTTCTGTGGCATCTCTCCAAGACTCTATACCACCAATTCCAGATATAGGAATACCTACATTTTCGTCTTGAGCGCAGCTTTTTACCATATTTAGTGCAATAGGTTTTACAGCAGGCCCACAATATCCTCCATGTGTGCTTTTACCATCCACTTGAGGATTAGGTGCGAAGGTGTCCAGATCTACATTGACTATACTTTGGATAGTGTTAATTAACGAAATGGCATCTGCTCCACCCGCAGCTGCCGCTCTTGCAGGTTCTGTTATATCTGTAATGTTAGGAGTGAGCTTTACTATCACTGGAACAGTTGCAGCTTCTTTGGCCCATTCAGTTATTGTCTGTAGGACAGCAGGTTCTTGGCCTACAGCTGATCCCATACCTCTTTCGCACATACCATGTGGGCACCCGAAATTTAATTCAATTCCATCTGCACCAGCATTTTCAACATCTTTAATGATTTGATGCCATTCTTCTTTTGTCTGAACCATAAGAGAAGCAATAACCGAATGATCAGGAAAGTATTTTTTGACCTCTTCTATTTCTTTCAGATTATCAGTTAGAGGTCTGTCAGTTATCAATTCAATATTATTAAATCCCATTATTCGGCTATCTCTATAATTCACAGCTCCATATCTGCTAGAGACATTAATCACAGGAACACCTAAGGTTTTCCAAACTGCACCACCCCAGCCTGCATCAAAAGCTTTCATTACCTGATATCCCGAATTAGTAGGAGGTGCAGAAGCTAACCAAAATGGATTAGGAGAAATGATGCCAGCTAGATTGGCAGTTAAGTCAGCCATTGTTTTATATTTCTTTGTTCTTCAAAAATGAATCTATACCCTGCGCTGCTTGTTTTCCTTCAGCACAAGCATTTACGACTTCGGCACCACCATTAACAGCATCACCTCCTGCAAAATATTTCCCATTTGAGCATTGCATCGTTTTAGAATCGATTTTGATTCTTCCTTTACTATCATATTCAAGAAGTGGAATTTCCAGTATATCTGTTTGCTTTTCTTGACCTGTGGCTAATATGAGAAAATCACAAGGCACGGAAAATTCAGAATTTTCAAGTTCTTCTAACTTTCCATTTTTGGATTGGGTCCTAATACAAAGCAGTTCTTCAACTAAAAAGCCTCCTCTTATTTCTTTCAAATTTGCGTTAAAAATAGCTTTTGCACCTACAGATTTGATTAGATCATATTCAAACTCATATGCACCCATTTCCTCCTTTGATCTTCTGTAAATCAAGGTAACATCAGCTCCTATTCTTGCACATTCTGAAGCAGCATCCATTGCTGTGTTTCCACCGCCTATAACCACTACTTTTTTACCGACCTTAACTTGCAGTGGATTCATTTTGAAGTCTTCAATAAATTCTGTCGCTCCTATGCAGTTTTCTAGATCTGTTCCTTCAGTACTTGGAATGTTTGTTTTTCCTAAACCAATACCCAAGAATATAGCATCATACTTTTCTTCTAAATTTTTGAATTCTCTTGAGGTATCAATTCTTTTATTGTAAACCACATTAAACCCAAATTGATCTTGTAAATAATCGATCTCTTCGATCACCTCATCATTTGTGATTTTGTATGGAGCAGTACCATTTAATGCAAGTCCACCAGGTTTTGAATTAGTTTCGAAAATGTCTACTTCATAACCCAGAAGTGACAATTCACATGCACAAGAAAGACCAGAAGGCCCAGCCCCAACTACGGCTACTTTATGATTATTACTTTCGGATTTTTTAAAGAGTTGTTTGCTATTCTTGATAGCAGCAGTAGTGGCATGACTTTGCAGCCTTCCTATTTCAATTGGTTTGACGCCTTGCTCATTATAGACACACGCACCTTCACAGAGCACCTCTGTGGGGCACACTTTTCCACATGTGTGTCCAAAAAAATTAGAGGAGTAAATGGTTTTTGCCGCTCCTGTTAGATTTTCAGTATTGATTTGTTTTATAAAAAGTGGGATGTCTATACTAGTAGGGCACGCTTTTATACAAGGAGCGTCATAACAAAACAAACATCTTGAACTTTCATAGTAGGCCATATTCGCATCCATCAATGGCTTCAATTGTTCAAAGTTTTCAGTAAATTCCTTTGGAGTTGTTGGCATTTTGAAGTCGCTCATAGGTTCTATAGTTCTACAATTTTTCCATAAGTTTCTGGTCTCCTGTCTCTAAAAAATTGCCAAGTAGATCTTACCTCTTCAATCATATCAAGATCAAATTCTGAAACTAAAAGTTCATCGTTGTCTTCTGATGCTTGTGAAAAAATTTGTCCTCTTGGATCCACGAAATAAGAGCTGCCATAAAACTTGCCAAGATTCCATGGCTTTTCAGTGCCTACTCTATTGATACAACCCATAAAGTAACCATTGGCAGCAGCATGTGCAGGCTGTTCTAGTTGCCATAGATATTGTGATAAACCAGCAACAGTAGCAGAAGGGTTATAAACTATTTCAGCTCCATTTAGACCCAATACTCTGGCTCCATCTGGGAAGTGTCTATCATAGCAGATGTATACTCCTACTTTAGCATATTTTGTTTGGAACACAGGATAGCCTAAGTTGCCGGGTTTGAAAAAGAACTTTTCCCAAAAACCAGAAGTTTGAGGTATATGATTCTTTCTGTATTTACCCAAGTAAGTCCCATCGGCATCAATCACCGCAGCTGTATTATACAAGACTCCAGCACTTTCTTTTTCATATATCGGTACAATAATGACCATGTTGTATTTCTTGGCATATTTAGCCATTAATTCAGTTGTTGGACCTGGTATAGACTCCGCTGTAGAATACCATTTCGCATCCTGACCAGGACAGAAATATGGGGTGGTGAATATCTCCTGTAGACATAGAATTTGAACGCCTTGTTTCCCAGCTTCCTCAATGTACGGAATATGTTTTTCCGTCATTGCTCTAACTATTTCATCTATCGATCCTTCGCCCTCAGTCATTGGAAGGCTCATTTGGATTAATCCTGATTTTATAATTCTACTCATTTCTTTTTAGTTATCAGTTTCTTTCTTCAATGTACTAGACTACTTTACTAACCTTATCACGCTTAATAAACTGTCCATATCCTTTTTCAATCTTCACAATACCATTGTCTATTACGTGTTTCCCTCTTAAAATTATGTGTTTACATTTACCCTTTACTTCCCATCCTTCATAACCTGAATAGTCAACATTCATATGATGATTGTCTACTGAAATAGTATGCTCTTCATTTGGATCGAAGATTACTAAATCTGCATCAGAACCCACTGATATACATCCTTTTCTAGGGTGCATACCAAATATTTTTGCAGCATTTGTGGAGGTCACCTCCACGAATTTATTCTGACTTATTCTTCCTTTATTTACTCCTTCTGAGTATAGTAATTCCATCCTATGTTCGATTGCTGGGTGTCCATTTGGAATTTTGGAAAAATCATCTTTACCCAATAGCTTTTGTTCCCAGTTGAAGGGGCAATGATCTGTACCTAGTACTTGAACTAACCCTTGATTTAAACCAGCCCAAAGCGCTTCTTGATCCTTTTTTTCTCGAAGCGGAGGACTCATTACCCACTTTGCACCTTCAAAATCTTTCTCATATAATGAAGCATCCAATAACAGATATTGAATACAAGTCTCTACAAAAATTTTTTGATTTCTTTTTCCTGCTCTTCTAGTGGCATTTAGAGCACCTTCACATGTAAGATGTACAATATATGCAGGTACTCCGGTGTAATCTGCCATATCACAAAATCTGCCAGATGCTTCAGCTTCGGTTATTTCTGGTTGTGATAAGTAATGATAAAGAGGTGATAATTTACCTTCTGACTTGTGCTGAGCAATCAGAGAATCAATAATGTCCCCATTGGTAGCATGGACTGTGACCATTCCCCCTTGATCTCTAACTTCTTGCATCAGCTGGACCATCTGACCATCATCTATCATGAGTGCTCCCTTATAAGCCATGAAAGTTTTAAAAGAGGTAATGCCTTCTTTATTGATTAATTCTCTTACTTCCTTTCGTGTATTTTCATTGAAATCAGTTACGGCCATATGAAAAGAATAATCGCCAAAACAGTTATTATCTGACCTCCCTCTCCAAGTTTTCAAGGCATCATAAAGCGATTTTCCTTGTGTTTGAAGGATAAAATCTATGACCATAGTGGTGCCACCATGCAAGGCTGCTAAGGTTCCTGACGCATAGTCATCACTAGAAAATGTACCCATGAAAGGCATATCAAGATGCACATGAGGATCAATCCCTCCTGGGAAAATTACTTTTCCAGAGGCATCAATAATTTCATCGGCATCTTCATTCAGGTTTTCTCCAATGCTATGTATTCTTTCGTTTTCTATGTAAATGTCAGCATGGTAACTATCTGAGGCAGTAATGATGTGGCCGTTTCTGATCAGTAATGACATAAGACGTATTTTGAAAACATTATAAAATCACTTCAATGAAAATACTGAAATTGTGAAATACAAAATCAGTTATTCTAATACATGTATTATGCCGTACTTTTTTTAGTCTTTTTCATAAGCAAATAGTAAAGGCTAAAAGAAATGAAAAACCCAGTGAAACATGACAACGTATATAAGAAATTCAGTGACGGTACCCAGTAGCCTATGAGAGCAGTACCAACACCGATAGTTAAAGCAATCATAGCAGCTCGATTAAATCCAGTACTATTATAACTGTAAATCCCATTTACTTTAAAAAGCTCATCGATTTCTAGATGTTTGTCTCTAATCATAAAGTAATCACAAATTAGAATCCCAAGTACTGGCCCTAGTAAGCCACTTACAAATACTAGTAAGCCGCTTATTTCATTCATGATCCACCATGGGCAGATGAGAATCCCAATAATAGCCGTGATTATTCCACCACTTCTGAAACTGATTTTAGTAGGTATAATATTAGAAAATGCATTTGCAGGTGCTATGACATTGGCGGCAATATTAGTACTCAATGTAGCGATGATCATAAATATTTGAGCGATAATCACAACAAGTGGATTACTAAACTTACCTACAAGGCTAACCGGATCCCAAGGGGCATCATCTGCAATCAAAATATCAGGGAACACTACTACAGCAGCACAGGTAACGAAGATGCCTACAAAAGAGAATAAAGCCATTGTACCTGGTAATCCAATAAATTGACCTAGAATTTGATTCTTTTGCGTAGAAGTAAATCTTGTAATGTCAGCAATGCTAATAGCCATTGTAGCCCAAAATCCAACCATAGCAGTAAGTGACAAAAGGTAAATCCAAATTTTACCCCAGAATCCCTTTTTAGCAGGAATTACAGATGGGGTGATCTGACTAGATTGGAAATCACCATTTCTATAGACTATTTCTTTATCATTTGTATTTGAATTTAGTGCTACTGATTGGCCGTAACCTGTAAGTGGTTGCCATAATGTTTCCACAGAATTGTCAATATCTACAAGATTAAATTCTGTTGCTTTTACTGTGCCATCTAAATTCTTAATAGGGAACAATTGAACTGATTGACCATTAGTCCCATCTACCAAAACAGCAGATGGTTGTCCCAATTGTTCACTTTGATCCAATACTTTCCCAAAGCTGCCAACAGCACTTGCTCCCCAAGCTATCAGTCCAATACCAATAGCGATCAGGATTGGAGCGGCGAATTTTTCTAACCATTTTATACTTTCTGTCCCTTTCCAAATGAAATAGACATTTAACATCCAGAAGAGTGCAAAACCTATAAATTTTCCAAAGTCTAACCCTAAAGAAGGAGAAGTGCCATTAATAGCATGCCATATGGCATAAAATGCCAGTCCCCCAATCCAAGTTTGAATACCAAACCATCCACAAGCCACAATACCTCTGACTACAGCTGCTATATGAATACCTTTTGTGCCAAATGCAGCTCTTCCAATTACAGGAAAAGGAATGCCATATTTCACTCCAGCATGACCATTCAAAACCATAGGTATGGTAATAATCAAGTTGCCAAGTGCAATTATTATTAAGGCTTCTAACCAATTTAAACCTCCCTTAATCATATAGGAAGCAAGAAGGTATGTAGGAATGCAAACAGCCATTCCTACCCAAATCGCTGTCATGTCCCACAAACCCCAAGTTCTTTCTTGAACCGGTATCGGAGCTAAATCTTCACTGTATAAAGGGGATGATTGGATTTCTGAAGGTATATCTTCCATGTTTTAATCAATATGTTTATCGGCAATAGAAATGGCTTGAGAAATTATATCTATTCCTTCATTAATTTCATCTTGTGTAATATTGAGTGGAGGAGCTATGAAGATAAAGTTCCATTTCACAAATGTAAACATGCCTAATTCTCTAATTTTTGCACCCACCTGTTTCATCACTTTCATTTCACTTGCCTTGGCATTGAAAGGAGCCATGGGTTCTTTTGTCTTTCTATTTTTTACCAATTCTATACAGCCTAATAAACCAGTATTTCTCCAATCTCCAATGGAAGGGTGCCTTTCTTTTAGAGCATCCACAGCATAGTCCATGTAATCACCACTTTTTGCTGCTTGATTAATCAGATCTTCATTTTCATAAATATCCAGTACTGCTAAGGCAGAAGCACATGAAACTGGATGAGCTGAATAGGTCAATCCTAAAGGCAAATAGTCATCATAATAAGCTTTTGCGATTTTGTCAGTAACCATCATACCTCCAAGAGGTAAATATCCACATGTTAATCCTTTAGCAATACACATAATATCTGGACTGACTTCATGGTGATCTATTCCAAACCACTTACCAGTTCTTCCAAATCCACTCATGACTTCATCTACAATTAATAGTATGCCATATTCATCACACAATCTCCGAATCTCTTTAAGATAAAATGGAGGATATTTAATACAACCAGAGGACCCAGACTCACCTTCCATAATTATGGCTGCAAAATTTTCAGGACCTTCATATTTAAGTATTTTGTCGATGTTCGCTATGGATCTTTCACCGCATTCCTCTATACTGCTCGAATACCAAGGACATCTATATGCATATGGGTTTTGGACATGAACAATATTTGGAGTTTGTTGGCTGTCTACTTTTAGTTTTCTTGGATCTCCACCAGCACTGATTGCCCCTAAAGTTGCTCCATGATAGGCTCTGTATTGAGTCATGATCTTGTGCCTTCCTGTATAAAGACGGGCCAGCTTTATGCTATTATCTATTGCCTCTGCACCACCTAATGTGAAAAAAGTCTTGGTAAGATTCTTTGGGCTACATTCTGCTAACCTTTTTCCTAATTCGCCTCTTACATCAGTAGAAAAACTAGGAGCTACATAGCTTAATTTGTTCATTTGTTCAGTCACTGCATCCGTCACTTCTTTCCTGCCATGACCTATGTTGACATTCATCAGCTGGGATGAAAAGTCAATGTATTTTTTACCACTATTATCATAAATATATACCCCTTCACCACGATCTGCATGGATTGGATTCAATGCTCCTTGGGCAGACCATGAGAATAAAGTGTAATCTAAGTTGTCTTGAATTTTTGAATTCTTTATCGCTGTTTTCATTTTGTAGAAAGTTTCAAAACTGAAATATTATCTGAACTTATGTTTTAAGTCTTTACTCTTTTGTTTTACTTTGATACTATGACATCCAATTTGTCCATGCTTCTGGATTCCATTTAGTTGTCCTTTTCTTTAGCTTGGTCCAAAATGATATCGAGCTCTTTCCAGTTATATCATTCACACCAAATCTAGACTCATTCCAACCCCCAAATGAAAATGGCTCCCTTGGTACAGGTACACCAATATTAACTCCCACCATTCCAGCACTTACATTGTCCATGACATAGTTGGCCATAGACCCATTTTGAGTGAATACTGAGGACGCATTTCCATAGTTTGAACTGTTTTCGATTTTTATAGCTTCATCTATATCACTGGTGCGCATAATAGATAGAACAGGTCCGAATACTTCTTCTTTAGCTATGCTCATTTCTGGTCTTACATAGTCCAACACTGTGGTTCCGACATAAAATCCACCTTCTTTTCCAGGAAGCGAAACATTCCGACCATCTACTAATACTTTTGCTCCTTCAGCTTCAGCTTCAGTAATATACTTTTCTATTCTTTCTTTGGCTTCTTTTGAGATGACAGAACCCAAGTTTTCTCCGACTTTAATTTTTCTTGCTTCTTGACAAATTCGTTCGACAATATGGTCTACTTGGCCTACAGCTACCATAGCTGAAGCTGCCATACATCTTTGTCCCGCACAACCTGACATTGATGCTGCCACATTTGTGGCTGTCATATCTACATGAGCATCTGGAAGCACAATAAGATGGTTTTTTGCTCCACCGAGTGCTACACATCTTTTTAGATTAGACGTTGCTCTTTGGTACACAATTTTAGCTACTCGAGTAGACCCCACAAAAGATACTGCTTCTATAACCGGATGATCGCATATAGCTTCTACTATATCTTTGTCTCCATTCACGATATTTAAGACGCCATCAGGAAGGCCAGCTTCTTTGAATAATTCTGCAATCTTTAATGCGCTAATTGGAGTCTGTTCTGAGGGCTTCACAATCATACAGTTCCCAAGTGCCAATGCATTTGGTATGGTCCAAAGAGGAACCATTGTCGGGAAATTAAATGGGGTTATCGATGCAACTATCCCAACAGGCATATGAGTTGTTCTGCATTCGACTCCTTTACTTACCTCTTGTATTTCATCATTTATCATTTGTGGTAAAGAGCAAGCAAATTCGGTTAGTTCTATTCCCTTTAGTACTTCTGCCCTTGCTTCACTTCTTATTTTACCATTTTCGAGATGAACTATTTCAGTTAGTTCATCTATGTTCTTTTCTAATAGGTTTCTGAACTTATAGAATACACCTACTCTTTCTTTCAGAGTTAGGGCAGACCAAGCAGGGAAAGCATCTTGAGCTGATTTTACGGCTTTGTTAAGGTCATCTTTTGTAGAAAGGACCACTTTTGATAAAACACTTCCATCCACGGGACATAAAACATCCATGGTTTTTGTTTGACCATTTGAATGGTGGCCGTTTATGAAATTGGTTGTGATCTCTATGGATTGAGATGAATTACTCATTTGCAATTAATTTAAATTGTAGTATGCAAAAAGTTTGCCTGATTAAGATAGGACATATTTGATTATTCAGCTGAACCTTTATACTTGATTCGAATTCAGTTTAAAATTCTAGATACTTCTTATCAATTGAACATGAGATGAGATTAAATATTTTGAGATGATATCAATCAACTTTAACTAATTGGAATTACAGTAGAATTTTTCACCTTATTCAAAACAAAGGTGCTTCGAATCTTGGAAACATTTGGCAAAGCAGCCAATCTTCCTGATGAAAATTGGTGATAATCTTCTAGATTTTTTACAATTACTTTGAGAAGGAAATCATTGGCTCCTCCCATAAGATAGCATTCAACTACTTCAGGTATATTTGCGACGTCCTCTCTAAATGTTTCAATCACTTCTAAGTTTTGACTATCTAAAGTCACAGAACAAAATACAACCATGAGATTGTCCAATTTTGATGTATTTAAGACGGCTACATATTTCTCAATAATTCCCTCTCTCTCGTATCTTTTAATCCTTTCGTAAATCGGCGTTTTAGTTAGATTTAGTTGATTTTCTAACTCTTTTACATTCATTTTGGAGTTCTGTTGAAGCAAGGTGAGAAGTTGCTTATCTATGGAATCTAATTTTGGCACAGGAAAACTTCCTTTTTCATTGATCAATTATTATCAATATAGGAATATTATTTATAAATGATTCAATTGACAGGAATGATCACTATAATGACGCATAATTTAGGATCAATCATCTAAATATTGAAATTTTGTACTCTAATTATAACGTACATTATGAAATTAGATTTTCACCCAGAAAGTCATATGATGACTCATGGTTACAAACCTGAGCTATCGGAAGGAGCTATCAAACCACCAGTGTTTCAGACATCTACTTTTGTCTTTAAAACAGCAGAAGAAGGTAAGGCATTTTTTGAAGCAGCATACGGACTAAGAAATCCTGAACCAAATGAAGAATTGGGCTTAATCTATAGCCGAATAAACAATCCAAATCTTCAAATTTTGGAAGAACGTCTTTGCCTTTTTGAGGGAGTGGAAGAGTGTGCATTTTTTGTCAGTGGTATGTCAGCCATCAGTACAGTTATGTTAGAATTTTTGAAACCAGGTGACTTGCTTTTGTATAGTTTGCCATTATATGGTGGAACAGATCATTTTATAAATCACTTCTTATCAAGCATTGGGGTTAAAAGTTTAGGTTTTCGACCCGATCAGACGAAGGAAGAAATTATTAAAATGGTGGACGAAAGTGGCATGGCTCATAATCTTTCATTGATCTATGTGGAGACCCCAGCTAATCCTACAAACTCACTAATTGATATCAGAATGTGCAGTGAGATAGCTGATCACTTTAAGGATCAAAATAGATCCGTATACTTGGCAGTTGATAATACATACATGGGGCCTCTTTGGTCCAAGCCTCATCAATGTGGTGCTGATATTGTAATCTATTCAGCCACAAAATATATAGGTGGGCATAGCGATTTATTAGCTGGGGCAATTCTTGGGTCAAGTGATATTATGCTGAGAATCAAGACATTGCGAACATTTTTAGGGAATAGAGCCAGTCCTCATACTTCCTGGTTGTTAATGAGAAGCCTAGAGACACTGAAGTTGCGGATGGAACAGCAAGCTAGGAATGCAAAAAAAGTTGCTGAGTATTTACGGGGTCATCCTAAAATTTCAAAGCTATATTATCTTGGTTTCCTCACTGATTCATCAAAGGACTATGAAATATATCAAAAACAATATTCATCCCCAGGAGCAATGCTGGCATTTGAAATAGAAGGGAATGAGCCTGAAGCTTTTCGATTTTTAAATAATCTCAAATTGATAAAACTGGCAGTAAGTTTAGGAAGCACTGAGAGCCTTGTGCAACATCCAGCTTCCATGACCCATATTGCCATGTGCCCTGATTTGAAAAAATCAATAGGTATTACAGATAGTCTGGTAAGGTTGTCCATAGGTGTAGAACATTTTGAAGATCTTATCAAAGATATTGGGGCAGCTTTGGATGCAGTCTGATTAGGTCGGACATTAAGAGATGAAATATATATTTGATAAGTTGCTTAACCTTATCCAAAATGGTTAACTGATTAAATTTTCTTGCAAGTAAATGGAGATTCTGTGGAATAAGAACTATCAATCAGAATTTGTGAATTTTTAGAGAATTCAAAAATAATTTCTTAAAGGTTAAGATTTAGGACAATATTGTTGGTTAAATGGTCCTCTTATTTTTTAGTGCCAATCGATCGTCACTTCTTATATTGATAATGTAAATAAGGCATCAGAATTTGAGCATTCAATATTTCTATTGTGAATGGGAAAATCTATCAATCGAGATGTAAAATATTTAGTGCAGATCCCTAATCCAATGTAGGATATACTCACAAAGGAAAAATATGATTAGCTTTATGAAGTCTCAAAAAGAAGAAAAGAAGGATCATGAGATACTCTGTTGTTCTTA
Organism: Saprospiraceae bacterium UBA7328; assembly: GCA_002471345.1. GTDB lineage: Bacteria > Bacteroidota > Bacteroidia > Chitinophagales > Saprospiraceae > UBA7328. The sequence continues at coordinate 19,158 of DKPS01000114.1, forward strand.
TAATTATTAGTTTTTGTCTATTCCATTCATGTACAAATAATGTAATGTTTGAGGATGCGGTTTGTGTCCAAAACATCACTATTATTGATCCTATTGATGGAGAAAGTTCTAATCAGACTCTAATCATCAAAGACGGCAGGATTCTTAAAATTGCACCCTCAAAAGAACTCCTTTTAGATCCTAAAAACAATATTATAGATGGCACTGGCAAATTCCTCATTCCTGGCCTTTGGGATGCTCATGTTCATTTTGATTATTTAGAAGAAATTGCTCCAAGGATGTTGGATCTTTTCTTTTGTTATGGTATCACAAGTGTAAGAGATATAGGGGGAAGGATTGAGAAAGTGAAGTACTATAAGGATCTAGCTTTAGAGGATCCGAAGAACATGCCACGTGTCAAAATTGCTGGACCCCTTCTAGACGGAATGCCAAATGTATATGATGGTAGTCGGCCACAAAATCCACCACTTTCTGTAGGGTTGGCAACTGTTCAGGACGTAGATGATATGATAGAATCATTAGTGACTGAGGATGTAGATTTGCTTAAAGCCTATGAGATGCTGACTCCTGATCAATTCGCTAAAGTGACAGAGAAAGCGAAGGAAAAAGGTTTAAAAGTTACTGGTCATGTACCGCTTAGCATGGATGTAATATCAGCATCAAATGCAGGTATGAATAGTATGGAACATTTGAGAAACTTAGAGTTGTCTTGTGCTTCTAACTCTGTGGAATTGTTGTCACAAAGGCAGACATTACTTTTTGATGGAAAAGGTGATACAGGGGCAGTTTTGAGATCTAGAATTCATACAGCCCAAAGACAAAATGCAATAGAAAATTATGATGAATCAGTAGCTGATAAGGTATTGAATGTTTTGGCAAAGAATGATACTTGGCAAATTCCTACTTTGGCACTAAATACGGCAAGAGTAGAAAAGCCATTCGTAAAGTCTACTTTTCAGGAGTCTTTTAAATATCTCCCTGTTGAAACTGAAAAGAGTTGGAAAGAAAATGTAGCATCATTCTCTGAGTTGCCATTGAGTGAGTTTAACATTAACTACAATAGATGGCTGCAAGATATGGTCAAGAATATCCATGAACATGAAATTCCAATCATGGCAGGTACAGACTGCCCTATTTTTTTTCTTACTCCAGGGTTAAGTCTTCATACTGAGTTAGAAGTGCTTGTAAGAGCTGGCTTGAGTACTTTGGAAGCTTTAAAAACAGCTACTTACAATCCGGCTAAGTATTTCAATATTGAAGGAGAATTAGGAAGTATTTCAGAAGGTAAGATTGCTGATTTATTGATTCTTAATACTAATCCATTGGATAATATTTCTAATACTCAAAGTGTGAATACTGTGATCAAGGATGGGAAGCTTCATAGTCGTGAGGACTTGGATAGGAGGTTGGAAGCATTGGATAAGATGTGATAGAATAGGCAAATTGACTCTTGTTGAATTGGGGAATACTAAGGAAAAAGGAGTGAGGTTTCTCAATTTAAATACTACTAATTCTCCTGGCATCTACAAATTCACTCAGCCTTTTCATGGCTTCCTTCAAGACTTTTTTCTTTACAAAAGGATGAACCAATCTAAACTGTCCCATCTTAGAATGTCCAAAACCAATGCCTGGAGTAAGCAGTATACCTGTATCATCGAATAGAGACTGCCATAAGGTAGATTCGCCTTGTGAAGTATTCTCTTCCAAAAATTCTGACATGTCCAGCCACACAAAAAGACTCCCATGGGGAGGTACAAAAGGTATGTTCATTTTTTTTAGAGATTGTGAGACAATGGCATATGATTCAGTTAGTTTCTTCTGATTCTTTTTGATGAACGTCGTTAAGAACTTTTTGTCTTGGAAGACCTCAGAAAGAATCCATTGAGCATAATTACTCACCAGATGTGGAGCACTGATATTTTCAAACGCTGCCATCAAGGATTCATTCAAAGAATAGAGGAAGCCCACTCTAAACCCTGACATTCCAAAATCTTTTGAAAGGCCATATATCATGTGGAGATAATTACTTTTTTTATCATTCATGATTCTTGCAAATGACTCAAATTCAATGTGTTGTGAATAATCTGATGCAATGTCAGCATGTTTGGTATCGATAAGAGAAAGCCCATACAATTCATTAACTACAAGGTGAATTCTTTTGGTAATGCACCATTCAGCAATTTGTTGAAGCTTTTCCTGACTGTAGATGTGACCTGTTGGGTTATCAGGAGAAGTCAGTAAGAGCATATTAAACTTTTTCCCCTTTGACTTTAGGTCATTATAAGTTTGATTTAGATGGGTAATTGACAGTGGATGGGTATGGATGATTTCCTCGATATGGTGATGAGTGAGAAGGTCATATCGCTCCACTTTGGCCTTGTTAAATATATCCTGAGTGTACACTGGGTAACTAGGAGCTGGAATCACAGCTACATCACCTGCATCACATAAGATCCATGTAGTCAATTCAATAATTGCAGTAGCACCTGCTAATGCCGCGAGATGATCAGGATTCATTTTGACATGTGTCAATTGATCTTCAAGAAACTGAGCCATGATTTCTAAAAAAGCATTATCTCCTCTCATTCCTGTATATCCAGAAACCCAATCGGCCATTTTAGATGATCCTGCCACCTCCTCAATTTTCTTTTTCATTATGGACCAGTTAAGGTTATTCTCGGCCATATTTAATGGGATCTGCCCATCAGGATTTCGATTTGGGTGCCATATATTGGCTTTAGCAGAAAAGAATACATTAAGATCTGGGCGCAGAGGTGTTAGTGTGGCTTCAATACCTCTTTTAGAGATGGATTGGCCATGAATTGGTGGTGATTTAGTAGAAGTACTTTTTGATTTTCCAAATAGTTTTTTAATTATGGACATATGAGCTTCTGAGTTAAATAGTTGTAGCCTCTATTTAGGGCAAATTTATTATTACAATTCTTCTAATAGCTGATTAACTTAACCAAAAATCATCGGGATATTAAAATATACTCACTAATATTCAAACTTTTCCAACGGGAGTTGGGTATTTATTCATTTTCGGTTTAGTCAGTATCTTTATACTTTTCAGGATTTCGATATTAGGAAACTTGATTCTCAGATTCTACGATGAAAAAGCAGCACTGTATTTTAAGAGTCTAGGCTTGCTTTGTGTTATCAAAATTGTTGATTAACAACAGAAGATTCAAAAATTATATGATGTTCTTATAGCTTTCATTTGATCTTATATGAACTAATTTGGATAGGAACATGAGAGCCATTTTCTTTGCCCTGTCAAGAGCTTCATCTGCTTTGGGCCCTTTGAAGTTTTCATTCACCGTATCATTGAAAAGTTTGATCCATTTTTCAAAATGTTCTGAGAAAATGGGTAGAGATTGATGTTTTGAAAATGGGTTTCCTCTGTAGTCCATTTGCCCAAACAAAACAGTATTCCAAAAGCTATACATCCGTTCAAGATGCTGAGGCCATTCATGTTCTTTGATTCTTGCAGCGAAGACTGCTCCAATTTTAGGATCTATTCTCACTTTTTCGTAGAATAAGTCTACGAGAATTTTAATATCAGCTTTATCATTAATATCCTTCAATTTTGTCATCATGTATACGCTGTTGCAAATGAATTTTTAAATTATCTAAGAAATATATAGCCGATAAGACGAAGTGTTCAATCTTTTATGGTATTTGCGACTTAGCAAATTAATAAACTAAAATCAAATGCCTATTATAATTGACAAAAGCAGCTCATTAAATGTACCGATATCAGGGCCTGTTGCAATTTTTGGATTAGAAATTTTCGAACCTAGATCTTTAATTTGATTCATTAACATTGGCAAGCTTGTATAAAAGCAGAATTGGGTGATCACCAAGGAGTGAAAGAGATTAAGCTGGATTCGAAAGAGAACATATTTTTGTCCTTTTAGATCAAAAAAGTATAATAAACTATATCCTCCTCTTTTCTAGCTCAGCTTTCATCTTCAAAAATATTAACTTGACAAATTATAGTAATTATCGTCGACTTATGATATCTGAACAGTTAACTTCTAAATCTGTATTCCAAGACAGAACTGAAAAATCGGTAGCTCAACAATGGGCAGATTTTTCACCCATTCAGACTGGAGATGATTACCTTGAAAGTATTCGTGACAGGGGAACATTACTTTATTTATTTGGTGAAACAGTAGCTGAGCCTGCTGACCACCCTATCATTAAACCTTCAATCAATGCGCTGAAAAAAACATATGATTTGGCAATTGAAGATCCTGATTTAGCTACGGCTTATTCTCCATACATTTCTGCCAATGTGAATCGGTTTTTGCACATTCCCCAAAGCCCTGAAGACCTAGTACAAAAGCATAAAATGCAACGCCGCCTCGGCCAGTTGACTGGCACATGTTTTCAGCGGTGTACAGGTTTGGATACCTTGAGCGTACTTCATTCTATCACTTTCGATGTAGATCGAAAATATGGAACGGTATACCATCAGCGGTATATCGAGTTTCTCAAAAAAGCACAAAAGAATAATGTCCTAATTGCGGCAGGTATGACAGATCCTAAGGGAGACAGAAGTAAACGTCCACATCAGCAAGTAGATCAAGATATGTTCATGAGAGTGGTGGAGCGCACAGATAAAGGTGTATATGTCACTGGAGTAAAAGCACACATGACAGGTGGTTGGAATCAACATTGGATTTGCATAATGCCCACTATGAATATGCTAGAGGAAGATAAAGAATATGCTATTGTAGGAATGGTGCCTGTTCAAGCACAAGGTATTACTTATATCTATGGTAGGCAGTCTTGTGATATGAGAGGAATGGGTGGAGGTAATATTGATCAGGGCAATGCAAATTATGGAGGGCAGGAAGTTCTTGTGTTTTTTGACAGAGTATTTATTCCTAATGAGCATGTATTTCTTGATGGAGAATATGAATTTGCTCGAGAATTAGTCACTAGATTTACAGCATACCACAGAGCAAGTTATGTATGTAAGACTGGGCTTGGCGATGTAATAACGGGAGCTGCTGCGTCCATTGCTGATTATAATGGGCTTGAAAATGTATCTCATATAAAAGATAAGTTAGTAGAGATGGTACACCTCAATGAGACTATCTATTCATCTGGTATTGCATCTGCACATGAAGCGAAAGAACTTGAATCAGGTGCATATATGAACGACACCATGCTCTCTAATGTATGCAAACATAATGTGACTCGATTTCCATTTGAATTATCGCGTATAGCCCAGGACATAGCAGGAGGTATTATGGTGACTATGCCATCAGAGGCTGATTACAAAAGTGAAGAAGTAGGTGAAATAGTAGATCGATTCTTGCGTGGTAGAGATGACATCCCAACAGAAGATAGAATGCGTATTTTAAGATTAATTGAAAATATGACTCTTGGGAGGAATGCAGTTGGTTATTTGACAGAGTCCATGCATGGTGCAGGTTCACCTCAGGCACAACGTATTCAAATATTTAGAGGAATGAATGTAGAAGAAAAGAAGCAATTTGCTCGTGATTTGGCTGGTGTTAAGTCAGATAAACTCTAATTTCTTTGAATTAAGCTCTATTTGTTTCAAAGGTTAGGCATTAGATATGTTAGAGGATCAACATGTTGGTTGTCATCCATAATTTCAAAATGTAGATGGGGAGCAGTGGACATTCCAGAATTCCCTACTTTTCCTATCATACTTCCTTTAAAGACTCTATCATTAACCGAGACATCTACTGAGGCAAGATGGTTGAATCGCGACGAGAATCTGGCATTATGTTCGACAATTATATATTTGCCTGCTTTCTCAGTGAATCCAGTTTCCTTTATTACCCCATCTCCTGTAGCAAGTACAGATGTCCCTATTTTTGCTTTTATATCTACTCCCTTATGAAGAACTGATGACATGAGAATTGGATGTTGTCTTATTCCAAATTTTGAACTAATCTGAGTAAATGCTTCTTCGAGGGGCCAACCATGAAGAACTGGTATGTTTTGAACAAACTCAATAGGCGCATTATCTTTGGTTTCAATCGCAACTTTATAAACCATAAATGATAATAACATTAAGCCCATTATGGCAACTAATAGAGACCGATTTGTTCTTTTAGCATTTGCTTGATAGCTATAATCTGTCCGTGCTATATTTTGCAAGGTTTTGCGAATAGCTATTTGCGGACTGATATTTTGTCCAATCTGAGATTCTATATCGCACAAATAATGATCTACCATTTCTTCTAAGGCCTCACCTTCAGAAACTCCAGAGATGATTAATAATTCTCTGACCTGTTTTATAACTTCTGATGAATGATTCATGTGCTTAAATTTAATAATGCTCGAAGGTGACCTGTAAATTGTGAAAGCAAATGAATTTGAGAATTGACTTCTTGAATAGAGCTTACATTAATAGAGTAGTATTTTCTAGTTCGGCCATTGACCTTTTCCTTTGATGAAATAATTAATCCCTCCTTTTCTAGTCTATGCAGAGTTGGGTAAATTGCCCCTTCTGTTAAAAGGATACTGTTATCTGTTTTCGTTTTAGCTTTCTGACATATCTCATATCCATACATTTTACCATTATCTTTTAATAAGGCCAATACGATCGTATTGAGTGTACCATTAAGGAATTTTTTATTCGAATCCATTATCTGATTTGTATGATTTGTCCAATGCTGAGAATGGAATTTTGAGATATGTTATTCATACTACAGATTTCTTTGACCCTGAGGCTATATTTTAGAGCTATCTGATAAAGAGTATCCCCTTTTCGTACTTTATGTTGTCTTGGTTCGGCATCCTGAGATGCTATGGCATCTTCTTCTGAGAAGAGTGGGACGATTTTACTTTTTCTATATGAGCTGTGCATTTTAGGTGATTTCCAACTATTACTCACCCATAAGTTTTCACCCCGTATAGTCTTGCTTCCATCAAAATTGAATACATATTCAGGATGAATGCATATTCCTTTAAATCGAACCTCTAGATGAAGGTGACTCCCGCGACTGTTTCCAGTGTTTCCACCGAAACCGACAATCTGGCCTTCTGGTATACTATCATTGGTTCTTACAGTATATGCAGATAAGTGTGCATATACAGTCTCCACATCATTTGAATGTCTGACCACTACTGTTTTGCCATGCCCCTTGCTATAACCCACAAAACGCACCTTCCCAGGTAACACAGATCTTACAAAGTCTCCTGTGACGAGGTCGATATCAAGCCCTCTATGAGCGCCTCTTCTCCTTCTACCAAACCTTGAAGTAATGACAATATCATCATCCACAGGATGGGTGAAAGTCGTCTGATCAAACTTTATTTGGAATGGTACATTTATTTTGACATCCCTATATGGATTGATTTTGTCTGATCGCCAATAGTCATCAATGTGGTCATGTTCTTCTTTGACCTTAAAGGACACTTCCATGACAGGAGCACACAGAATATGGTATTCAGATTCACTTATAACCTCATTTGTTTTTTCGTTTTTATAAGCTACATTTCCATCTAGGGTGATTTTTTCAAAAAAGACATCTGTTGAGTCTTTTGCGATATGGAGTGTATCAGATTCCTGACTATAAGCTACATTTTGGACTGTGCATATCAGTATAATACTGAAAGCAATCAAAATATTCTTTTTTAATAAAGGGTCACTCTTAATTATAAATAGTCTCATTTTCATCATTGGCGACAAATATACATAAGACTATTATGTATCGGCCATGTTGGTTTTTTCTTAACAGTTATTTAAAAGAATTTAGTTCTGGTTCTAGAAAGACTTCTGGAAATACTTGTTTTTTAATCAAATGAAAGGCAAAAGAAAAGAGCTATAATTTATCAAGTTATAGCTCCTATAAATTTTTTTAGTACTCTTCTTTTCTACTACAAAAGTTCTCCTAATCTTACTACAAAGCCTAGGTTATAACTTCTCCCGGCTTCCATGAAGACATTTTGATTTCCTGGAGCACCTCTGGACACATGACTCCTGTATAATTTGTCACCAATATTAGTAATACTGAACATCAACTTAGAATGTGGCATTCCATCTATTACTTGATGTAGGTTTAACCCTGTTTTTAAGTTCATAATTGCATATCCTGGAGTAGTAATTTCATTAGGTGCATTGTCACTTTGCTCTGAAACTAACATTAGCTCAGGTTGAACAAAGAATTTATTGTTTGCATTTCTAAAATGGAAGCCAGCCCATATTTGAGTTGCAGGTATCTGAGGTAGAGGATTATCAGTAATGTCGTTGTGGCCATTAATGACAGCTCCACTTAAGAAGACATGAGATAGGGTGCCAATCTTCGCTCTTGCATCCCACTCAAACCCTGTAATAGTAGCTTCACCCACATTTTGGAATTGTATGGATGGAGAGTTGTTAAACTGAAGATCCACAGGCACGAATAAATTTGTCAATGAATTTTGGAAGAAGTTAGCTTCTACTGAGAATGCATTTGTTTTATACTTTGCTCCTAACTCGTAGAAGAAGCCTCTCTCTGGATCCAAATCTGGATTAGGAACTAAGAATCCTGCACCCACAGCGGTAAAGTGGTATTTAGAAAATAGGTCTGTTCCTCTAAAAGAATTCGCAACATTTGCCGTAAGGCTGAAAGCATCTGAAGCTCTATATTTCAATCCTATATTTCCAGTAACTGCAACATCGCTATCAGAGCTATTTTCTTCATTGAATATGGCTCCTACTGGAGGAATACTAAATGGTCCATCTTCGATATTAGTACTTACATTATCAAATCTAGCAGCTATTAATAGATCTAACTTATCACTTAGCTGCATCTCTTCGATTGCGAATAGACCAATACTCTTACTGTAACTATCTGGTTGAATCTGAGTATATGGCATGTTGATTTCATTGACCATTACTCCTGCAGGATTCATGATCTGAATATTCAGATCTCTGTGAGTTCCTATTCGATGTTCACTGAGATAATCTACTCCTAATGTTAGTTTTGCCTTTTCATTTTGTCTCAAAGTAGCCCAGAACTTACCTCCCATAAAAGGAACATCCACATCGAGCATCACATGGATTCTACGATTGATGTTCGTAGTCATTGGGAATGGAATCTGAGTAACTTGATCTATATGGAGCTTTTGTTTTTTGATAAATACTCTAACACCTATGGCCTCTATTTTATCTGAGATATAATTGCCATCATATGCTAAATTGATCCCTGTCTGTTGATCTGGGTCAAATCTTCTATTGATTCTCGGTGGGCCAGGAGCTCCTAGTCCACCTGGGAAGCCAACATTTTCATTTTTAAATGTCTTGCCACTTACTTCTATGCGGTGATTTTCAGCCCATGAGTATCCTATATTAAAATCAAGATTAGTAGATTCAAACTGACTGTTAGCTATTTCACCTTCTGGAGTCATCGTATTTCCAGCATCTCGTAGACCTCCTCCGATTAGGAAGTCTAAGCCATTTCCTCTTCCTTCTATCTCTACTCTACCTCTATAAAAATCACTAACGGATGCATATCCTCCATAGATGCTTCCGCCTATTTTCATTTCTTTTCCATATCCGTTCTTTGCTTTACGAGTGACTACATTCACTAGGCCAGAAACGGCGTCACTGCCCCAAAATGCAGATGCAGGTCCTTTCACTACTTCTATTCTTTCTATTTGAAATGGATCTATCAGACTGTATGATCTGATCCTACCTCCTACAAATGGATTACCATCGATGAGAACGGGTGCTCGTTCTCTTGAAAGACCTCTTATTATTGGAGTACTTGCTAATCCGCCATCGCTTTGCCGAGTGATACCTGGTATGTATTGCAATGCCTCTACTGGTGAAAGAGGTTGACCTTCTTCTATCATTCTTTTATTCACCACCTCGATATTGATAGGTAGGTTTTCAACTTTAGTTCCTGACCTAGTAGCAGATACTACAACCTCATCTACATCAATAGTAAGTGATGAATCTATTACATCTTGTGAGTATGAATAATGAATTACCAAAGTGAAGGCAAAGATGAAAGTTGATAGAAGTTTTGCTTTTTGCATTTCATTGATTTTATAAAATTAGAAAGATCTTTCTAATTCAAAGAAAATAATCTCGTCGTGGTCTTCAAAATGAAAATCAGTTATTTATTAGAAAACATTTTCTAGAACTTGCCCATATAGAAACTATTATAATGGCGAATGCTGCCTTATCTTGTGATAATTGCGTTCTGTTGTTAATACGTAGAATTTTATTATGACTGCATTCGTCGGAAACTTTAATCCTCTCACACCTAATCACAACCATATTGATGAGGTTCATGCCTTTTGGATAGCTGGAGGAAGTTGTGATGGTTGCTCAATCGCTGCCGTTGGAGCCACGTCACCATCAGTTGAGGATTTGATGAGAGGAGTACTTCCGGGAATGCCAAAAGTAGTCTTGCATCACCCCGTTTTATCAGTCAGTGCTGGTGAAGAATTTATCAAGCCATTTAGACTTGCCGCCAAAGGTGAATTAGGACATCCATTTGTGGTAATCTGCGAAGGTTCTATTATGGATGAAAGAATCGCAGCAGCAACAGGTGGATATTGGTCAGGATTAGGAGCCGATGAAGATGAGAATGGAGATCCTCAACCTATACCTTCATCGAGTTGGGTGTCACGTATGAGTAAACATGCAGCTGCTATTGTAGCTGTCGGTACTTGTGCTACTTGGGGAGGTGTACCTGCAGCAGCAGGTAATCCTACAGATGCTGTTGGGACAATGGATTTTCTAGGTGAAGATTATAGAAGTACACTAGGACTTCCTGTTGTCAATTTACCAGGATGTGCTCCACAAGGAGATAATATCACAGAGACTTTAGCGGCGGTACTACTATTCCTCCATGGATTAGGACCATTACCAGAATTTGATGAATTAGGTAGACCTTCATGGCTTTTTGGAGAGACCGTACACCGTGGATGTACAAGAGCAGGATTTTATGAAGAAGGAAAGTTTGCAGAAGAATATGGTGATAAAGAGTGTCTAGTAGAAGTAGGATGTTGGGGTCCAGTAGTACAATGCAATATCAATAAAAGAGGAGCATTAAATGGGCAAGGTGGATGTATGAACATCGGAGCTCCATGTATAGGATGTACCATGCCAGGATTTCCAGATGCATTTGCTCCGTTTTACGCCACTCCTCCAGGGACTATCGTTTCATCCACGCTTTCTAGAGTTACAGGGTCTTTAATAAGTAACCTGAGAGAGATGACAATGACTTATCAGAACAGAACTGCTAAGTGGAATAAAGATGGTCATGTGCCATCTGGTTGGGGCCATGTGGCAGAGCCTGGACCACTACAAAAAATAGCACACTTTGCATATGAAAAATTACAATTTAGCGACAGTCCTAAGCCTGGATCCAAATAAGAAGTAACTATGGACGAAGCAACATTATACACTAATTTCTATATCGGACTAGCCATAGCTGTGGTCATCATTTTAGTTGCAGCTGTACTCTTAATATTGGTTTGGACATCAGCAAGAAGGATTTTGAAATTGGCAACTGCGGCACTAGGATTGGTTGTCCAAATCAAGGAGAACACAAATAGCATATGGGGACTTCAGACTACTAATGAAGTTGCTACTGATATATTAAATGGAGCAGAAGCTATCGAGACTCATGCAGGAATGGTAGCCCAAGCACTTCACGAAACGGAATAATTATAGTATGGAACCATATATCATTCTTTGGATAGTCTCATTGGTAATAGGCCTAGTGGTTATTGGCGTCGTCGCATTTTTACTACACCAAATTAAGTCAACTGCTAAAACAATTGATGGAGCTGCAGCACAGATATGGACACAAGGGAAGTTGACTGCAAATAATACTATACAGATTCCAATTTTCCTTTCTACAACCAATAAAGTTGTCGGTAAGATTTACGATTCCGCAGTAAAAATCATCAAAGGATCGGATGCAATAAAACAACATGCAAAAGGATGTCCAGGATGTCCCAGATGTATCTTAGAACATAAAAAAGCATAAACAATGGATATCATTTTAATGCTTTGTACCATTCTAGCCGTAGTCCTACTAGTCATTGTGTTAGTGAGATACTTGACGGGCATTATTAGCCTCCTTAACAATATTGGAGGCAAAGGAGACAGTTATCTCGCTAAGCTAAGATTGGGTCTGAGAGCGATAGAGACAGAGACAGGTCATCTGCCTACTGAAGTAACTAAACTCAATGAAGCTTTGATCAAAACTGCTGAAGGACTTACAGTAGTCAATAAAAACATAGAAGGTACAATTGAGAACGCAGTAGCACAAAAAAATCCTTAAAACATGTCACAAATTGTATTGATCCTTTGGGCCATTTTGTTAGTAGTAACTGTGTTGTTATTACCATTGATAGTCAGCCTGTTGCATCGTACATGGGTAGCAAGTAGAAACATAGAAAGATACTTCAAAGAGATGCTAGAAGCTGGACTTGGGATAGCAGGTAATACAGAGCATATCACAGCCCTAGATGATACAATTGGTGTAGCAACAAGCATATTAGATATGGCTGGGAAAATTGATGGAAATGCCGATGCCCTTAAAGGAGCATTAGCCGATAGAGCATCTAAGATCAAATAGAGAAATAAATTATTAAAAGAAGATTATCATGACAGCTTCAACATTATTTATAGCCACTTTAATCATTGTAGGACTTGTGGTGGTAGTATTGGTCATATATCTGATATTAATAATTGTAGCATTGCGACGTGCTGGTACTCATTTAGAAAATCTAGCAGGAGGGCTGCAAAAAATAGCTGATGATACCGAGCCACTAGCAAGTAAACTAGGTACTATCAATGGTGCTCTTTCTACACTTCATGGAGGACTTTCTTCTGTGGATGGACATCTAGTGGCTATAGCCAAAGTATGTAAATTGGTATAGTCTCATTTTTATAAAAAACAATAAGAACATAGAATAATAGCGTATGTGTTTTAAAAATTTACCAGTAGCATTTGATGAAAATGGAAAAGCCTATCTCAAAGAAGATATCGCCAATCCATATGAGTATAAGGTTGTCGACCTAGGTGTGGAGCAAGACAAGCTCAAAAGCTTAATGGAGAAAAACGGATTCATACGAAGTGTGGATTATGATCCAGTAACCAGAGTTGCAGGGGCATTGGCATTTCACAGTGTGGTAGATCTGAAGCAAGGAAAAGTATTGTCGACTAATTCTATGGCGACTCTATTCAGAGGATATGAGATCATATTGAAAGGTCGTGATCCTCGAGATGCGGCTTATATCAGCAGTAGAGCATGTGGAGTTTGTGGTGGAGTTCATGCCACAACATCGGCATTGGCAATTGAGATGGCATTAGGCATAAAGCCACCGCCATTAGGTATAGTGATGAGAAATATTTTACTTGCAATAGAGTATTTATATGATCACCCATTACACCTATTCTTACTTGCTGGTCCTGATTATTCTGAAGAGCTGGTAGCTGCTACTAATCCAGAATTGATACCAATAGCAGCACGGACAAAGTGCAAAAATAAAGACGTACATGGTTATGATACCATTTTGGATATCATGAAAGATCTAAATCCACTCAAAGGTCAGCTCTATCTAGAGGCACTTACCATGACAAGAGTGGCGAGAGAAGCATATGCACAAATAGGGGGGAAATATCCTCACCCACAATCGGTTGTGCCAGGAGGAATATCTGTGACTGTTACAATGAGTACGCTGAATGAGGTGTATACGAGATTAGTAAAATTCTTTGATTATGGTCAAAAGACCACAGGTATATGGGATGATGTATTTGATTTCTTCATCGAGCAAGATGAAAGGTATAATCAGTGTGGAGAGCGTCCAGCAACTATGGCAGATACAGGAGTATGGGATAGACCTGATTCTTATGATGGCACTTTTGAAAACTGTGATAAATGGGGCGAAGACAGGTGGTCCACACCTGGTGTACTAGTAGATGGCGAAGTGGTGACTACTAAATTGAGTGAGCTTAATGCTGGATTAGAAGAGTTTGTAGAGCATTCTTATTATGAAAAATGGGATGAGCATAAGTACAAAATAGATGCTAAAGGATATCCATTAAGTCCTAATCACCCTTGGAATAAAGATACTGTTCCTAAGCCTGGAAAACAAAGTTGGAGAGATAGATACAGCTGGGATACTTGCCCTACATGGGATCGTATGCCAATGGAAGCAGGAGCATATTCTAGAATGTACATGACGGCAAAGGCGAATGTCGCTCCATCGAGTCCTTATCTAGAAAATACAGGCTACAGCATGAAAATTAATGTGCCTAAGTATAACCTTCCAGAAAAACAACTAGAGTGGAAGATTCCTAAACATTGGAATGCATTTGAAAGAAACAGAGCAAGAGCTTATTGCATACCATACTCTGCAATGGTGGCTCTAGAAAATTGGCAGCTGGCACAGCAATTAATCCGTAATGGAGAGACTGCTGTAAGCGTACCTTATGAGATTCCTAAGACGGGCACTCAGATTGGATTTGGAGCATGGGGAGCAGGTAGAGGATTTTTAACTCATCACCTTATCGTGGAAAATGGTTTGATTAAGAACTACCAGATTATTACTCCTTCTACACTTAATGCTGCTCCACGGACGCCTTGGGGAGCTCTTGGACCGTATGAAGAGGCTGTAATGAACACTCCTGTTTTAGAAAAATTTAAGAAACCAGAAGATTATAAAGGAATAGATATATTGAGAGCGATCAGGAGTTTTGATCCATGTATGCCGTGTACTACACACATAATGGCAAAAGACACAGATCATGTGGTCACTCGTGAAGTAACAACATGTGCCTGTGGCATTGAATAAAAAAACATTGATCGGAACGGTGGGATATCACATTTTAGGTAACCACTCTATGCCTCCTATGCTTTTTCCACATTTGGAAGCACTCTCTCTACCTGATCATATCAAAGTAGATGAACTCAACTGGGGCCCTGTCGCCGTGGTGCAGATGTTTGAAGCTGAAGAGCCTTCATTTGAGAAAGTCATTATGTTATGCGCTATTGAGCGTGAAGGTCGAGAAATAGGAGAAATTGATGTTTTCAAATGGAAAGGTGAATTACCGGATGAAGAGCAAATTCAAGCTTGTGTTGGTGATGCCGCTACAGGTGTAATCTCAGTAGAAAATCTATTAGTTATAGGTGAATATTTTAAGGTCTGGAAGGATGAGGTATATTTAGTGGATGTTGAACCAGGCCCAGAAGTAGCCGGAGAACAATGGACGGAAGGAATGCAGAATGCTATTCCTGATATCATTTCAACTGTAAAAAGATTAGCCATCGAAGGAGTAGATGATCGGATGAGCCTTAAATTCCTTCAAGGAGATACTATATTTAATGAGGAAACTGTGCCTAATTAAATCTAGAATATGGTAGATGTAGAAAAATCAGCATTAAGAGCTCTATTTTGGAAAGATGAGATTTTACAAATTCTTTATTGGATGGATGGAGAAGGATTGGGAAGTGAAGTCCCTTTTGTTCAGGTGTTGTCTCTATTGAGTACGAATGAAAACAATCTACTTTATCACGTTGATAAATTGGTAAAAGATGGGATCTTAGTTGCTAATACTTCTGAGATTTCAAGTGGCACGATGATTCAACTCTCCGAGGACATGAAACGTGAGGCAGGAAGAAGATTTTCAAAAGCCTTTCAAGGATATCAGAAAGCAGGACATGGCGAATGTGGGCCTGATTGTGAGTTTTGCTATGGGACAGATGGTAAAAAATTAGAGAATTGTGTGCACAATTGTGCAACTGCACATTAGAGGTAAATGAAGCAAGTACTATTTAGTAATGAGGAGTTTAATGAAGCCTTAGAAAGGCTAAATAAGCTCATGCGAGATGCTGAAGAGATTTCTAATGTAGATCACAAAGTGCTACTTTATAATGTGCTCCAGTACTTTGATTCTATTCATAGAGAACCACTTTCTAGGATAATGAGTGCTCTTGGTCATCATCCTGATTTGAAGAGGAATATTGTGCAGGATGAAACAGTGCAAAAGCTTTGTGCTTTATATGATCTTGAACTGGAATCTGCGCCTACTGAAAACTCAGGAACAATAGGCTTTATTCCTGTAGGTGATGTGGGTATGATGACACCTCGAAAACAAAAGGATTGGCTAGAATTAGGGAACTATGAAGAATTAGAGAATTTGAAATTGTATCCTAAGAATTATGAAAAAGTAAACTTCATCATTTCTCGTGTTGGGTCGGATGTTTTCGCTGTACAAAATCAATGTGATGGTTCTGTACTGCCTATTGACAAAGGTACTCTAGAAGATCACGTCCTCATTTGTCCATGGCATGGATGCAAATATGATCTTAAGACAGGCAAAGAAATGAATGGTAGTGACAAAAGGTTAGAGACTTTTCCTGTGGAAATAGAGGATACTGGATTGCTTAAAGTAGAAATCGCTTATTGAGTTTGATATGAAGAAGTGTTTGATTGGAATAGTCATGATTGCTTTCTTTCTTATTGGTTGTCAAAGCAAAGTGAGTGAGAAAACAGTGGAAGTGGTGAGTCCTTTGGATCGATTGCCTGATAATAAAGCAGGAGACGTGGTGAGAAAGGCCATTGCCTTTGCTGGTGGATGGGAAGCATGGGATAGCAAAGAGAATTTTTCATTCTATAAAAAGATCACTCAACTGGATAGTAGTGGAGCAGTGAAAAGAGTAGTGAAGCAACTGCACCAGTATGACTTAGGAGATCATTTCAGAGCGAAAATGACATGGTTGGTGGATGATGGCAACTTTGTGATTATTAACAATGGAAAAGAAGCTAAGAAGTATAAAGAAGGAGTAGAGCTTACTGATAAAAAGTCTATGAATGAAGCATGGAATTCATCATATGGTTCTCACTATGTGATATCGATGCCTTATAAATTGACAGATCCAGGAGTGATTTTGACGTATGAGGGAATAGATGAAAATGTACTAGATAAACCTGTGCATGCTCTCAAGGTAGAATATGCCAAAGATGCTGGAAGTACAGGAGGAATGCATTTATGGTATTACTATTTTGATAAGAATACTTATGATCTGGCAGGTAATTATCTGGATTATGGAGAAGGGCATTCAGTGACGACATATGAAGTATTCGAAGATGTAGAAGGGATGCGATTTCACAACAGAAGATTTAGTTACAGCTCTAATGAGAATAAAGAAAGAGTATTGCTCAGAACGATATATGAAAATGAGGAAATGAAATTTGATCAAAATTTTGCATCGAATACATTTTTACTGAAATGAATAAGACTGACAAAATATTGATAGCTGGAGTAGGCAATGAGTTGCGACAGGATGATGCTTTTGGTATTGAGTTCGTAAGAGCATGGGAGCGGGATATGCCTTCATTAGGGCGGATCAATACTATGGAGGTCGGTATTGCAGGGATTCACCTCGTGCAGGAGCTGCATACTGGTTATGATATGTTGGTATTGGCTGATGCTGTGGATTACAAAAGAGAGCCAGGTACTATATCGATAGAAGAAGTGGAGAAGCTGAGTAGAGTAGAAGAGATGCCATTGGATCAAAAGAGAGAGTTTTTAGCAGATATGCATTATACAAACCCGACAAGGGCTATGATGCTCGCTCAAGCTCTAAATGTATTACCTGAAAAAGTATACATCATGGGATGCCAATCAGCTAAACATGATGACTTTGATATAGGGATGAGTGATGAAGTAACGGCAGCAATACCAGAAGCCATAAAGGAGCTCAGTAAATGGCTAGAACTTGATTTAGAATTAGAAAAAGCATAGGATAATGATCTTGTGCGAATCAATTGAATTATGTATAAAAAAGGAAGGCCATAGGTCTTCAATATTGGTAGCCAAGGGCAACGCCCTTGAAATATAAATAAGCGATAAAGTGATTTGGCGGCATTTTTGGCAAAAATGATGACAAATCGAGATCATAAACGAAACATTAGATTATGAAAAGCATAAAACAAAAAGCCCCTCAAACGAAGCCTCAACAGCAAGAGACTAAGGAAAAAATACCTTGGTCATTTGGTTTAGAGATCAAAGATCTCACTAATCCTATTACGCTGAGACGGATTAGATTAGTTCAGTTCAGTGTACTGTTTGCGGCACTTTCATTTGCCGGTTATTATGTATGGGAGAACTATGTCCGTGCTCCATCAGGATTAGAACTAGTTATCGAAATGGTAGATGCTGCAGGAGGAACTGCTGCATGGAATGAAATCAAGTCAGGTCAGTTTACTAGAACACAAAAGGTATTTGATCAAGCAGGAGATAAGCTTTCTGAGCAAGTAGAAACATTCTATTTCAGAAAGACTGATGAAGGGTTGAAACTCATGGTGAAAGCTTTAGATAAGAATGGGAAAGAAGTCATAATCAGTGAAGACAAAGAAGGATTCTGGGCAACGAAAGATGCTCTTCCATCGGATCCTAAAAAGGAATCAGGAGATCTTGGAATGATGTGTGATTCTAAATTTTGCCAGCCAAGTTGTGCTTCTAAAATGGCTTTCTTTAGATTTTCAATGCCATTCAAATTGACAGATTATGGTGTAAAACCAGATGTTAATAATGTTTCTGCTTTGGGTCTGTTAGATTGGAATCCTCTAGAAAACATAGATTTGGATAGTGAGCCATTAGTGCTGGACGTTTCGTACATCCCTACAGTAGGAAGGGATAAATGGAGGTTTATGGTGAATCCAGAGACGAAATTGATCCACAAGGTGGAATATTACAACAAATCAGACTTTGGGACTTATAGACCTGAAGAGATCTATTGGTCTGATCACAAAACAGTGGATGGCATCACGTTCAGTCACAAGTGGACAAGGTTCTGGGGCAATGGAAAGATTATGGATGAATATACCTATTCTGATGTTTCTCTTAAAAATCACGTCACTGAAGAGGACTTTGATCGACCAGAAGGATTTGATTGGGTAGTGGCTAAGTGATCATATTGTCAAGAATTAAAGGAGAAAGGCCATAGGTCTTTAATATAGGTAGTCAAGGGCAACGCCCTTGGTAAAAGGAAGAACGATAATATGATTTGGCGGCATTTTTTAGTAAAAATGATGACAAATCAAAAACGGAGAAAGTTTGTGAAATTCGGGTCAAATACATTCTTATGAAAATAGCAATAGCAGGAAAAGGAGGGGTTGGAAAAACAACCATCAGCGGTACAATATGCAGAGTACTTGCACAGCAAGGAGAGAAGGTTCTGGCCATAGATGGTGACCCTAACCCCAATCTATCAGTCGTCCTAGGTATTGATAAAGACAAACCTCCACAAGTCTCTTTGAGTACTGATATTATCGAGAGAGTAGAAGAGGGAGAAAGCTGGAAGTTTCAAGTTAAAATGTCATTCGAAGAAATACTAGATACCTATGGTCAGGATGCCCCTGATAATGTGACATTACTAATAGTAGGCAAACCAGAACAAGCAGGCACTGGATGTATGTGTGGTTCTCATACAGTGGTGAGAGAACTGATTCATTCTGCGCTTACCTCAGAATATAATGCTGCTATGGTTGTAGATACGGAAGCATCATTAGAGCATATGAAAAGAGGAACATCTCAGCATGTGGACAGGATGTATACTGTATTAGAACCTTATTACAGATCACTTGAAGCTGCAGGAAGATTTGCCGATATGGCTAAAGACTTGGGTATTAAAGAAGTGGCAGCAATTGCTAATAAGGTTCGAACAGAAGAGGAAGCAGAAGCTATCAGAGAATATTGTGCAAAAATAGATTTGCCTATAGCTGTGATGGTCCCTTATGATGAGAATATTACTGCTGCCGATTTAAAAGGCATTTCAATCATGGATTATGATGGGAAATCTGTAGCAGTAAAAGCCATAGAAGGATTTGTAAAGTCATTAAACTAAAAAAGTATGTGTCTTGCCATCCCAGGTAAAATATTAGCAATAGAAACTCCTGAAGAAAGCGTTTTCCTTATTGGGAAAGTATCCTTCAGCGGAGTGACTAAAAAAATCAATTTGAGTCTTGTTCCTGAAGCCAAAGTAGGAGATCATGTATTGGTGCATGTTGGTGTAGCAGTCAGTGTGATAGATGAAGAAGAAGCAGAGAAAACTTTGAATTTTCTGCAAGGGACTGGTGATTTGGATGAGTTGTTGGAGTTGGCTCCTCGGCCTGATTGAATATAAGTTTCACACTACCAATCCCACATCCCTTAGCTGTGGCAAAATCAAAGCCTCATACTCCATCAAACCCAACTCTGTAAAATTAGGAAGGAGTTGATTCCATACTACAATCTTGAATTTTTCTTCATCTAATCCGTTTTTAGAAAGAACTTTCTTTTGTGTCATCCAGAAGGAGATAATCATCCATATGGCATGAGCTGTATGAACGTATTGTTCATCATGGATTTCTTTTCTAAAGATTCCCTTTTCTACATTTTCTAATGTCCACCTATGGATTTGACCTATCATTTGATTGATATACTGAACCCTTTGTTGATGTATACTAGGGTAGCTCCGTTCTAATTCTACGACATCTAAGAAGTAAAAGGCGTATTTGTTAATCTTTGAATAATAATGAGAAAGCTGATTGTCAAAATCAATAAGAAATGGAAAGTGCTTTTCCTCATCCATTATAGGAGCGATCTCTGTGTCTATGACATTCGCAACTGTACGCAGAAGATCTTCTTTAAATTTAAAATGATAAGCCAAGTTACCCACGCTAATGTTGGACGCATCTGCAATTTGCTGCAGCTTTACATTTGGGATTCCCCTTTCATTAAATAAGAAAATTGCCTTTTCTAAAATTCTATTTTTTGTTTTTTTCACAATTAATATTCAGGTTGTTTGGGAGTAAAGGAATCCAATAGTCGCTCTATTAGTAAATCAAATTCTAATCTGCCCGCTTCAGTAAAGTGAGGTAGCATCTGACTCCATACCACTTCTTTAAAAACTCTTTCACTATCTTCTGGACTGCCATGATCCACAGGTTTTGTCAAGTAAAAATTGATAATCATCCATACGGAATGAGCTACAATCTCATAGTGATCAGGACGTGGCTCTTTGATCAGTATACCATTCTTTTCATTCTGAACTAGCCAATGATGAGTTTGTTCAGTGATATGTTCTGTTATTAATTTTCGCTTCTCATAGAGTTTTGGGTAATTCCGTTTAATCTCTAGTAGGTCAATGAAAAAGAAGGAGTACTTCATCAGGAAATGATAGAATTTAGCCAACTGAGTATCAAAATCCATAAGACCAGGAAACTCCTGAGTTTCATCTATTAATGGATCAATTAACTCAGTAAGTTGATCCACTATTTTGATCATTATAGCCTTTTTGCTGTAATAGTGATAGGCCAAGTTACCTACACTGATTCCAGCCTCATCGGCGATATGCTGCAGCCGCACATTGACTAAGCCATGAGCATTGAAGAGTTTTATACTGGATTCTATTATTTTCTCTTTAGTGGTCATGCCGAGGAGTTAACAGATTCTAGGTAATTGTTCTCCCACTAGCATGTTTACCACTCGCTTTCCTCCTATTCCACTTCTGATGATTACTTGCCTAGGATGATCTTTGACTATTTTTCCAATGGCTGATGCATTAGCACTATTAGGGTTAGATTTTAGATGATTAATTATATCTTCTGCATCACTGGCATCAACTATGGCGATGTATATACCTTCATTAGCAACGTAAAGTGGATCAAGACCTAATATTTCACAAGCACCTTTTACTTGTTCGTTGATTGGTATTTTCTTTTCATCCAGATATATTCCTTGTTGGCTATCTCGGGCTATCTCATTGAGTACTGCAGCTATTCCTCCTCTTGTCGGATCTTTGAGCAGATGTATCGACTCTCCAAATTTGGATATCATTTCTTCTACAATGTGATTAAGAGGTCTGGTATCACTCAGTATATCGGATTCAAATTCTAGTCCTTCTCTGACTGACATGATGGATATACCATGAGAAGCGATCACATCAGATACTATTACCACATCTCCTTCTTTTACTCTATTCATGCTGATCTTGGCTTTGGGTAGAATACTGCCTATGCCAGTAGTATTGATGAATATTTGATCTCCTTTTCCTCTTTCTACTACTTTGGTATCTCCTGTTACCACTTGCACTTCTGCTGCCTCACAAGCTGCTTTTATAGAAACTAATACTTTCCAAAAGTCTTTCATCAAAAGACCTTCTTCTATGATAAAACTTAAGGAAAGATACTTTGGCTTAGCACCACACATGGCAAGATCATTGACTGTACCATTAATAGCCAGTTCTCCAATGTCACCTCCAGGAAAGAATATAGGAGATATTACAAAGCTATCTGTAGTAAATGCCGTTGGCCCGTCCAATGAGAAAACAGCTCCATCGTGATGTTCGTCTAGAAGATCATTACTCAATAGGTTGAAAACACCTGATTCTAATAACTTATTCGTCAACGTGCCCCCGCCTCCATGACCTAATGTGATGGTATCAAAATCCAACTTTGGCATAGGACAGGAGAGTTGCATTTTTAGATTAGCCATTATACCAATTCAGCAGCCTGATGAAAATGATAGTAAGCAGCACAGGCACCTTCAGAACTTACCATTGGTGCTCCTAGAGGAAATTCTGGTTTACACTTTTTACCGAATTGTGGACATTCATTCGGTTTCTTTATCCCTTTTAATA
This sequence comes from Saprospiraceae bacterium UBA7328, assembly GCA_002471345.1. Lineage (GTDB taxonomy): Bacteria > Bacteroidota > Bacteroidia > Chitinophagales > Saprospiraceae > UBA7328. The sequence goes on from DKPS01000114.1 coordinate 41,790, forward strand.
CTTGTCCAGCTATGCATTCTTTGTTTTCTTCAGCAGTTTCAATTTGTACGTCAAATTTGATATTGGCGTCGTATATCGCGTAAGCTTCTTTTACTTCATATCCGCTGAAAGGGATGTTGCCTATACCTCTCCAGACTCTATTTTTTACTTCGAATACTTGCTCTATAATTTCAATTGCTTTTTGATTTCCATCGTCTTTTACTACGCGACTATATTGATTCTCCAGATCATGCCGTCCCTCTTCTAATTGCTTGACTACCATGTAGATACCTTGTAGGAGATCAATAGGTTCGAAACCAGTTACAACAATAGGGATCTTATATTTCTCCACGAGAGGTCCATATTCTGAAATGCCCATAATGGTGCATACATGACCAGCAGCCAAGAAAGAATCGATTTGACTCTCCTCATCATTTATCACTGCTTCTATAGCTGGTGGCACCAATACATGAGAAGTCAGAATTGAATAATTAATCACTCCCAATGCTTTGGCCTGAATCACTGAAAGTGCATTCGCAGGAGCGGTAGTCTCGAAGCCAACAGCAAAGAATACCACTTCCTTTGTCGGGTTCTTTTGAGCCAATTGCACAGCTTCTAGAGGGGAGTAAAGAATACGAATATCAGCACCTTCTGCCTTAGCATCTAATAAGCTCCAAGATGATCCTGGCACTCGTAACATATCACCATAAGAGCAAAGAATCACTCCTTTCTCCTCTGCTAGATAGATCGCTTTATCAATTAAATGTATGGGCGTAACACATACAGGGCATCCGGGGCCATGTATCATATTTATCTCTTCAGGAAGTAAATCGATTATGCCATTTTTGACGAGACTGTGCGTCTGTCCACCACATACTTCCATAATACTCCAAGGCTGAGATATGATTTCTTTTATCTGTGTGAGATATCTCTGAGCCAAGTCTTCATCTCTATATTCGTTTACGAATTTCACTGCTAGGATTTTGCCTTAAGTTACTTGTTTTTTAAATGAGACACGATGACCATTTAAGAAATTATTTTCTAATCTACAAAGTTCACAGGTATTGACTTCTCATTACTGCCATGATAAAAATTTATAATTTCAATATCAAAGATTACATAGAGTCAGTAAAGGAGATATCGTAAGTCAATGGCAACAAACTTTGGATAGGAGAGTCTGGGATATGATGGACGTATCGGTAACGATCAACGATCGAATCGTGACAGTGGCCTTTCTGGATTTCAGGGAAGTACTCGTTATCACAATGATAGTACATACTGAAGTATTGGCTTTTTCGGTTTGTGGTTGAGTCCTACTTCAATACAGTCCTCCAATGCTTGGCTCCCCAACCTCCCGAACGGTGGCTCTGACGCACTCCTTAGCGACATCTTTTTAAAAAAAACTTATAATTCCACTCTTTGTTTCTGGGATTGACAATTTGTCTAATTTACCATTTCACACATCATAATCGGTCGATATTAATTGAGTTGAATTTATATGAGGAATTAACGATATTTAGATTCACTTACTATTTATTAATGAAACATTTGAATAAACCAAAGATTATAAATATGCGGTAGGAGAAGGCTCAAAAAAGAGAACATCGACTTAAGAACTTTTATTTTAAGGGACAATAGAGTAGAGATAAAAAGAATTTTTTTAACAAAATGACTAAATGATTAAAAAGTTAATTTTTCCCTTTTCTTACTTGAATTTCATTAAATACCAATTGTCCAAAAGAAACACTTTCATCATTAGGAGAAAGGTCCTTATGAAAAAGTAATTCGAACTCATTTCTTAAGTCTAGTGTGATCAAATCCACCAAAAGGCTATTTTGGAATACACCACCGCTAAATCCTATCTTTTTACATCCTTGAGAAAGTGATACCTCTCTAATCCAATGGACTAATGTCAAATGGAATCTAGCCGCGATTTCTGAGATATTAACTTCAGATTTCAAATCAATTAGAATCCTCTTCAGTAGATATTTAGGATTCAAAGCAATTGTTTGATCTTCAGCCCAATAATGTGACATGTTTAGATTATAATTATTGCTTTTAAAGAAAGTTCTTGCTTGCATTTCTAGTAGCATAGCGGCTTCTCCTTCATAGGACAGTATATCTTTGATGCCTAATAAAGAACTAACCGCATCAAATAGCCGCCCCATACTAGTGCTCTTGATTGTTGTACTTCTTTTTAAAAGTTGATGGTATATCTTACTTTCTGTTGTGCTGAACTTTGCTCTTAGTACATCTTCACTCACTTCTGATTCACCAAGGATGGCTAAAGCTGAAAGACGAGGCTCTCGGGCCATCTTATCACTGCCAATTGTAGGGTAGTATTCAAGATTTGCACATCGATCGAATTGACCTTTTTCATAAGTAAAAAACTCACTTCCCCAGACCTGCCTATCATCTCCAAGTCCTGTGCCGTCCCAAATGACTCCTAGTATCTTTTCATTGCTTTTTTGCAGAGCATGTTCTCCCAGCAAAGCACAAAAATGGGCTATGTGATGTTGGACGGTGAGCAAAGGGAGATTTTGAGATTGAGCCATCTCCTTTCCATCAATGGAAGCTGTATATTCAGGATGATGATCCACAATCACTTGACTCACTTTAGTATTTAGCAATTGTGATAAATGATCTAGAGTATGTCTATAGTGCTGCAGGGTATCATAATGATCTAGATCTCCGAGATATTGACTGATATACACATTTTGATTATGCAGGATGCTGAATGTACTTTTGAGATGAGCACCCATTGCTAAGACTCCATCTCCTTTCCATTGATTTTTAGAATTGAAATAGGTTGGAGCTAATCCTCTTGATCTCCTTATTATGATCTTTTGTTGGCATACTTCAGTATATTGTATGATACTATCATCCTGAGGTATAGCAATCTCTCTATTATTAGTCACTATATAATCAGCTATTTGTGATAACTGATCTAGGGCTTCATCATTCTTGTATATTATTGGAGAATTAGACACATTTCCACTTGTGGCTACAATAGGTTTTTGGAAGAGGTTGAGTAAAATTTGGAACAGCGGGGCATAAGGAATCATGACGCCCACTTTGTCTAATCCATCATGAATTCCATGATATTCTCCCTTGACTTTACGTGTATCTAAAAGCACAATAGGAGATATTGAACCCATGAAGGAAGACCTTTCCACATTAGTCAGATCAGACACATGATCTAATGATGGAATCATCACAGCAAATGGCTTACTTGGTCTATTTTTTAATTTTCGCAATCTAGATACAACCTCTTCATTCTGGGCATCACAAGTCAAAAGATAACCTCCTATACCTTTGATAGCAATGATCTTTCCTTTATTCCAAAAATTTATAATGTTGTCAGTAATAGCTTGATCTTCAGATGATAATAGCTTTTTTTCAGAATTGTAAAGTGACATGGACACGCCACATTCTGAACATGAGTTAGTCTGGGAAAAGTATCTGCGATCGGCAGGTTTATTATACTCTGATGAACATTGATGACACATTTGAAAAGTAGCCATTTCTGTATTCTCACGGTCATAAGGAAGACTATTGGTCACAGAATATCGAGGCCCACATTGACAACATGTTGTAAATGAATAATTTATCCTTCGATCATTTTCGTCCTCAATTTCCTTTCGACATTCTGGACATATAGCAAAATCAGGAGTAATGAGCATATCAGATGGCTTCACACCGCCTAAATGAATAATTTCAAACTGATTAAAAGATTGAAATTCTATTTCTTTAAATTGAATACTTGAAATTACAGCCAAAGGAGGTGGAGCGATTAAGGCAATATCATCAATAAAAAGGTCAAAGCTTTTTTTGTTTGCATTGACTTGGATATGGACTCCAGCCGCATCATTAGAAACCCATCCTTTAAGATCATGATCCTTCGCTTTCCTATAAATGTATGGGCGATAGCCAATTCCTTGAACTTGACCTGTAATATGAATATGCCATGTTTTGAGATTGAATATCATTCTGACTTTGTTATGAATGGTATCGTAAATATGGTCAGAACACATGAAAATACTGTTCATGAAAGACAATAAGGCGTATTTTTTCTATACAGATGTGAAATCAAATTAGACACAGCTCCTCTAGGGCTTGCTGCTGCTACCGTTATATCCACCTCAAAAGCAGCTATTAATGGAATAAATTTCACTATTGCCAACACAATGAGAGATAAGAAAATGATCTGATTCAGCAATACTCTTTCTAATGCATAAGGATAAACATCATTACGCTGAAAATTATCAATATTAAAAGTCATAAACATGTAAATCATAATGGCAAAAAATAATTCTTGTAGGGGGGTAGGGACTAGAAAGAAGAATTTTTTCGAGCATTTGCCTAATAAAGTACAGAATTAGGGCATACTTTATACTTTAGGATTACAGAAAGTGGGGTATACCACTATTATGGTATTATTAGTTGGACATATTTTTGGCATACGTAATGCGTTATAAATTGGTGTCAACCTGATGACAATAATTTGTGAAAAGTATTATATGGTACTCACAGATTGAAAGTGTCTTATATATACAAATCACTATTTGATTAGATGCGTATAAAAACTTCAATACCCAAATAGTATGCATACAAACATAATTCAATCATTTTGTTTAGTTCTGTCCATTTTAGGTTGCAGTCTTTGTCAAGGTCAGGATATTATTCTTGGGAAAGGTAATAATGTCAATATTGTGACCTCAAGTAGTGATACAACTACAAGTGGAACTGCAACCATATCTAGTCAAGGTTTTTTACCAAATCTGAACGCATCTTCTCGTTTTCTTTCTCAAGCATCTTTCGGCCCTAATTTCGAAGAAATCAATAATCTGAGTACAATGGGTTTGGAGAACTGGATAGATGATCAGTTTACTCAACCTAGGGCTTTTAGTATCATGGATTCTATATTAGGATATAATGATTTCAAAAATGAAATATTAAATACACCTGAAGACCGTCCTTACGGTTACTACATGGATTTCTCATGGTGGCAATATCATATGTCATCACCTGATCATCTCAGACAAAGAGTCGCATTAGCTTTAATGGAATTTTTCGTCATTTCTAGGTTCTCGTCATTTGGAGATAATTCTTATGCTCTTGGGACCTATTATGATATGCTTTTGGATGGAGGGTTTACTAATTATAGATCTCTATTAGATTCTGTGACTTATCACTCTGCCATGGGACGGTATCTCACTTATATGAATAACTCAAAGACTGATACCATCTATCATTTAGATTATGATACTGAATGGCCATATGATACCATTTCTATTCAATACATATTTCCAGATGAGAATTATGCTAGAGAGGTAATGCAATTATTCTCGATTGGGCTATGTCATCTTAATATGGATGGCACATGTATGAAAGATATGAATGGAGTAGATAGCTCTACTTATGATAACGAAGATATCAAGGAATTCGCTAAGATATTTACAGGATTCAGTTATGGAGATAACATGAATTTTGGTTTTGGTCCATCTGACTATGAAACTACTTATTTGACACCTATGCAGATTTACGATGATGATCATGAACCTGGAGAGAAATACCTCTTGAATGGAGTTGTAGTTCCTGATCGTAATAATGCAGTAGGATTTGCATATGAGGATGTAAAAGATGCATTGGATAATCTATTTAATCATCCCAATGTGGGCATCTTTTTTGGCAAGTTCATGATTCAAAGATTAGTCACTTCTAATCCAAGTGGAGGATATATAGAAAGAGTAGCACAAGCATTCAATGGAGATTCTGAGTATAGCAATGTGAGAGGAGATATGAAGGCTTTTATAAAAGCAATACTACTCGATGAAGAAGCTAGAAGCTGTGCTAATGCTGATCATACCGAATATGGTATGCTTAGAGAGCCCTTTGTGAGATATATGCAACTCGCTAATGCCTTTGACCTCAATTCGTCATCAGGAAGGGTACGAAATGCATTGTCTAGTGTTTATAATCAGTTACAACAAAAGCCATTTTCATCACCAAGTGTATTTAACTTCTTTCAGTCTGACTATCAACCTATTGGGCCAATAGAAGAAGCTGAAAAAGTAGCTCCAGAATTTCAAATTACTAACAGTCAGTCCATCACAGGATATATGAATGGGCTCAATGATTGGGTATTTGGTGATATGACAGATGATTGGGGTATGTATAGCGGAGAGCATTGGAATTCTTATGATGATGAAAGATCGGATCTCGATATTTCGGATGAGTTGTTGCTGTCTGGAGATGAGTATTTACCTCAGTTATTGGAGCGTCTTAATCTCATTTTGGCTCATGGTAAACTTGCAGATGAGACGATAGATGCAATCATCAGTGCACTCGAAAATTTTGATTTTGATGATACTGATTGTGCCGCAGAATATGCTGGTAATGCCAGTGAGATAGAAGAATGCGAAGAGGACAAAGTTTATACCAATGGGATAAGGGTAAGGATAGCGATATATCTGGTTATGGCAAGTCCAGAATATTTGATCAATAGATAAAATGCACAAATGGGAAAAAGAAGAATATCAAGAAGACGATTTTTAGGAGAGGCAAGCTGTGCGGCTGTAGGTTCAACTACATTTTTATCTACAGCTCTAAATCTGGGAATGATTAATACGGCTGCTGCGAGACCACATATTATTGGGGCAGCTGGAGATTATAAGGCTTTAGTTGTAGTGCTATTGGCAGGAGGTGCAGATTCTCACAATTTGCTGATTCCTACGACCACCCCTGAATATGATACTTATAGAGGGATAAGGGGAGATTTGGCATTAAACTATAATGTCTCTGGACAGACGGATGATGTCATGAATATATCTCCATCCAATACGGGAGGTAAAACATATGGTGTACATAATGGTCTTGCTGGAGTGAAATCTCTTTTTGATCAAAATAAGGCTGCATTTATAGCGAATGTAGGTACCCTGGTAGAACCCATAGCTAACCTCCATGAACTTGAATATTCTAACAAACAATTACCTCTTGGCCTATATTCTCATGCAGATCAGATTATGCAGTGGCAGACTTCGGTACCTCAAGATAGAAGTGCAGTAGGTGTAGGAGGAAGAATGGCAGATATGCTTAAGGATATGAATACTATAGATGCCATATCTATGAATATTTCACTAGACGGTAAAAATAGATTTCAATCTGGAAATACTATTGCTGAATTTTCTATAGGAAATAGTGCAGATCCAGAGGATATTGGCATACAAGGACTTACATCATGGTGGTCAAAATCAGGTTTCCTTACAGAACAAAGAGATGAAGCCATTAATTCAGTGGTGGCTGATGTATATTCTAATATCTTTCAAGATACTTATGCTGATCTTGGAAGGCAGACACTAGCAGGTAATGAATTGTTCAAAACAGCCATTGCAAAGAGACCAGGGTTTTCTACGGCTTTTGCTGCCACAAGCTTCGCCCAGGATATGAGAATGATGGCTGATGTGATAAGTGTACAGCAGCATTTAGGTGCTAACAGGCAGATATTCTTTACCACTTTTGGTGGATGGGATCATCATGACGAAGTGTTGATGAATCAAAGCGGAATGCTCCCTATTTTGGATCAGGGTATTAGTTCACTTTATTCCAGCATGGAAGAAATCAATATGGAGAATAATGTTACGATTATGACCATTTCTGATTTTGCACGTACCATGACTACTAATACCGGTGGCTCTGACCATGCCTGGGGAGGAAATAGTATGATAGTAGGTGGTGCTATTAATGGTGGACGAATTTATGGAGAATACCCAGATTTAGATTTAGAGAATGACGTGAATATTGATAATAGAGGACGATATATTCCTCAACTTTCAGTGGATGAGTTATATGCGGAAATAGCGCTTTGGTTTGGTGTCTCAGTTAATGACTTGAGTTACATACTTCCGAACATCGGAAATTTCAATAATTACAATACGAACCCAGCTCCTTTGGGACTATATAATGTGTAGGGATATGAAGAATATAGACAATCTAATAGACCTAACTCCACGAACCTCCTTTTTCACAAAAGGAGGGTCTATTCCATGTAAATCATCTGACCATGTAGTATTCACTTTATGCACATTGATAAATGGGATCGATACTACCATTTCTCTCTATTTACGAGTGTTAAGGGTAGTTTTACTTTTTATATTTCTTTGTTCATGCTACTCTTCCTTTTCTCAATGTGTGGGCACACCAGGTCAAGTATCATGGCACTATTGGGAAAACATATACGATCCATATGGATCAGCCTCTGAGATAACATTTCTTTATGAAGATGATACATACCCTGACGGCCCTGATGTGGTAAGAACCTTAAACTCCGTTACGGCTCCATCAAATTATCAAAATTATTATGCTGCCATCACCAAAGGATTTATTTCAGTGCCTAATTCTGGACCTGTTACTTTTAATCTCACTGGGGATGATTATACTTTATTCTTTTTGAGTACTGATGCATCAAGAAATAATCTTGATACAGCCGCAACGGCTTTTGATTACACAGGAAGTGAAGAATATAATAGATACCCTTCGCAAACTTCTTCTGCCATAAACATGGTAGCAGGGCAACAGTATTATTTTGAAATTCATCATAGAGAAAATGGAGGAGGAGATCATGCCACACTGAGGTGGCAAAGACCTTATGTGACCGATTCTACTTGGACAGTAGTGTCTTCGCCATTTTTGACTGATGTCTGCGATCCAGTCTGTCTTGCAAAAGGTACACCTTGTAATGATAATAATAGCAGCACTTTTGGTGATGTGGAAGATGGGAATTGTAATTGCCTCGGACAGCCGGATACAACAGGACTATATGTTGGGAATAGGGGAGAACTAGATGTATATTTTTACGACAGTATGGGCGATGGAAATATTGATGAATTGATCATGCCTAATTTCCCTTCCATACCATCTAGAATGAGTGTTCAGAGAAATGGATTATTTGCCCAGTGGACCAATGATTATGACTACTATGCCTCTTTAATACAAGGATATTTTCTAGTGCCTGTGACAGGGAATTATGATTTCAATCTTACTGGTGCTCGAAATGTAGAGTTTCGGTTTAACTCTGCTGGCCCTGCACCATCACCCAATCAGACTATATCTATAAGGTATGGATCAGATAGAGCAGAGCATGATAAAGACCTTTCACAAACTATTACAGGAGTATCTCTGACGGCTGGAACTTACTACTATTTTGAAACGGTACAAGCAGTAAGCACTTGGGGTGATTATCTTCATGTTTTCTGGAAAGTACCTGGTCATTCTGATAGTGAATGGCATTTTATGCCAGAGACCTATCTCTTTGATTATACCAATGAATCTGCATGCCTTCCACAAGGAACAACTTGTGATGATATGGACCCCTTTACCGCAAATGATCAAGTCAATGCAAGTTGCGAATGTGTAGGTACTCCATGCACACCATTTGTCGATTGTGATGATCCTGGTGCAGAATATGTGAAAAATGACTATTGCGATATTTCTAATGAACTCGGAAATAGAAGCGATGACGCATGGCTATCCTGTGATAAAAGAGATAACCCTTATCTCGCATTAAGAAATGGAACACATTGGATTCACTACGATTTGGGTGATTTGTATGTTCTTAAGACCACAAGAGTATGGAATTATAATGTAAGTGGTAACACCTCACAAGGGTTTCAAAATGTAAGTGTGGATTACTCCTCGGATGGCATAAATTGGACAGAGCATTCTACTCCTACGTGGGGATTAGCTAATGGTGATAATACCTATACAGGTTTTGAAGGCCCAGATTTCGGAAGTGTCGCAGCGAGATATGTAATGTTCAGCTCCACCGATAGTGGATCGTGTAGAGGTATTAGCAAGGTAGCCTTTACTGCAGAAGAATGTAAGGATAAAGGAAGTGCTTGTGATGATGGTGATATGGCTACAGTTGGTGATCATTTTGATGAGGATTGCAATTGTATAGGTTATAGTCCCTCAGATATAGATTGTGGACAGGATACATTATATGTCAATCAAGCTGATATTCCTGATAATACGTATCATGCCATGATGGCTCTGATGTCAGGTGGTACAGTGCTTAACTCATCAAATATTAATTATAAAGCTGGAGCTGAAATAGTACTTGGAGCAGGCTTTGAGGTGCAAACAGGAAGTACTCTATCTGCCGAAATTGAGGATTGTGTAAATCCATTGATTGCTATGGTTCCATCTAAGAAAATAAGTGAACATCTATCAGAAAAAATAAAGCAACCTGAGTCTTTAAGCGTATTTCCATTGACAGGTTCATCTATTCAAACAATAAGACTATATCTTCCTGAAGAAACAGATGTTAGGTTAGAAATTTTAGATATAAATAAAAATTTGATGATGCCTTTCACATCGCACCACTATCCAAATCATGGGGATCATTATAAAAGGTTGGAAACTAAAAAATTAACATCGGGAATCTACTTATTGAAAATGACAACTGATCAAGGCGAATATTTAGAGAAAATAATAGTGACATAATCATAGAATCTCTCTTATAAGGATAGATAGAAGAATTAAGAAATAGAAAAGCAAATAATGATTTCAGTTATCGATACTCAAACCAAGATAAGTCCAAGAGAAAAAGAAGTTTTATATCTAACAGCCTACGAGAACACCATTGGGATGATTGCCGATAAATTATTTATTAGTCATCATACAGTCATTTCACATCGTAAAAATTTATTGCTAAAACTTGGAGCAAGAAATATGGCTGGATTGGTAAGACGAGGCTTCGAATTGGGCTATTTAGGAGAATAATATTTAGAAGAGATTTTCAACATTATTTCTTACCACGGAAGAGTCGTCAAGCAAATAGTTGCCTTAGATTTTACACCTAATCTTTAGGGTAAAGGAATTCAGTATCAATTTGTATTTATTTGTTTAGATCAATATTATTACATTGACAGTTACAAATCATACAGATGAATTTTCTTTTCCAGATTGTTATTCTAATTATTTCTAGTCAAATAGTATTCACTCAAACTGATTCATTATTTGTTGCCAAAACTTCAGATTTTGAAATCTCAGGGAAAGGAGATAATCCTAATTGGCAAAAAACGGAATGGGTACAGTTATTAGCTAAGGATGCTCAGAATGAAAAGCGTCTGACTTCTTCAAAAATTTTATATTCAGAAACAGGTATATACTTCCTCTTTTATTGTGAAGACAAAACGATAACATCTACATGCACAGCTGATTATAGCGATTTGTATGAGGAAGATGTCATAGAAATATTCTTATGGACATCAGAAGATTATCCATTTTACTTTGAATATGAACTATCTCCTCATAATTATGAACTACCGATTTTTGTGCCAAATGTAGAAGGAGATTTTTTTGGTTGGAAACCATGGCATTATGAAGGAGACCGAAAAACTAGACATGCAACATTTATAGAGAATTCCAAAGATGGTGTCAAAGGGTGGAGCGGGGAATTTTTCATCCCCTATGCATTACTTAAACCAATGGCTAATGTGCCACCCAATACTGGTACAACTTGGCGGGCAAATATGTATCGTATAGATTATGATAAAGGGCCTTCGGCATGGACTTGGCAACCTGTAACCACAAATTTTCATGAATATATGAGTTTTGGCTCCTTTGTATTTGAGTAAGTAGAAAAGACATGTCTGGTGAGGATTTACGAAGGAAGCAGTAATAAAAAGTGGAAAATGTGATATCACATTTCCATTTTGATTAAAGTTGCTATCTATAAAAAATCAATAGTGAAGTATAAAAGAACATCAGGTTGATATAAACCCTAAGGTATCTCATTAATCAATTTTTGAAATTGCAGTTATATACTAATTACAATGAGAACATTGATCTTCCTTTTATCTTTTTTTCCCTTATTAACTTTAGCTCAAAACAATACATTTTGGTCAGAGATGGATGAATCCATAGCCAAATCCAATAAAGAAAGGTGGATTGTTCCTGATAAATATCGCTCTGTTTCATTATCACTAAAGCCATTTAAGTCTCTTTTGAACAGCGTCTCTAAAAGCAATGAAAATTTGGAATATGAGATTTTCATTCCAATGCCAGATGGAACCAATGAAAGATTTCTAATTTCAGCATCCAGAACTATGGCACCTGAGCTTGCCATTAAATTTCCAGAAATTCAAACCTTTAGCGGGAGTGGGGTAGATGATCCAAGTGCTCGAATTTATTTAGACATGACTCCGCAGGGTTTTCACGCGATGATTCTTTCGTCAAAAGGCACAGTATTTATTGACCCATATTATAAAGATGATTCTGAGCATTATGTATCTTATAAAAAGAGTAATTATAGTTATAAATCTCAATCTTCATGGGAGTGTAAATGCGGAGAATCTGCAATATTAGATGACATAAATGAGGATTTACCTGAAGTCATTAAAGGACAAAACAAAAGCGTAGCTCCTGTGACATTAAAAACCTATAATCTTGCTGTAGCGGCACAAGCAGAATACACCATATTTCATGGAGGGACAGTAGCTTCAGGTCTTGCAGCTGTGGTAACAGCTATTAACAGAGTGACAGGTGTATACGAAACAGAATTAGCCGTGAGGTTGCAGCTTGTCGCTAATAATAACCTAATCATATATACCAATACAGCTACCGATCCTTATCCTCAAAATAGTGACAATTCAATAAATCAAAATCAAGGGGCATTGGATGGAGCCATTGGAAATGCCAACTATGACATAGGTCATGTCTTTAATACCAGTGGCGGTGGATTAGCAGGTCTAGGAGTGGTTTGTTCAAATTCGAAGGCAGATGGAATTACAGGTTTAGGGAGCCCCACAGGAGATCCTTTTTGGATAGACTTTGTTGCTCATGAAATAGGGCATCAGTTTGGAGGAGATCATACATTTAATGGTTCTAGTGGAAGTTGTAGTGGTGGAAACAGAAGTGGCAGTAGTGCATATGAACCTGGTAGTGGATCCACCATACAAGCTTATGCAGGTATATGTAGTCCTCAAAACCTTCAAAATAACAGTGATCCATATTTCCATTTTAGGAGTCTGCAACAAATGACAGCTCATGTCACTACAGGATCTGGAAAAAATTGTTTTACTGGTACTTCTACAGGTAACATGACTCCAGTAGTTAACGCCAATTCTGAAAATATAAATGGCAAGTATATTCCAATTAGCACTCCTTTTGAACTTACTGGGTCAGCCACAGATGCGAATGGAGATGCAATGACATATGCATGGGAACAATGGGATCTTGGACCTCAAGGAAATATAAGTGCATCTGCAGATGCCCCTATATTTCGAACTTTTACACCTGGAAGTTCACCGACTAGAACCTTCCCTCAAATCTCAAGAATACTAAACAATAATAATGTTGGAGCTTATGGAGAAGTACTTCCTACTATTAATAGAGACTTAAATTTTAAATTCATCGCAAGAGATAATAAGACAGGAGGTGGTGGATATGATGATGATCAGATCACTCTAAATGTCACTAATGCTGCTGGGCCTTTCTTAGTTAATACTCACAATTCTACTTCTTCGATTTCAGGTACAGTAGCTGTTGGCTGGGACGTCGCAAATACAACTGCCGCTCCTATAAGCTGTGTTGGGGTAGATATTCTTTTTTCTTCTGATGGTGGATTGACATTTCCTACTGTACTAGCAAGTAACACTCCAAATGATGGAAGCCAAAATGTTACTCTTCCAAATATTAATACTACAACGGCGAGAATAAAAGTCAAATGTAGTGACAATGTATTTTTCGACATCAATAATGCAAATCTTACAATATCAGCCGCTACAGATTGTGATATTACACTTCTAGAAGCTTTGACTCAAAGTTCTTGTGAAAAAAACACGAATACGTATGATCAACAAATTAGAGTTACATACAATGATCCTCCAGCTACAGGTAATCTAGTAGTGAATGGTCAAACTTTCTCAATAACAGGTAGCCCACAAACTGTAAACCTTATAAACCTTGTGGCTGATGGTAATATCGTTAATGTGACAGCTGCCTTCTCGGATGATGAGGGATGTGGACTCCAATCCAATGGCCTATTCACGGCAGCTGAGCCTTGTAGCTTATGTATCATTTATAGTAGTAGTGACACTCCTAAATCAATTGTAGATAATGGTACAACTACCTCCATAATAAGCATAAATGGAACAGCAACTATAGATAAAGTGACTGTAAATAGTCTTGTAGGCGAGCATTCATGGATAAATGACCTCAATTTTCAGTTAACAAGCCCAGAAGGAACAACTGTAGATATCATCAATAGAAGATGTGACGACCAGGACAACTTTGATTTAGCTTTAGATGATGCAGCTGGTAGCAACATTCCTTGTCCTTATAATAATGGGGGAACATTTAAATCTGATTCTCCGCTTTCAGCTTTTAAAGATGAAAACCCCAGTGGTAATTGGACTCTTACTATTGTGGATAATGTAAATCAAGACGTTGGACAGCTTAATTCATGGAGTCTTGAAATATGTATCAATGAAGCTGAAAAGGCCAAATGTACGGCAAATAACTATAATCTGACAAATGTCATAAGTACGGACACATTTGTAGCAGCAGAATATATCATTGCAAATGGAACTATTGGACCTGGTGGTTCATTTTTTCAAGCTAAAGATAGTATTGTTCTCGAGCCTAATTTTACAGTGCCCATTGGTGTTGCATTTGAAGCTCAAATCGAAGAATGCGAAACACCCTAATAACTACTGAGGAAAGTACATATATAAATTCAAATTTCACCTAGACCAAAAAATAATGGGCATGGATATCGATTACAACAATTCAAATATTAGTTCTAGAGAACAAGAAGTTTTAAAACTTGTCGCATATGAATATACATCTGATATGATCGCTCAGGAACTCTTTATTAGCCCTCATACAGTTATGAGTCATAGGAAGAATTTACTCGAAAAGTTAGATGTGAAAAATGTAGCTGGAATGGTGAGGAGAGGATTTGAACTGGGTCTTCTAAGTTCGTGATTTTCTTTTTCTCTAAATAGAATTGATACTCTTATCTCTCAAATCTTCTATTTAAGGTCGAATTCATATGAATGCCTTAACTTTACTTATCTCAATGATACCTACAAAACGATAAGTATGAAAAAAGCTATTCTCTTAACATTGATTTTGTCTATATGTTTTCTGATTTCTCTTAATGGGCAAAAAGAAAAAAGTACATCTACTGATGTAGATATCAGTGGTCTAGAATGGAGAAACATTGGACCAGCCATTACCTCAGGAAGAATTTCTGATTTTGCTGTTAATCCAGACAATCCATTTGAATATTATGTTGCTGTTGCATCAGGAGGAGTGTGGAAGACGATTAATAATGGAGTAACATATACTCCTCTATTTGATAGTCAGAACTCTTATTCTATCGGGTGCATCACTATGGATCCTAGTAATTCGAATGTGATTTGGGTAGGAACTGGAGAAAATAATGGTCAGAGATCTGTAGCTTATGGAGATGGAGTCTATAAGTCAGAAGATGGAGGAGCATCATGGAGTAATATGGGACTTATGGACTCAGAACATATTGGAAATATTGTCGTACATCCTGATAACTCTGATGTTGTATATGTAGCGGCTTTAGGACCATTATGGAGCAAAGGTGGTGACAGAGGTTTGTACAAAACAACCGATGGGGGAAAGACATGGAAAGATGTACTGAAGGTGGATGTTCATACAGGGGTGAATGAAGTAATCATGGATCCTAGAGACCCTAATATTCTATACGCTTCTACTTATCAAAGAAGAAGACATGTATTTACTTATGTAAGCAGTGGCCCTGGATCTGGTCTTCATAAAAGCACGGATGGGGGAGAGACCTGGAGTAAAATTCAGAAGGGCCTTCCTTCTACTGAATTGGGAAGGATCGGATTGAGCATGTCACCTGCAGATCCAGAAATTATTTATGCCATAGTGGAAGCTGCAAATGGGAAAGGAGGCTTTTTCAAATCCACAAATAGAGGGGCTAGCTGGAAAAAACAAAGTGGACATTCAACAAGTGGAAATTATTATCAAGAAATAATAGCTGACCCCGTAGATCCCCATACAGTATATTCTATGGATACCTGGATGCAAGTGACACATGATGGAGGTAAAACTTTTAAAAATGTAGGAGAGGATACAAAGCATGTAGATAATCATTGTATTTGGATCAATCCTCAAAATAATAGCCACCTTCTAGTAGGGTGTGATGGAGGTATCTATGAAACTTTTGATAAAGGAAAACATTGGGACTTTAAACAGAATTTACCAATCACTCAGTTTTATAAAGTAGCAGTAGATAACGATAAACCATTTTACAATATATATGGAGGAACTCAGGATAATTTCAGTATGGGTGGGCCTTCCAGAGTAATCACTGATCATGGTATTACTAATCAAGATTGGTATATGACACATGGTGGTGACGGTTTTGAAAGTCAAGTCGATCCTTTTAATCCAGACATTGTATATGCTCAATCTCAATATGGTGTACTGGTAAGGTATGATAGAAAAAGTGGAGAAGAATTAGGTATCCAACCTAAGCCTCGAAAAGACGAAGATCTGTATAGATGGAATTGGGATGCGCCATTAGCTGTAAGCCCCCATAAAAAAGGTAGGCTATATTTTGCAGCAAATAAACTTTTTAGAAGTGATGATTACGGACACAGCTGGGATGTCCTAGGGGAAGATCTTACTCGACAATTAGACCGTAATAAACTTAAGGTGTATGATCGGGTAGTGAGCATAGATGCAGTAGCAAAAAATGGATCCACTTCGCAATATGGAACCATTGTCGCACTTTCAGAATCACCTCTAGATGAAAATACAATCGCTATAGGTACTGATGATGGATTGATTCAAATTACTGAAGATGGAGGCCAATCTTGGCGTAAAGCCAATGATATATCCGGAGCTCCAAGACAGTCATATATAAATAGTGTATACTGCTCTCAACATGATCCTAATGTAATATATGCAATCGTGAATCATCATAAATTTGGAGATTTTAAGCCCTATGTATTTAAGTCAAGAGATAAAGGAAGGAGTTGGATAAATATCGGTTCTGACTTGCCTCAAAGAGGAAGTGCATATACTATTGAAGAAGATCATGTTGATTCTGATTTGATATTCTGTGGTACTGAGTTTGGAGCATTTACATCTATGAATGGCGGTAAGGATTGGCAGAAATTAGGTAGCGGATTACCTACTATCGCAGTAAGAGATATTGCTATTCATAGAGGCGAAGAGGATATTATTTTGGCGACTTTTGGTAGAGGTTTTTACATTTTGGATGATTATACTTCATTGAGAAATGTTGAATTAAATCAGACAGCTACTATTTATCCAATTAGAGAGGCATTGATGTGGGAAAAGAGTACTCCTCTTGGTCTTCCAGGAAAGGCATTTCAAGGAGATCGATATTATTCAGCGGACAATCTAGGACCTGAGGCAATTATCACATATTTCTACAATGATGAATTCAAATCACTGAAAGATAAAAGACAGAAAAAGGAAAAAGAATTAGTCAAAAAGGGAAGTAATACTCCTTACCCAAGTTATGATGAATTAAAAGCAGAAGTTGAAGAGAAAGCTCCTCAGCTTGTATTTACAATAAAGAACGAGGATGGTGTAGTGGTAAAAAAGATAATTAAAAAATCAAGTAAAGGGCTTAAGAGGATACATTGGAATATGAGATATACACTGAAAGACCCTGTAAATCTGCGAAAGCCATCTTTTTATAATCCTTTTGCGGGCCAACGTCAAGGTTCATTAGTATCACCTGGTTTGTATACTATAGAAATGTCAGTTATGAAAAATGGAACATCAGAGAAGTTAGTTGACCCTGTTTCATTCAGTGTTAAGACTCTGAATAATACTGTTCTGCCAGCTTCTGATAGAGAAGCAAAAGTGTCCTTTCAAAGAGATGTGGCTGCCCTTTCAGCAGAAATGCAAAGCACGAGAAGAATGTTGTCTGAAATTAATGACAAAGTAAAATTCATAAAAGAAGCAATCAAATTAGCGGAGACACCTATGGATGAAATGAGTGAGGCAGTGGTTAGACTAGAGACTAAGTTAAGAGATGCTAATGTTATGATGAATGGAGATAGAATTAAAAGAAGACTAGATATGGATCAAAAACCTACACCTTTTTGGCGATTGGGTGGATTAAATTATGAACAAAAATATTCAACCTCCGCTCCTACAAAAACACATTTAGATAGTTATGCAATTGCAAAAGAGGAATTTGGTCCAATTCAGATATTTGTCAAAGAAATCTATAAAGTGGATGTCGTTGAAATAGAACAGATGTTAGAAGCTGTAGGGGCTCCATATACGCCTGGAAGAGTAGTGAAGCAAAAAAACTAATTGTAAATAACAAAATTCAAGAATGAAACTTCTCTTAATAATTTCTTTTTCTATAACCTCATTACTTATCATTTCCTGTGAGCCTAAAGAAGACATTTCTCAATCAGAAATCAACCCTGCTGCAGATGGGTTTAATGAAAATGCCTCTGATACAAAAGCTATAGCCATAGCTGATGAAGTAATGGAAGCTATGGGGGGCAGAGAAGCTTGGGATAATACCAATGAGTTAAAATGGACATTCTTTGGGAACCGACAACATGAATGGAATAAAGCAGAGAAGAAGGCAAAAATAATATCACCTAATGACGGTATCTCCATAGAATTGAATTTAGAAGACAAAAGTGGAAGTGCTAGTAGAGGAGATGTAAAATTTACCGAAAGTGATAGCCTAGACTTTTTTTTAAAAAGAGGTAATGGTTGGTGGATTAATGATAGCTACTGGCTCGTTATGCCTTTTAAGCTGAAAGACTCTGGTGTTACCTTAAAATACATTGGAAAAGACACTTCTCAAATAGGTCGAAATTCTGATGTTATTGAATTAACTTTTGCTGATGTCGGAGTGACTCCAGATAATAAGTATTTAGTATATGTTGATGATAGTTCGAGATTAGTGACCCAGTGGGATTATTACACCAATTATCAAGATAGCTTACCTCGATTTCAATCACCTTGGAATAACTATAAGAAATATGGTGACATACTACTTGCTGGTGGATCTATTAGAGGCATGACTTTGACTGATATCAGTGTAAATTGAATGGGAACAATTTGAACTGATTTCATGTTTACATTTCAATAAAGCAATACAGTGTATAATCCACTTACACCAGAAGAAGAAAGAGTAATTATCAATAAAGGAACTGAAAGGCCATTTACAGGTGAATTTGATACACACAAGGAACTAGGAACATACACCTGCAGACAGTGTGATTCAGATCTATATACCTCAGAAGACAAATTTTCTAGTGGTTGTGGTTGGCCTAGCTTTGATGATGAAGTAGAAGGTGCTGTAACTAGAGTCCCTGATGCTGATGGAAGGAGAATTGAGATCATTTGCACTAATTGCAAAGGGCATTTAGGTCATGTTTTTTCAGGAGAACGGCTTACAGAAAAGAACACAAGACACTGTGTGAATTCCATTTCTTTAAAATTTGTGCCACAAGAATAAAATCATTACAACTGGTGAAAATTCCTCACAAACGAGGACTTCGGATTGTAGTTTTTTCTGGTGTAGGAAAAGGAAAATTCAAAAGCTCCTCTACCGCCATTGAATGCTGATAGCTTAGAAATTGTTGCATCGTAAGATAGATCGAAACGATATTCGTTTTTCTCAATAAAAATCTGAAGTGACAAAGACTCAAACCCTAACCCCTCAAAATTTTGTACCATACTTGGGGCTATTGAAACACCAAAATTGATATCATAGTCATCCGCTGCAGCAAAAGCAAAACCTAGTTTCCCACTGGCATAGTGAAAAACTCCTTGCCTGGAGTAATAAGGGGAAAATATGAAATAGAGATTTTCTTTCATCAGCACGTTCAGCGAAATATTTGCCGATATTTTTCTGTCATTTCTAATGTCAAGATTTGGTACAAATGAGATATCTGGTTTTGTGAGGTGATGTATCGCGAGGCTCGCCACCATTGAGAATTTAGGCAGATAATATTCATATGCTAATCCAAGATTTAGATCAGGAAAGGTTTTTTTAGCTAACAATACTGATACATTCTCACCTGATTCTATGCTAAAATCCGGATTGCCTTGTTCAAAGCTGTATTGATTTCCAAACCATAGACCTTCCCAATTGGCCTTGTTTTGCCCTAGTCCTCCAGAGAACCCAATAGATAAAAATTGGGCTTCGTTGTATCTATCAGTTAGAAGCTTTTTATAGTTGGCGGCCAGAATGATATGATTTTGTGTGAAGGACTTGCCAGGAGCTAAATCTTTAATAAATCTAAGGTTAGCAGAAAATTCATTACTGCCATCCCATTCTAGTTTTTTGTTGAGGTTAACGGCATATGATTGAAAGGGGAACCCAGAACCAAGACTTGACCATTGCCTTCTGTACATTATTGAAACCTGTTCGCTTCCTTTATATGCAGAGGCAAGAGCTGGATTATTATACTCCTTCATGGCGTACCTACTGGAAAAGTGTGTGTCTTGAGAATTTCCGAAGAATGGCAAAATCAAGAGTAAAAGGACTATTTTATTCATCATCTTATCAGTTGTACACTTCCTTTGAATGATTGTCTTGCTCCATCATCATACTCCACATGCATAGTCCATATGTATATTCCTGCTGGCATTATCTTTCCTCTGAATGTACCATCCCACCCTTTGGACGTGGTGTTTGGTCTGAAATTGTATTCATTGTAAATATTAGTCCCATTTCGGAGGTAGATGTTGAATTCTTTTATCAATCCAAATTCTGGTCCGAATACATTTAGAATTTCATTCTTAGTATCCCCATTTGGACTAAATCCAGTAGGAACATGCATTTCATAATCTTTGATTACAAAGACCCTCACCTCATCTGCTGCAGTACATAATCTGTCGTCTTCGACTTGAATTCTCAATAGGAAATCTTCAGATACATTATTCACATAAAGGTTGGAGCAGTCGGTACATGATAATTCTTGTTCAGAAGAAATGATCCATTCGTACATAAGTTCGCCTTGACCATTAGTTACCTGTGGAATGATCTCCAAGTCTGTTCCTGTTTCTATGGTTGTATCTCTTCTTAAGGATACTTCTAGTGGATTTGGTTCTGATATTGTGATGGTGTCACCTTCTACAGTACATCCATTTTCATCTTTGATATAGGTCCGATAAGTATCAGCTTTGAGGCCTCTATATTGCCCCGCCCTCTGGAAATTATTTCCATCAAGTGAGTAAAAGTATCCTCCACTGCCTCCTTGACCATTAATCGTGATACTGCCATCTCTATCTTCATGACATGTGATATTTGTAGAGTTTACTTCTAACTTGAGAGGATCAGGTGGTTCGTTGACTATCACACTCCCTGTAAGAACACATCCAGTTCTTGTAGATATCTCATAATTATAACTTCCTGATTTCAGTTCTGTGATTCGCCTTCCTTCATATTCATTGCCTTGATCATCAGTCCACAGCATGGTAGCATTAGGCTCATTTTGATACCTCATGAAAATTGATCCAGTTTTATCTCCTATGCAGTCAATGTGCTCTACTTCAGGGTAAAGTGAAGGTTCTGATGCTTCGATTATTTCGATCACATCAGAAGTGCTACATCCTATAGCATCTATTACTTTCACAAAATAAGTGCCTGACCTAAGTTCAGTTACAAGTCCATTGGATTGAGTCAGGACAGTTTCTCCATTGAGTTCTATCGTATAAGGACCTAATACCCCAGTTAAATCTATTTGAAGTGAACCATCTGTACTCTGGAAACATGTAATATGATGAGCTTCTACTGATATACTCATGGCAGGTGGCTCTTCCATGACAAAACAGTCATTAATCACGCAGCCATTTTCATCTGTTATAGTTACACAGTATCTTCCTTTTTCTAGATTATTTATGGATTGAAAAGCTCTGCCATTGTCCCATTCATAAGTGAAATTTCCATTAGAGCCTTGAACTTGGGCAGTGAGTGTTCCGTTTTCTCCTTTATGACATGTTATTGGCTGTTCTTCGAAAATTATGCTTCTTTCGGAAGGTTCAGTAATGGTAATAGAATTCTCTGATCGGCATCCACCTGAGTCCGTGATGGTCACTCCATATTCACCTGCTTCCAAATTTCCTATAGCACTACTTTTTTCTCCATTTGACCAATAAATGTCATAAGGAGAAGTACCACCAAGTATATTCAATCTAGCTATACCTGCCGACATGCCAAAACAGTCATTGTCTTCTTTTTCAATTGTAGTTGCAAAGTTTTCAGGTTCTGTTATTTCTATTTCGGCCAATGCATAACATCTATTCACATCAAGAACCGAAACGGAATAAATTCCCGCACTTAAGTTTTTTCTTTCTGGTAGAACAGTTGCAAAACCATCTGCCCATCTGTACTCGTATGGTCCATCTCCACCTGAAGCTGATAGCTGAACAGATCCAGTAGGATCTCCAAAACATGATACATTAGTTTGTGTATATACCACTGAAGGAATATTACCTTCTTCGACTTCTACCTCATTGGTCTGAGTACAACCATTGGCATCTGTGACAGTTACAGCATAAATTCCTTGTTCTATTTTTGTTAATGATGACGTAATTGCTCCATTATTCCATTGATATTGAAATGGTTCTTGACCTCCAGATACTAAAGTAATTGCAGTTCCTCTAATATCTGCATCACAAGACACCTTGCTACCTTCCATTCCCAATTGGATAGGCTCTACACCTTCAATGTTAATCGTGGTGCGGAATGTACAACCATATATATCAGTTGCAAAAACCCTGTAAGCCCCAATTGCAAGCCCTGTGAATATTCCGTCATCACTGGTCTGTGCATCTAATTGGTAACGATAAGGGCCATCATTGCTTGTAACTGTTACATCTATTTGTCCATTATTCAAACATCCTGAAGATGTTGAGACAGTGTTTTCTATAATGATTTCTGTATCGGCACATGGAGGAGTAGTGCAGAGATATTGTTCAGAAGGTCCAAGACAACCATTCTTTACTGCTCTCACTTCGAATGAATAATTAGCGCTTAAACCTAGATTGTCTGCTAAAAATTCCGTGCCTTCTGTGATGACTTCCCATTGTCCAGTGCCTATTTTGACTTCATACTCATCTACATCAGAATCACTCCATTCTAAGAAAATCTGATTCCTTCTTGGATTAGAACAACTTACTGTAGGTGCTTCTGGAAGAGGTGTAAAATCTACTGTGGAAGAACGGGTGAATGTACATCCATAATTCTGAGTAATCGTTTCTGTAATTTCTGAGTTTTCATCCACAATAGTAGGTGATCCGAATACATTATTACCATTTATTATGTAAGATCTAACTTCACTATACTGAGGGTTAAATTTTAATGACCACTGAAACAGTGTTCCTTGCAGATCTTCATTTTGATCGTCTTTTATAACAAGACTCCACTTACCGTTTACTGGGGAGTAAAACCCACCAAAGAAATCTTCAAAATTTTGTTCTGGGCTAAAATTACCAGTGTATGCTGGATTAGAAGATAAAAAAGGTCCTTCTTCTTGGTTTCCACCATTAATAAGAGCAGCAGAATTTAATGTGAAACATGTATTAATTAGGTGGTCTAGTTCCTCTTCATTACCGCCATCTTCGCCATTATTAGTACTGAGTTCTAATACTTGACCACCAGGAGAAACTAAATATATTTCCATATCAGAAAGCATCTGATGCTCTAACTGATCGATGCAGACCTGAACAAAAGAAGCTTCGTTTAAAAATTGAATATCTAAATCACTGACTACTATAGTACTTCTGCAATCTCCTCGAATGGGGTCTCCAATTGGGAATTCACCACTTTTTTCGAATATCTTCAACTGGTTAAAATCACCATCTTCTTCCAGCTGTATCCTTTCGCCTTCACAAAGCATTGTATCAATAGGTACCGCGAAATCAGGGGTTTTATAGTCCAAAATTCCTATCCTAACTGTATCTCTAAAACAGTCACCATTTCTAAATACGAAATAAATCATTTCATCACCCTCTGATAATCCATCATCCAATGGTGTGATAATAAGCTCAGTATCTTCTTGTCCTTCTTGAATTACAAGTTCATTCCTATTAAGAGTATAATCTACTCCTCTCACTGCACTATTTGGACCTTCTACTATTTCAAAATTGATGTCTAATGCATCTGAAGAATTGTCTAATCGTTGTACTTTAATTTTTGTAGGGTCGCATCCTTCCATCATAGTATAATCCACTCCAGGAGCATCTACAAATACAGTATGAACAGCGGATGAAAAACTTTTTGCTTCTAGAAATACTACCGAATCATATGCATCATCAAACCCATCACCAATTGCTAGTTTTAAGGTGTAGAGTTCACATGGCATTACATTGACTTGTGCTCTGAATACATCTAAAAAACCGTCGAGAGTGAATGTCCTACTTAGATCATTATTATTAAAGTAAGTGCTAAAAGCTAGACTTTCTCCCAGTTCCGTACAGGTACCATTACCATTTTCTAATCCTATTTCACCGTTGTTTACACTGTTAATAGTCACAGGGAAATCCGTGAAAGTGTTGCCAGTTGGATCCGATGGATCTGGAATTAAAGCAATATTCTCTGAGACGTAATTTCCTCCATTAGGATCTGGTCCATCAATAAAGAATGCAAATACATCATTAAATTGAGAACAGACAAATTCAGGATATTCTTCAGATCCAAATACAAAATTGAAACCTATTAAATCATCGACTGGTCTAAATTGGAGCTCTATTATGGCTACATCAAACAAGTCGCTTCCAGCTATTGCTGCTAACTCATCACTTTTAACCGTTCTACTACTTGTAGAAGATCCAGTAGCTTTATCATTATTAGACATAGCTAATGTTTCTACTCCTCCTGTTGAGATTACAATACCTCTATTTAATCCAATATCATTATTCCCATTCCTAAATACACCAATGGCATTATTGGTACCAAAGAAATCCACGGATTCCACTTTTACCCCTTGACCGATAAATACATTTCTGACTAAGCTTTCAGGATTGAGCTCTAAGTCATTTGCTTGATCAACGTTAATTTGAGAAAAAGAAGTAGGAATTGAAAAGAAAATACTGCACATGATGAGTGAACATCTACAGCAATATCGGGTTAGAATAGTTTTTATTTCTTGGGTGTTTAGTCTCAAGTGTTTTCTTCCTTTTGATTTTAGCAGTTTGGCTTTGTAGCTTTGGTATGAATTAGACACTTTTTGAGCCTTCTTTCCCCTATGACTTATTATGTTTTTAAATAATATAATGAAGAATTTTTTCAAATATCTTACAGCTTCCTGCCTAGGCACGATATTGGCCTTCGGAGCTATTTTCTTTTTCTTTTTTCTGATGGCAGTATCTTCTGCTCCTTCTGAGACCGTTTCATCAGGTTCTACTTTGCATATCAAGCTCGATGAGATAATTACTGAACTTGGAGGTAATGTGGATCAATCCGGGTTGACTTTTGAGGTAATTGATAATATTGGTCTAAATGATATCAAATCAAGTATTAGAGCTGCGGCTACAGACAGAAAAATAAATGGTTTATTAATAGAAACTCAATTTCCTTCAATAGGGCAGTCTACAGCTTTGAGTATTTATGAGGCTATAAAGGACTTTAAAGAAAGTGGTAAGCCAATAATGGCATATGGAGAATATTTTTCCCAAAATGGTTATCTCTTTGCTAGTCTTGCAGATAGTCTAGCTATAAACCCTACGGGTATGATGGACATTAGAGGATTTGGTATGCTTATTCCATATTTCGGCGAGTTAGTAAAAAAGATTGGAGCCAAAGTAGATGTCTATTATGCTGGTCAATACAAAAGTGCTATTGAACCCTATTATCGTACATCTTCATCCCCACAAAATGACTACCAATCAAAAGAGTTTTTAAGAGATTTTCAGGATCAATGGATAAGCCATATCGTGGAAAATCGAAACATAACAGCTGAAGATCTAGAGCAAATTATATCAGATGGTACAATTGTGACAGCCAAGGTCGCTATGGAATATGGACTTGCAGATAAGCTCATGTACCGGAAGGACTTTGATAAAATGCTCAAAAATGCTGTCGATAGAAAAAAAGTGAAATATATTGACCTCTCCGATTATATAAGCCTCACAGGTAGCGTTCAATCATCTTCATCTGATAAAATTGCCGTCGTCCATATGGAGGGTACTATTCTTAACGCTGGAGATCAAAAAGGTTTGATCTCAACAGAAGTGTATTCTAAAGTATTTGATAGGTTGATGAAAAAGGATGATGTAAAGGCGGTAGTGCTAAGAGTGAATTCTGGGGGAGGAGATGCACTTGTCTCCGACATTCTTTGGGATAGAGTCGAAGAACTGAAATCAGCAGGTAAATATGTTGTAGCATCATTTGGAGATTATGCCGCATCAGGAGGATACTACATTGCTTGTGGAGCAGATGAAATTGTCAGTATGCCTAATACATTGACTGGATCTATAGGGGTGTTTGCTATGATACCTGATCTTAGTGGGACATTCTCAGAAAACTTAGGAATCCATTTTGATTCTATCGGTACGGGGGCTAATACTTTTATGTATTCCACAATGGTGCCTAGAAATGATGCACAGAACAGAAAGTTGCAAGCTAATACAGAAATGACATACCAACTATTTCTAGACAGAGTAGCAGCTGGTCGTAATAGAACCAAAGAGGAAATCCATCAAGTCGCCCAAGGAAGAGTATGGTCAGGCGATGATGCGGTTGAAGCAGGATTGGTGGATACTATCGGGGATTTGGACCTTGCCTTAAATTTGGCAGCAAAAGGAGCAGGTTATGACGATGATTTTAAGGTTTTGACCTATCCAGTGATCGAAACTACCTTCTATGAAGAGTTGCTGAAAAGTATAGGTGAGATGGAAAATGTGAAAGCAGTATTAGGATTAAAGAAACCAAAAATCTTAAATCAAAAGATTTTGGACATGGTTGAGTTGATTTCTGAAAAGCAATTGGCCACACCACAATGCAGACTTCCATTTGTCCTGGAAGTCCACTAGAAGTCGATTTAACAATACTTTATAATGTTTTTCAAAACTTCTACGTCTTGATTGAGCTTTAGAGTGAGTTCTTGTTTCCATGATCTTTGCATGATCATATTTGTTAATCTAGATGAATGCAACATGAAATTGGAAAGAAGATATTTGCAGGAAATTAATGCGAAGCAAAAATTAGAATTTTAAAACAAATTATTATTTATAACATATGATTAAATCAACAGTATTTTCATTCTTACTTGTCTTAATAAGCATTTCGCTTACAACAGCAAGTGATATTGTAACTAAGCAGGTATCTTCTACAGCAAGTACAATTAGCTGGGTAGGTAAAAAGGTCACCGGAAAGCATTCTGGAACAATAGGACTTAAAAGTGGACAATTACAATTTGATGGATCTTCTCTTGTGGGAGGTGAATTTACGATTGACATGAGTAGCCTAAAAGTTACTGATTTGAAGCCGGGCAAAGGCAAAGAAAAATTGGAAGGCCACCTTTCTTCTGCTGATTTCTTTGGTACATTATCTCACCCAACTGCGCTTTTGAAATTTGCATCTGTAAAATCAACAGGTGGCGGGAATTACGATATCACAGCTGATTTAACTATCAAAGACATAAAGAATACTATCTCATTTCAAGCCAATGTAAATGGAGATGCTGCTACTGCTGATATCACAGTAGACAGAACTCTTTACGATGTTAAATATGGGTCTACAAAATTTGGCGCATTAGCAGATAAAGCCATATATGATGACTTTGAACTTTCAGTATCATTGAGTTATGGAGATGTAATGGTAAAGCAGATAAATACTGCAGAAAGCACAATAGCGTGGATAGGTAAGAAAGTAACTGGTCAGCATTCAGGAACTATAGGTGTAAAAAGTGGAGCTCTTCAGTTTGCCAATGGAGCACCAATAGGAGGTGATTTTGTAATAGACATGGCTTCACTACAAGTGACTGATCTTAAAGCTGGAAAGGGTAAGGAAAAGCTGGAAGGACATCTTTATTCTGATGATTTCTTCGGTACCGCTAATTACCCTACAGCCAATTTGGTAATCAGTGATGTAATGAGTAAAGGAGATAACTCTTATCAATTTAGTGGTGAATTAACTATAAAAGGAATTACTCAGCCACTTACTTTCACAGGTTCGGTTGAAGGAAATACTGCAACGGCAGAAATAGCAGTGGACCGTACACTTTATAATGTGAAATATGGTTCTACAAAATTTGGTGCTTTAGCTGATAAGGCGATTTACGATGATTTTGCACTTACAGTAAAATTGGTCCTTTAGGATATTAAAAATTAAATAAGATAAGAAAAAAGGCAGTCAGTATTGGCTGCCTTTTCTATTTTTGGTATGTACCAATCGGTTTAGAATGTCATCACATGCCTTTATTCTCACTTTATTAATTCTAACACTATCATCCCATATCATATTGAGTCAACCGACCCTCATTATGAAGGGAAGTGAATGGAGCTATTATGATAATGGAAATGCCCCTTCTACTCAATCCAGCACAGAATGGTATGAAAACCAATATAATGACGAAGGTTGGAAATCGGGTAAAGCCCATATAGGATATGGTGATAATGATGAAACTACTACCGTAAAGTCAGGAATACGAACTCTGTATGTTAGAAAATCTATCGAGGTGGATAATCCTGATCAATATGAAATTCTTCAAATAGATCTCACTTTTGATGATGGGGCAATTATATACCTCAATGGAGAAGAAATAGCTAGACGTAATATGCCTTCAGGGTCGGTTACGTATGAGACATTTGCGAGCTCGGTAGGAACTGAAAATGGAGTAGAAAGATTACAAATTAATAGACCTCTTCTAAGTGGAAAAAATATAGTTGCTGTAGAAATTCATCAAGAAAGCGCTACAAGTTCTGATATTAGTTTTGACTTAGAAATGGGGCCACAAAGTTCTGGTCTTGAGTTTACTGAAAGTTCTCTGCCCATCATCTATATCAATACTGATAATGGATCGGCCATTGTAGATGAGCCTAAAGTAGGTGGCAATATGAGAATTGTGTATAATGAAGATGGCGGTATGAATAGTGCTAATAGCACTAATTTTCACTTCGATGGTCGCATAGGCATTGAGTTGAGAGGGCAGTCTTCCTTATCCTTATTTCCTAAAAAAGGGTTTGGGTTAGAAACTTGGGATGATATGAATGAGGATGTAAATATTTCTCTTTTGGGATTTCCAGAAGAGAGTGATTGGGTGATTCATAGTCCATACAGCGATAAGAGCCTTATGCGTAATGTGCTAACATATCATTATGGAGGTCAGATAATGAGCTATGCTCCAAGGGTTAAGTTATGTGAACTAGTCATCAATGATATATATTATGGAGTAGTCGTGTTCACTGAAAAAATTAAAAGAGACAAAAACAGGGTGGATGTCAATAAGCTTAATCCCGATGAAAACACAGGGGACGATTTGACTGGAGGATACATCTTGAAATTTGATAAAGGTGACCGGGATGAAGTAGCATGGGCATCACAATATAGACCAATACCCGGACGAAGCAATGTAACAGAATTTATATATCATTACCCAAAGCCAGAAGACATTTCTGGTGCTCAAAAAGGATATATCAGGACCTGGGTAACTAATTTTGAAACAGTATTAAAGTCAAATAACTTCAATCACCCTGACAACGGATATAGCAAATATATTGATGTGAATAGCTTCATTGATATGATCATTATGAATGAGATAACTAGAAATGTAGATGGATATCGCCTAAGTACGTATATGCATAAACAAAAGGATTCAGACGGAGGAAAACTTGCCATGGGTCCAATTTGGGATTATAATTTGGCTTTTGGCAATGCTAATTATTGTGATGGAGGAGAGACATGGGGATGGGCACATCAGTTTAATCAAGTATGCCCTGATGATTTTTGGGTAAATGCATTCTGGTGGGATAGGTTGCTCAGCGATAATGCTTTTAAGCAGCAACTAAAAGATAGGTATTTCTACTTTAGAGAGAATATACTTTCTACTGAAAATGTCATGAATGACATAGATTCTATTATACAACATATGGGACCTGCAGTAAATAGAAATTTTGAAAGATGGAGAATACTGGGTCAATATGTATGGCCTAACAAGTTTATTGGAAATGACTACAACGATGAGATTACTGAGCTAAAAAGATGGATCACGGCAAGGTTTAGTTGGTTAGATCAGAATATCAAAGGACTAACCACTGATGTTGAACAAATCACTTCAGATTCACCCATAAAGCTTTATCCTAATCCAACTGATGGTATTGTCCAATTTAAAACAGATGAGCCCCTTGATTTTGAGAGAATTAGGATATTCGGTATGGATGGCAGACTTGTTAAAGATATTCCTTTTAGTCAGAGTGTAGATTTGAAAGCCATAGATCTCAGTGGGCTCTATATCCTTCATGTAGTTAATAAGGAAGGGACTTTGTATATGGATAAGGTAATAGTTAAATAGAAAAAGAAACCAATCACAAGAATTGATTTCTTTTTATTGCTTCTTGAATGAGACTTTTTAGTCGTTAGCCCCCTTTGATATCAAAAAGTCAATTACTTCACTGTTTCCACTTTTTCGAGCCATTTTCAAAGGAGTACGTAAAGAAGAATTGAAGTAAGAACCTTCTCTTGAAGATTTGTTAACATCAGCTCCTTTACCTACTAAATATTTTACAATTTCAAAATGGCCATTCCATGATGCTTGAATGAGAGGAGTTTCATCTCCTTTCACCTCAGAGTTTACATCCGCACCATTCTTAATGAGCATTTTAACAATATTCTCATCTCCTCTTCTGGCTGCCATGATAAGTGGGTTTCCATCTCCTCTCACTCCCATATTAGGATCGGCATCATTTTGTAATAGTAATTCTACTAATTCTGAGTGACCTCTTTTTACAGCAATGATAAGAGGACTTCCATCTCCTCTCATTTCTAAATTTACGTCTCCACCTTGGTCTATTAGAAGTTGCATAAGTTTGACACTTCCTGATTTTGAAACATGATACATAGGATTTTCATCACCAGATGAAGAAAGGTTTGGGTCGGCACCAGCTGAAAGTAAAGCTATTGCTGTCATTTCATCTCCGCTCCGGATTGCATTGATTAAAGCAGTCCCGTCTCCACTTGTTTTTGCATTTATTTTTGCTCCTTTTTCTATAAGATATTCCACAATTTCTGAATGACCATGACGAGCTGCATTGAGAAGAGGGGTTCCATCGCCACTTATATTGTCATTCACATTAGCTTTTTGACTGATGAAGTATTTTACTAAATCTAGATTTCCACTTTTACTTGCTGCTATTAGTGGAGATTCATCACCCCTATAATGATAATTTACAGCCGCTCCGTTTTGCACTAAGAGTTTTGCTATCTCATAAAACCCATTGCGGGATGCTGCAACTAGAGCCGTCCTAGGATCACTAGATCCATCTGTACAGTCTACTTTTGTTTTGTTATTTTTTAGAATTTGTTGGACTTCCTCAATGTCGTTGTCAAGGACGGCTTTCATTAAAGTTGAACAATCTTGACCAGAAATCACGGAGCTAAAAAAACTTAATGACAAACTGAGAAGAAATGTAACTATTGATTTTTTGAAACAACTATTTTTGATATTCATAATGATTTTCTTTTTCATGATGTGTTTTTAAATATATAATGACATCGCGCTTCTGTCTTTGTGATTACAAATATCAATCATCATTAGACTTTAAAATCTAAAAGGCGACGAATACCTCAAAAATGTCGCTGTTTGCTTAATTTGGATATTACAGCTATGTTAGACTACATCTCAACATCATTCATTGTCAGGTAAAGAACATTCATCGATAAAGTCAAATTCATCTTCAATTGCAAGGGATATTAGAGCTGCGAATAAACTTTATATGCCTGCTGAATTAAAATTTGTAGACAAGGTTATCAGTGTTAGGTGGTTAAATCATTTTCTTTTTTGGTTTGGACTTACCCTTAGCACAGCTTATCATGGAAGTCTTTTTGGGGGAACTTTTGTGCAGAATCTAGCCAATATGGTATCCCTTCTTCCGATTCATATAACTACAGCTTATATTATAGTTTATCTGGTCATTCCAAATTTCTTATTTAGAAAAAAGTGGATTCCACTCTTACTCATTTTTATTGCGACAAGCTATGTGGCATCAGTTATAAGCAGACTACTCATTATTTATGTTGCAGAGCCTATTGTGAGAGGTGAGGTAGATTTTGAATCTCTTTGGCAAATAATGTCAGACCCATTTTATCTCCTTCAGGTATATGTACCAAGCCTGTTTCTTCCTACCCTTCTTCTTTTTCTCATCAAAATGACCAAAGAGAGGTTCTCTCATAGAAACTTAGAAGCTCAACTTATAAAAGAAAAACAAGCCTCAGAGATTAGTTTTCTAAAAGCTCAAATGAACCCTCATCTTCTTTTTAACACGCTCAATAATATTTACTCATTAGCGCAATTGGGTTCAAAGGATACTCCAGAGATGATTCTAAAATTGTCCGAAATCATGGATTATACGCTGTATGAGTGTAATGAAGATCGAGTTCTGGTGACCAAAGAGTGGGCGTTAATTGAAAACTATGCCGACCTCGAAGCACTTCGTTTTAATGAAAGAGTGGATTTGATTCTTTCTCAAAATATAGATATGAGCGAGGCTGTAGTTGCTCCCTTACTCTTGATACCTATAGTAGAAAATGCTTTTAAATATAGTTTGACTGGTGGAGAGAAAACTCCGGTAATCAAGATTAATCTAAAAGTAAAGAATGGAATATTAGAACTCAAAACATGGAATACAAAGAGTTTAGTAGGACGGAATAATCAAAGTGGTAAAAATGGAATAGGTATTGAAAACTTGAGAAAGCAGCTGTCACTTCAATACCCGAATAGACATAAGCTGAAAATTGAAGAAACGGAATCAGACTTTATGGTGAAGCTAAATATTGAGCTATGACAAAAATGTACAATTGTATAATTGTAGATGATGAACCTTTGGCTGTAAAGGTTATAAAAGGTTATGTGGATAGGACTCCTCAGCTTGCATTGACGGGAACTTGCCACAGTGCAATGGAAGCTTTTCACTTGGTCCAGAATGAGGTAATTGATCTT
The DNA here is from genome assembly GCA_002471345.1 of Saprospiraceae bacterium UBA7328. Classification (GTDB taxonomy): domain Bacteria; phylum Bacteroidota; class Bacteroidia; order Chitinophagales; family Saprospiraceae; genus UBA7328. The sequence goes on from DKPS01000114.1 coordinate 74,951, forward strand.
ATCTTTTTGGATATAGAAATGCCAGAATTGTCTGGTTTAGATTTAGCTAAGTCTCTGCCATCATCACCAAAAGTGATATTTACAACAGCGCATCGAGATTATGCCATTGAGAGCTATGAATTGGACGTTGTGGACTATCTTTTGAAGCCGATTTCCTTCCAGAGATATTTTAAATCCATTTCTAAGTTTCTCAATCATGTGGATGTAAAACCTGAGAATTTGGGCCAATCAGACGAATCGAGAACAAGTCAAGACTCCATTTATATCTATGCCGATAAAAAAAATCATAAGGTGTATTTAAATGATATTCTGTATCTCGAGAGCCTTAAAGATTATGTAAGGATCTTTATGGATAATCGAAACCTTGTTACAAAATCTACCATCTCAAATTATGTCAAATTGCTTCCTGATAACTTTCTTAGAATTCACCGTTCATTCATAGTAAACAAAAGTAAAATCACGGCCTATACGACTCAAGATGTAGAAATAGGAAATAAAGAGTTACCAATTGGAGTGAGTTTTAAGAAGGAAGTTGGAGAAGATTTAGGCAAAAGTTAGAATTTTATACCTTTTTCGGCATAAAAGTTGCATTATACATTTCACTTAGGTGTAAACTGTTATATATCAACTGATAAGATCATGAGATCTGAAAAGGGAAAGAGAAAAAAGGCGGGTATTTACTTCTTTAGCATATCCGTGCATACGGTACTATTATGTTTACTAGCTTTTCCATTCTTAAAAAGTGAACAAATGGAAGAAGACGTTTTCAGAGGTCTTCTCATTCAATTTGATGCAAAACAATCAATATCAACCAAAACAATTCCTAAGAAAAAAACATCTAACAACCCGCCTAAAAAAGCAGCAGAAACGAAAATTCTGAAGCCGAAACTTAAGAAGTTGAGAGAAAAGAATGAAACAAAAAAGTCAGTGATAAATCCTTCTGAAAAGAAGGTCAAAGCTGAAAATGTCGTAAAATCTACATCTCTCGATGAACAACACACACTAACTGAGAAAAGGCGTGACTTTCTGGTTAAGAACCTCCAACAAGCTGAACTAAACGAAAAGAAAGCTCTTGAAGCAGAAAAACGAAAAGCTGAATTGGAAGAAAAAGCCAAGAAAGAAAAGTATGAGAAAATGAAAAGCGCCTTTTCTCACCTTTTAAAAAATGCCAATCATGAAACTTCTATTGATCACACTGACCTTAAGCTATCTGATGAAAGCATGGCTCTCACAGAAGAGCCTTCCGAAACAGGAACTGCCGAAGATATCTCAAATCGTCAAGTCTTATTTATCCCGAAAATTAAAGACAACTCACAGAAAGAAGGTAGGGTAATCATTAATATATGTGTAAATGCAGCAGGGAAGGTGACCTCTGCCAAATACACTCAAAGAGGATCAACCACTACTGACGGCTATCTCATAAAACTGGCAACTAAAAATGCCAAATTGTATAGATTCTCAGAAAGCGATGCACCGAAGCAATGTGGAAAAGTGAATATAGACTTTGAAGTAAGATAGACATCAGATTCAGATGTCACAAGGTACTTCTACAGCAACTTTCATATCAACTGATTGTTTTGCAGCAATTGCTATCTGTGTAGCTTTTATTGCGTCATTCATTTGTATCAAGTTATGATTGCCCTTTTTACCAGATAAATGAGCTAAAAAACATTCAGCCTCTATCTGATATGATTTTGCATAACGTTCTAAAAAGAAGTGTTCCGGTTTTGCAGATTGAAGAGCACTTTTATTCCATAGTTCTATTCTGTTTTCCAGTTTATTATTCGCCTTTAGCAATCCTTTTTCTCCAAAGGCTTCGATTCTCTGGTCATACCCGTAAGTTGACTGTCTACTATTCTGAATAATACACTGAACACCATTTGTGAAACTTAGAACAATTGTGGCAGTATCAATGTCACCAATATCTCTTAAACGGTAATCAATCATGACATCTCCTTTAGCATATACTTCATTGACTTCATATCCAACAAGGTGTCTAGCCATATCAAAATCATGAATACTCATATCCAAAAATATTCCTCCTGAGCTTTCGATATATTCTATTGGTGGCAACCCAGGATCACGACTGACAATGTGAAGTTGATGTAATTTCCCTATTTCATTTAATAGGATGTTCTCCTTAAGAAGCTGAAAATCTGGATCATATCGTCTATTGAACCCTACATGGAATAATATCCCAGCACCATCTATCAAATCTTTCAGAATATACATTTGATCTATACTGAGGTCGACTGGTTTCTCGCAAAAGACATGTATCCCTTTATTGCAACAATGATCTATTATACTAAAGTGGGTAGGAGTAGGGCTACATATAATTACTGCATCAGGTTTGAATGTACTTATAAGTGAGTGGTAGTCAGAATGTAATGGTGTGTTTCTAGATACATCTTCTTTTATATTAGCGATTTTAGGATCGCATATGGACACATGTGATTCATCCAATAAGTCAATGACATTTTGATAATGAATTTTGCCTATTCTTCCATATCCAATTATGCCAATTTTCATAACTCGTTTCGTTATATTAATTAAGTCTTTTATCAGTAACTGCCTAACAGTAAATAGATGGTCACAGTGACAATGACGAGAGTAATGCTAACGGCCTTAGTATATTTCCAAGGTTCTAATGAAACCGCTCCTACATCAGAAATAACAAAGTCATTCTTTCTTTTGTAGAAATAAGAAACTAGGTGCATAAAGACAATATTCAAGACAAATTCAATTCCCCAAATATGTACAAAATGCATTTCTGCTTTCAAAATAAAATTGACAATTATATAAAAGAGCAATCCAAATATAAGTCCCGCTCTAGCACCCATTGCAGATACTCGAGGCATAAAGAATCCTGCTAAGATGACTGTAGCAATAGGGATAAAGAATATACCATTCAATTGTTGTAGTAATTGATACAAGCCTTCTGGAGCATTAGCAACAAAGGGGGCTATGAGAATTGCAAATACGGCCAGAATAAATGAAACCCATCTACCTATTTTTACGGTTCCTGAATCACTTACTTTGGTATCTATAAATCTCTTATAAATGCCAAGACTGAATATAGTTGCAGCACTATTTAGAGCACTATTAAATGTACTTAATACAGCACCCATTACCACTGCTACAAAGAATCCAGTTAACCAAATTGGAAGTACTTTTTTTACGAGTTCAGGATAAATGATATCAGGGTTGTCATAATGTGCATCCCCAAAGTAATAATACCCTATTATTCCAGGTAGAATCACAATGAGTGGAATCAACAACTTCAGAACACCAGTGAATAATAATCCTTTTTGAGCCTCTTTGAGACTTACCGCACCTAATACTCTTTGCACTATAGACTGGTGCATCGTCCAGAAATATAATTGGTTAATAATCATACCTGTGAATAGAACACTAAAAGGAAGAATAGCACTTCTTGATCCTGGTCCTATTGAAGGTTCATCACTTATCACTCTAAATTTTTCAGGAGCATGATTAAATACTTTTATAAATCCATCAATAATATTACCATCACCTATGCCATAAAGAGCAATTATTGGTACTAATAACCCTGCTAATAAAAGACCAAAACCATTGATATAGTCCGTATAAGCTACCATTTTTAGCCCCCCGAATATGGCATAAATTGCACCTAAAATTCCTACAATAAGCACAGTGATCCATATCCCTTGAGACTTACTTACTCCTAATAATTCTGAAAGATCAAAAATGCTCTCAATATTGATCGCACCTGTGTATAAAACGATTGGTAAAAGTGTGGCTACAAAAGAAACAATCAATAGTAGGGCCACTATGGTTCTCACCCATCCATCAAATCGTTTTTCTAAAAATTCTGGGATTGTAGTTAATCCCATTTTGAGATATTTCGGAACGAAGTACAAAGCTGCGATTACTAAGGCTAATGCAGAGGTCGCTTCCCAAGTAATGATAAGGGCCCCATTCTTATAAGCAGAGCCATTCATACCAATAAGATGCTCTGTAGAAATATTAGTCAAAAGCATCGAGCCTGCAATCACAACACCTGATAGACTTCTTCCACCTAAGAAATAGCCATCTGGAGTATTGAGTTTATGACTCCTTAGTTTCCATGCGGCATATCCAGCTACTATGGCTGTAAAGGCTATAAAACTTATGAATTGGAGTAGCATTGTTCACGTTTGAAGCTTGAAAATATCATTTATCATTGATTTTTAGCCAGTAGGTAGCAAGATGATACGAATGAAAGTTCATATTTACATCATGTTATCGCCAAAGTACATTTTGCCCATCATTGTTATAGCTCAGTTTTGCTGTACTTCTCTTTGGTTTGCTGGTAATGCTGTGATGGAGGATTTAATGGTATCATTTTCATTAGATGAAGGTGCATTGGGGCATCTTACCTCTGCAGTTCAATTTGGGTTTATCTCAGGCACGTTGATTTTCGCAATAATGACTATTGCTGATCGATATTCTCCTTCATTAGTTTTCCTGTTTTGTGCCTTGGCAGGTGCTATTTTTAACATAGGAGTGATATGGGATGGACATCATTTTTGGAGTCTACTAGCATTAAGATTTACAACGGGATTTTGTTTAGCAGGTATCTATCCCGTGGGTATGAAAATAGCTTCTGATTATTTTGAAAAAGGATTAGGACTGTCCTTGGGATTTTTAGTAGGTGCATTGGTTTTGGGTACTGCATTTCCTCACTTTTTGAAATTATCTATTGGAAATGTATCATGGAATTATGTAATTATTATCACGTCTTCTTTAGCTGTATTAGGTGGATTCATGATATGGTTTTTTGTTCCAGATGGACCTCATAGAAAAGCAGGCCAAATTGTAGATTTTACTGCATTTTTTAGAGTATTTAGGAATAATAAATTCAGAGCTGCTGCCTTAGGATATTTTGGACATATGTGGGAGTTGTATGCCTTTTGGGCATTTGTTCCTATTATTCTCGTTACCTATAATGAGATCCACCCTTCAAGTAATCTCAATGTTGCTTTGTTTTCATTTGTTATCATAGCTATGGGGACTTTAGGATGCATTCTAGGTGGCTATATATCGCTTTATGTGGGTGTAAAGCGAATGGCCTTCGCAGGACTGACCATCTCTTTTATATGTTGTCTTTTTTCTATTTTTATTTTCAAAATAGATGACCCTATTCTCTTCATTATATTCCTTTGTATATGGGGCTTTTTTGTTGTTGCCGATTCTCCATTATTCTCCACATTAGTGGCACAGAATGCTATCTTAGAAATCAAAGGGACGGCTCTCACCATTGTAAATAGTATTGGGTTTGCCATTTCAATTGTGAGTATACAGCTTCTTAGTTACCTCCAATCAATGACTGATTCCAAGGTTATATATACTTTGCTGGCTTTAGGGCCATTACTAGGCTTGATTGCCCTTTCAAGAAATGATTAGAAAGAAAGCAATTTCAACAATCCAGACGATATTAAAATGGCAAGCAAAATTTAATGACTTTGATCATCTTGATTTAAATAATAAGCACCTTCTCCACTTCCTATAAATACTATTGATTTTCTTTGATATTTCTTGTCGTAGTCATGTTGAATTTCCTTAATTATCTCTAAGTCTTTAGTAAGAATGCATACAGTCCCACCAGATCCACCACCAGTAATTCGCGCTCCATATATTATATTTTGTGTGACTTTTGATTTTACCAACTCGACTATATAATCGGCTTCAGGACAAGATAATCCGCATCCACGATACCCTTCATGGCTTTCCATCATCCACACTCCTAATTGACTTAAATCAGGTGACTTATTTTGAATTGTATCTTGAAATGAATGAATTCTATGATTTTCATAAATAGGATGTTGAGTACAAACTCTTACATTATAAATTTCACCTTTGTTGACTATAGATAATGGGTCGGAAGTTATACCATATTGAGCACTAAATTCTTTGCCAGAAATTTGCTGGGGCAGTAATTTGATAAATCTATCCCTAAATTCTTTTGGAGTAATATTGCAGAGATAATTGTCAAAATGTGTAGCCTCATTATAACTATCTCTCAAATCTGCAACCTCACTTTTCTTTAGTCCTAATGATTGTAATATTATGCTCCATCCCATAAATGTTGCAGTTCTCACTTTGGAATACATACTTCCACTTACAGCATGCTTAATTCCAGTATCGATGCCCACAAAATGTACTCCTTTGAGGATAGGAATTGGGGTGCCAACTTCAAATGGTTGACATCTAATAGGTAATAGATTAGCTCTACGTCCTAAATGAACAGTCATTTGATCCATAATGCCACATGGGGCTTCAGCAACTTCATTTTCTGCTTTTTGTGCTAATACTGCAAGTGATTCTCTTTCCTCTTTTAGATTAAATACTTTAAACAATGCAGCTAGAGTAGCTACTTCTAAGGCAGCAGATGAAGATATTCCCTTGCCTTGAGGAACATCTGATTTTATAAAAATATTTAATCCTTTGAAGTCGAAGGATCGTTCATCAATGATTACAAACACACATCCGAAGACATACAAAGACCATTGAGGCAAATTGTAATGTTTCCATAGTTTTTTAGATACAATGTTCCCTCTATCTGACATTAAAGTGTGTAGATCTAGGGAAGCAGATAAGCCCTCTGATTTGATCCGAACCAGCTGATCATTACGCTTGGTTATAATTACTTCTGTATACAGGTCAAGAGGCATTTGTAATACTAAAGAACCAGAATAGTCAGCTATTCCTCCCATTACATCCAGTCGAGCTGGAGCTTTGCCTTTATATATAGAATCACTTCTGCCTAAGAACTCGATTTCCGATTCATTCATGATGATCTAAGCTTTTCAGCTGACACCTCAGGGATAGTATCTGCCATAAAATTACCTCCACCGATTTCAGGACCAGCTAAATATTTTCTGATGCCAGGTATTCGAAGTGGCGGTTGGAAGTGAAAGTACATTTGGTAATCCAAGTTGGATTCTTGAAGAGGTGCTTGCATAATGGACATTACATATGGAAAATTCATATCAAACAAAGCATCGTATTTTTTTATAAGCTGAAGATATACTTCAGATATTTCTTCTATATCAGAATACTTTAGATCAAGTAGTGTTTTTGATTTCATTTTAGGCATTAGCATCACTTCATAGGCATACTTTGCAAAAAATGGAATGAAAGCAACTGCCTTTTCATTTTCAACAACGATTCTATTTTTATCTATTTGTTCTGCTTGTAAAATGTCATCGAAAAGATTACGATTCCTTTCTTCTCGATATTTATTCATGCTTTCTAGTTCCAATAGTGTGTGATTAAAAATAAAATCAGTAGCATATACTTGACAGTGAGGATGAAAATTTGATACTCCAGTAATTTCTCCCTTATTCTCAAATACCAAAACTGAGGCTAATTGCTTTTCTTTTGCTTGAAGAGTCACTTTTTTCCATTCATGAATGATTTTAGCTATTTGTTTAACGGTTAGATCAGACATCGTTTTACTATGGTCTGGAGAGTAACAGATTACTTTTGAAAAACCATTTGCCCCCTTGGAAATATATAGATCATTATGGGCACTTTTATTCACTTGTGGTGCATGAAGCCCTAAAATAGGGACATCATTGTCAAATACATACACATTTTCATAGTTAGGATTTACAGCGCCATTTACTCTAGTATTAGTAGGGCATAGATAGCAATCGGAAACATACGATGGCTCGGGTTTGGAAGCTAAATGACCTTTGCCGTCCCATGGCCTTTTATTTCGGTGTGCGGCATAAATGATCCATTCTTGTCGGAGAGGGTTCCATCTTTTTTCCCAGTCTGCCATTCTTAGAATTTGTTTTTATTAAGATGAATCATGAGATAATACTATTTCTATTTTGTTTAGAATTTAGTCTCTTCCGGGGTGATCCCTTGCCATAGACCTAATATACTATCTTACTATGATTTTGGATTTAAAACTTAGTATTGCATTTTATTTATTTTGTTGTTACTTGAGTACATAGATCTTTAAAATGACGGTTCTTTTTAAATGAATTTGATGACGGGTTAAAAGGACGATGTTTCAGTTTTCTTTTTATAGTACATGATCAGTTGTATAGAACTATTCCTTTTTGATATTTTTACTAATCACAATTAGATAATTTTGATCATAGACGAATTAATAGAAAAATTAGGACCTGATAGAGTCTTAATTGGAGAAGATGTCAAAGAAAGATACACACATATCTGGAAAATGGATCAGGGTCTAGATGCAGTTGCTGTCTTACTTCCCAGGTCTACTGAAGAGCTTTCAAAAGCAATGTCTGTTTGTCATAAATATGGTCAAACTGTAAATGTACATGGTGGTCTTACAAATCTTGTAGGAGCTACAGAAACCTCTGAAAACGAAGTAGTTATCTCTTTAGAAAAGATGAATCAGATTGAAGAAGTGGATGATACAAGCAGGACTATCACTGTACAAGCCGGAGTGAAGCTTGAGGAAGTTCAGAATGCTGCCAAGGACTATGGTTTGTTATTTCCATTAAATTTTGGAGCGAAAGGATCAGCACATATGGGAGGTGTAATCTCTACAAATGCTGGAGGACTCAGAGTTGTAAGATATGGTATGACCAGAGCCTTAGTCTTGGGTATAGAAGCTGTACTTGCTGATGGAACAATTGTCAATTCTCTTAAGAAAGTCATCAAGGATAATTCAGCTTATGATCTCAAGCATCTTTTTGTAGGAAGTGAAGGAACATTAGGGATAATAACCAGAGCGGTCCTCAAATTAGTAGAATCACCCAAAAGTAGAAATAGTGCTTTTGTAGCGTTTAATGATTTTTCAAAAGTCGTAGAATTTTTGAAATTTATGGATGGAGGATTAGCTGGAACGATGAGTGGCTTTGAACTGATTTGGCATGACTGCTATGTTGCCATGACTAGTGCTCCAGCCACCATGAGACCTCCACTCCCACAGGATTACAAATACTATGTACTAATAGAGTCCCTTGGTGGGGATCAAGATACTGATAGAGAAAGAATGCAATCCCTTTTAGAAGAGGCCGTAGAAAAAGAGATGATTTTAGATGCAGCTATGGCTCTGAATGAATCTGATCTCAATTGGTTTTGGACTATTAGAGAAGATGTACATGTTTTTGTTTCTAAATGTACCGTAGATCAGCATTTTGATATAAGTATGCCATTGGTTCATATTGGGCCAGTGGTTGATGATATTTTAGATAAGCTTAAGGACATTCCTAATGTGGAGCAAGAACACAGATTTGTCTTTGGTCATGTGGCTGATGGAAATGTGCATCTGGTTATAGGGAAAGATACAGATGACCCCAAAGTGACCTTAGCCGTCAATGATGTAATTTATAGTCCATTGAAGGCATTGGGTGGATCGGTTTCTGCAGAACATGGTATCGGAACTCATAAGAAAGCTTATTTGCCTCTATGTCGTTCTGAAGAAGAAATTACACTTATGAAAACTTTAAAAAAGTCAATGGATCCGAAGGGAATATTGAACCCAGGACGGGTTTTTGATATTTGAACAACAGATATCTTATTTTGAATCTTTTCTTACCTTATAGTTTCAACAAAATTTATTTCCTATGAAACTAGGGGCATTCTCCATAAGTCTAGCTGTAAAAGACATCCATGCTTCCAAAGCATTTTATGAAAAAATGGGATTTTCTGTCTTTGCCGGAGACATAGAAAGGAAGTATCTGATTATGAAAAATGAGGATTCTCTTATTGGGTTATTCCAAGGGATGTTCGAAAATAATATAATCACTTTTAATCCGGGATGGGATCAAAGTGCTCAAGCTCTTGATTCCTTTGATGATGTGAGGACTATTCAGAAAAGTCTCAAGAGCGATGGGGTCGAATTAGTAAAAGAATGCGATGAAGCTGCATCGGGACCTGCAAGTATTACTTTCTTTGATCCTGATGGGAATGTGATATTAGTGGATCAACATGTGTAGAGAATGATTTGATAAAGCACAGATCCTATCATTCAAATAAATTAAGTATTCTATTATCATAGTTAATTCGAAAGCATTATACAAAGTGAACAGTGCTAATAAATTGGTTTAGCAGATTCTATAGCTAATCTTCAATGTTGCTTCGAATGGCTGCTGCATTGCGATACTTTTGTGATAAATCTTCAGAATAATCTGAGGATCTAATGGTAAATTAATTATTGTTATCTCACATTTTTATCTAGTCCGACAGCGACAAATCCACAATGCTCGGATTTCCTTCTGGGAATTCTTATCTCTTCCTAACACCGATAAATGTGATTACAAAACTGACCACTATCAATAGAATGAATGGCTCAAAGCCAAATGCCCAACTTAGACTTATCCATCCATAATGAAAGGCAAAAAGTAAAATTATAGCGAGAATTATAGCAACAATGGAAAATAGAGGCTTCACTATCTTAAACCTTGTAACCGCTAATCCAATAGGGAAAAGTATGGCAATACCAGAAAATGACATCTTACCCATATCAAAAATGGAATCAAAAGGATTAAAAGCAATGAACATCCCGAATACTGCTAGTAGGCCAACTATCACTCTACCTATCAGCACTTCTTTCTTGAAATCAATAACCTTCTTACTGTATGGAACATAAAAATCTCTTGTGAACATAGTAGAAAGCGCTAATAACTGGGAATCCAGAGTCGACATGAATGCAGCTATTGCACCAGTCATGATTATAGCCGCAAAAACTTCTGTTGTATGTTTTTTGAGCATGAGAGGCATGATCTGATCTATTTCGTTACCCTCCAGTCCTGGAAAACTGATATGTCCCCATACCCCAATCATCACAGGAAGAATAGATATAAACAATGGTGCAAGGGCATATAGAATAGCAGATTGCCTTAGATTTTTCAAGTCTTTGGCAATGTAAAATCTCATGAATAATTGAGGAAACATTGGAATGGCAATTATCCAAAATATGATCCAACTGAACCACTCCTTTGGGCTGTAAAAACTATTCGTTCCATTTTGTGAAAAGAGCTCAGGAACGAGTTCTGCAGCCTTTACATTAGCAGTAGTGATACCTCCAAGGTCATGACCGATTAAAATTACTCCTAAGGTCATGAAAATAAATACAATCAATCCTTGTTTCATGTCTGTCTTGGCCACACTGGTCATACCCCCAATGATGACATAGATAATCGTAAACACAGTAAGCAGTACCACTGCCAAAGAGTAGGACAGATCTCCATCTGTGAGATTTTCAAGGATATAACCACCACCTACTATCTGTAGTGCGAGATATGGCAGCGTAAAGACTATCATAACTCCAGAAAACAGCATAGCCAGAGGTCTACTTCCTGTCTCTCCATATACGAGTTCTGATGGAGTGATGTATCCATGTTCTTTACCAAGTTGCCATACTCGAGAACCTATGATGATGATAGTACCTCCAGCAAGTGCAGTACCCAATGACATGATAATGTAGTGCGCAAAACCTATTCTGTATCCTTCTCCAGCAAAACCTAAGAAATAGAAGGCACTAAAATTCGTAGCCAGAATAGTGAAAAACAAGGCAAATGTCTTGAGGTTTCTATTAGCAAGAAAGTAAGACTCAGGTGTAGCTTCTTTAATCTTTGCACCGAAGAGACTGCCCCCAAATGTAATGCCCAAATAAACTACTAATATGATATAAATCATACTTCTTTTTCCTTGAATAAATATTGATCAAAGTAGAATAAAAGTACCACGAACAAAACATGAACAGCCGAAAAGTAGAATAACCAATTAGGAAGACCTAAGACTGACGTATTCATCCCAAAATCTATAAAACTTGTGACTTGAGTTAGTATAAGAAAGATAAAGAATATGGCTATCCAAAATATTGGCTTCTTCTGCATAGCGTAATTTTAAATAAAAGAAATGATTTCTTAATCTACTTTGTCAAATTAGTTTTTTGGATGTAGGAACATTTGCTCGTCGACACTGGATTAGCAATCTCTTCATTCCACTGAGCTTCATTCTGCGCTTGGGGAAAATAAAGTGGTGACCATTAATTTTGCAAATCCAAATTTGTCAGCTTATTATAAATGAATCATCACTAAGGATTATTGGTGCATCATTCAAATAATACTCATTGATAAGTCCTATATTGAGAAAAATTCGCACTATGAAAAGCTTCATTAAAAACCTTATCATTCTTTCAATATTACTGGCTGTTTTTTCGTGTAAAAAAACGGAAAAGTTAGATTCTAGTGAGGTGGATGAATTGGGTAAGGTTCATTTTCCAACTACAGGAAATTCTGAAGCCCAAGGTCACTTTAAAACCGGTGTTTTATTGCTTCATAGTTTTGAATACGAAGATGCCAGAACGGCATTTGAAATGGCTCAAAAAGCTGATCCTTCACATGCCATGTCCTATTGGGGAAAGGCCATGACCTACAATCATAGCTTATGGCAAAGGCAACAAAGAGAAAAAGCTATTGATGTTTTAGAGGAACTAGGGGAAACTCCTGAGATTCGATTGTCAAAAGTGAAGACGGAACTAGAAAAAGAAATATTTCAAGGAATAGAAATTTTATATGGTGAAGGAACTAAGTACGACAGAGATCTTGCCTATTCAGCATACATGAAAGAACTCTCTGAAAAGTACCCTGATAATCATGAAATTGCTGCATTTCATGCGGTGTCATTGTTAGGAGCTTCTCGTAATGGGCGAGATGCGGAGTTGTATGGAAAAACTGCCAGGATTGCCCAAAGCATTATTGATGAAAACCCAAATCATCCCGGAGCTTTGCACTACCTGATACATTCTTATGATGATCCAGAACATGCCCATCTTGCAAAGGACGTAGCTGACAGTTATAGTAAAGTAGCCCCTGATGCTGCTCATGCTCTTCACATGCCATCTCATATTTATGTGGCTTTAGGAGAGTGGGAAGATGTTGTTACTTCCAATATTGCATCATGGAATGCAAGTGTGAGACGAATGGAAAAGAAAAAATTGGGTGGCGATGCTAAAAGTTACCATGCTTACCGATGGTTACATTATGGTCTATTGCAACGTGGAGAGATAGAAGCGGGGCAGCAATTATTGGATCTTATGGTAAAATATGTGGATGAAGTCACGAATAAAAATGGCCGTGGATATTTGTTGGGAATGAAAGGAGCACAGATGGTGGCTAGTAATGATTTCTTAGGTAAAAACTCTGAAATCGTTGTCGAAACTGATGATATGAATATCACAGCCAGAGGGGCCAATGCGCTTCAAAATGGTCTGAAGGCCTATTATCAAAAGGATGTTGCAGCTCTTGATGATGTAATCATGAACATCTCAAAGGATAGAGTTAAAAATGCCGAAAAGGTGGGAGAAAAAGGATTCGCCATGTGCAATGCCAATGGCTACAATAGTAAACTGCCGAGCCAACTGAATATTGACATGGTACATATCATGGAATTAGAATTAAAAGCCCTAGCTGCAGACTTAAAGGATCAGCCTAAAGAGGCACAAGAATGGTTTGAAGAAGGCTTGGCATTGGATAAATCATTGACCTATTCTTACGGACCTCCTACTATAGTAAAACCGATTCAAGAAGCTTATGCTGAATGGTTGCTTCAAAATGCTAGATATGCTGAGGCAGTAGCCGTATATGATCTATCCCTTGAAAGAAATCCAAGAAGGTTAAAGTCACTTCAAGGAAAGATGAAGGCACTTGAAAACTTATCAGATGAGATGGCCTTGGCTACTTTAAAGAAAGAACTAGATAAGAGTACAGAATCGAAAAATTGGGAAGCGGTATTGTAAGAGACAGGAGTCAGATGACAGGAGTCAGATGTCAGATGTCAGAAGTCAGAAGTCAGAAAGTGAAGTTGTAATTTTTGAACTAAAAGTGATAAACTTATCGCATTCTAACTCTTAGAGATTGGGTTAATGATTTCGATGTGATCAATAAATTGGCCGTGTTGAAGGTCTTCAGAATAGAAATGAGGACAGTTACTCTTTATAGCTGCTGCCAACATAAGTGAGCCATAAAAAGAATATTTAAAATCTACTTGAATATTTAATGCTAAAAGATAAAGTTCTTCACTGTGGTAGACTGCCAAAAGGGGAAAAGCACATTTTCACAATATCTTTTTGGGTCTTTTATTGAAGGTTTTATTTTGAATTTTTTAATCATCACATTCATCAATTCTTGTACAACTTGATAACTGATTAGAGCATTTGAATTTTTGAGACCAGACTTTATAAGTAGTTGTTATAACTTTTGTTTCGCAGGGCAAGAAGAATCAAATGAATAGACAAAGAGGTAGGTATCTAAAAAGATTTTATTTCTCATTCATTTCTTCTCTTGTGAACTTTTTGCCTGGCTCCTTATAAGACATTGAATCCATTAAATCAAAGTACATTTTAGCCTTCTCGTCTATTTCTACGTATTTCTTCAGCCATTCTTTAAATCTTTGATTTAGACTGGTTTTTTCTTTCATTGCTTTTTCTCTGGCAAGTTCAATGAGTTTTTGTCGGCACTGAGGGTAATATTTTGCATTATTAATACTTATACTAAAATAGTGTAAAATGTAAATGGTGAGAATAGTTCCTTTCTAAACATGAATCTTTTATCCAAAAACGCAGTGGTCTTTTCTCTCACAGCGAAGCGGTCTTTCTTTAAATACTCTTAATCTTACCGCCATCAACTGGGATACTAGTTCCTGTGATATAAGATGCTGCTGGACTAGCAATAAATGCTACCACACCTCCTATTTCTTCGGGTTTCCCAAAGCGACCGATAGGCAGTTCTTTTTCTAATTGTAATGACATTTCATCCTCAGTCTTATTGTTCATGTATGCCCATGCTGAAATGAGCTCATCCAATCTTTCTGTTTTGGTGGAACCAGGCAGAATATTATTTACTGTAATACCATTCGATGCAACCTCGTGAGATAGAGTTTTAGCCCAACTGGCCATTGCTCCTCTAGTCACATTGGATACTCCTAGACCAGGAATAGGTTGTCTCACAGATGTGGAAACGATATTGATGATTCTGCCATAACCATCCTTTTTCATACCCGGTATAACCCAATTTACCATAGAATGACTGATGAGAACGTGATTATTAAAAGCATCTAAGAATTGATCTGAAGTAGCATCAATAAGAGTTCCTCCTTTGGGCCCTCCTGTGTTATTTATCAATATGTGAATGCTTTGTTTTTTCAGTAAATCCTTGATTTTTACTTCTAGTGTTTCAATACCATCAGAAAAGTTAGCAACAATGTATTGATGGCTTTGACCTTTGGTAGTATCTAGCTCTACTAGGACTTGCTGAAGTAACTCTTCATTTCGCGAAAGCAAAGTCACATTTGCTCCCAAATTGGCTAATTCAATAGCACTTGCCTTTCCTAAACCTCTAGAGCCACCGCATACTAGAGCATTTTTATTTTGTAAATCTAAATTCATTGTGTTTACTTCGTTGCGTTTACAATATTGAAAACATTATTAAATATAAACCATGAAACGAGCATGATATGCATTTATCACAATTAACCTGAAGAGGGGAGATTAATACAAATTATGTGAAAACAGCAGCCATTTTATTGATAGATGAAGCTGTATGAAAAATTAAAAATTATGAAACAATTCATTGTACTTACATTATTACTGCTGCCAATTTTGGCCAACACTCAGATGACGATCCATGAAAGAATTGATAAAAGGGCTAAGGAGATTGAAAAAGAAGTGATAGACCTAAGGCGTCACTATCACCAATACCCAGAATTATCGAACAGAGAATTCAAAACAGCAGAACATATAGCTAAAGAACTTGAGAAACTGGGTCTGAAAGTCGAGACAGGTATAGCCATTACCGGAGTCGTTGGATTGCTGGATACAGGTAAACCTGGACCTACCATTGCTTTAAGAGCTGATATCGATGGATTGCCAGTAGTAGAAAGGGCTGCGATTCCATTTGCATCAAAAGAGAAATCGGAATTTCTAGGAGAAGAAGTAGGTATAATGCATGCTTGTGGTCATGATACCCATATTGCCATGCAGTTAGGAGCAGCGAAGATTCTTACTGAGATGAAAGATGAGTTAACAGGAAAAATTGTTTTTGTATTCCAACCGGCAGAAGAAGGAGCGCCTCCGGGAGAAGAAGGTGGTGCAGAGCTCATGATAAAAGAAGGCCTTATTGAAAAATATGGTATTGATGTATTCTTTGGCCAGCACATCAGTTCTGCCACTCCAGTAGGACATCTGACATATAAATTGGGTGGTATTATGGCAGCGGCAAATAGATTTGTCATCAAAGTGAAAGGAAAACAAACTCATGGATCAAGACCATGGGGTGGAGTAGATCCTATAACGGCTGCGGCTCAAATCATACAGGGATTGAACAACATTATAAGTCGTCAGACTGAGCTTACGAAAGAAGCTGCTGTGATCAGTATTGGTAAAATCAAAGGTGGATTAAGAAGTAATATCATTCCAGAAGAAGTAGAAATGATTGGAACTATCAGGACTCTTGATGACGACATGAGAGAAACTATATTCGAAAAAATTAAGAAAACTGCTACTGCTATAGCAGAAAGTTCAGGAGCTGTAGCTGAAGTAGATATTAATAAGGGATACCCAGTTACTTTTAATAATATTGAGCTTACAAGAAAGATGGTTCCATCTTTATTTGCTGCCGCAGGAGAAGATAATGTACATGTAATTCCTGCAGTTACAGGAGCAGAGGACTTTTCATTTTTTGCCAATGAGGTTCCAAGTATCTATTGGTTTACAGGTGGGTGGAATACTGAGGAAGAAGCATTTCCTCACCATACTCCTGATTTCAAATTGGATGAAAGGGGTATGATTACAGGTGTGAAAGCGATGGCTTATATCGCCGTGGATTATCTGATGGGTGATAAGCCTTCAGCGAATGGAAGATAAATAAGGAATCAATGGGCTTCAGTAAAATGAAGTCCGATTCCGACATTTCTTTATTAAATGTCATTCATTGTATCAAAGAATAAAATAAACAGAGTTACTTCTGATAGCGCTTTTTGCGCTGTCAGAAGTTTGTAATACAATAATAGCATGCTTGATAATATGAAAGAAAAGACCATTTTGGTCACAGGAGGAACAAGGGGAATAGGTAAAAGCATATCAGAACTTTTCGCTTTGAAAGGAGGAACTGTTATTGCAATTTTTCGATCTGATAAATTAAGTGCTGAGCATTGTATAAATAGTCTGAGAGGAAGCGGCCATCAAGCAAAACAAGTGGATATTACTATTCCTGAAGCTATTGATGATTTGTGGAGGCAAATAGAAAAGGATGGAATTACCGTTGACATGGTAATCAATAATGCAGGTATAGGATTCCATCATCCTGTGGATCAAGTCAGCTATACTGAGTGGCAAAAAGGATTTTCAGACATCATTCAGACTAATCTAATTGCTGCAAGTAACATGTGCTATCATGCCGTCCAACACATGAGGAAAAATGGAGGTGGAAAGATTATAAATATTTCATCAAGAGGAGCATTCAGGGGTGAACCTTTGATGCCTGCCTATGGAGCCAGCAAAGCTGGACTCAATGCGCTGACACAATCATTAGCACAACAATTAGCTCCTCACAATATCTATGTGGGAGCGATTGCACCAGGATTTGTTGAGACAGATATGGCACGAGATAGATTACTAGGTGATGTAGGAAAAGGAATCAAAGCCCAAAGCCCTATGAATAGGGTAGCCCAACCTGAAGAAATAGCAGAGGCGACTTATCTCATGGCGTGTGGAAATATGTGGATGACAGGAGCTATCATTGATGTGAATGGGGCAAGTTATATGAGGACCTGAAAATCTATGAAATCTAAATATTTATGAAGAGAGAGGAGATGATAATCGCTAATATGAATTATCTATCTAGAATATGTATTTATTTTATTCTTCTCATTGCATTATGTAATTCTAGTTACACTCAAGCTTATACTAATACAAATCAAAAAAGAGGGGTATTAATAGAAAGCTCATTCGTGAAACGTATTTCTGTAAATGAAATAAATGGTTTATTCCCAGAGAAATCTAAGTTAGATCAGGACATCACTCATATTCCTAAATATGATATTGACCTATATCGCCTTGTATATCGTTCGATACATAATGGAAAGTTGGAAAACCTTTCAGGATTAGTTGTTGTACCCGTTAGAATAGCTGCCGCTCCTCACATGCAATATCATCATGGTACTATGTTTCCTTTTCCGCACCCAAACGGAGAAGGTAGTCTAGATGCCCCCTCTTTTTACAAAGGATTATTACCAAAAGAAGCTGATGCTCAGTACGAGACTCGACTTTTTGGCAATTACCTTGGGAGCTATGGTTATCTAGTGAGCCTACCTGATTATGCGGGATACGCCGAATCTGCTCATTTAGAACATCCTTATTCTGTGAATCCAAGATTAGCTGAGCAATCTGTGGATATGATATTGGCTACAAGGGAATTTTGTGAACAAAAGAATATCAAACTAAACAAGAAGTTATTTCTGTCTGGTTGGTCTGAAGGTGGTGCGGCTTGTGTTGCTGTGCAGAAGTTAATAGAGAAGGAATACAAATCAAAAATAGAAGTAACGGCCAATGCTCCACTTGCTGGATTTTATAACACCATTCCTTATTTGAAACCTTTTTTAAATTTTGGACCATTTATCGGAAAGGACTATGGCGAGGATCTAGATGTCATGATATGGACGCTATATACTGTCAATTCATTTTCACCCGAACCAGTCTCATTTGATAAAGTATTCAAGTTTGAAGTGAAGAATCAATTGGATGTACTCAAAAACCGCCCATCTAGCAGGCCAAAAAAAATAATGAAATGGTTATGGTTTAAAAATAAAAAACGCATTGTACAGATGTTCAGAGAGAGTTGCCTTCATGAGGGATGGAGTCCTAAGGCACCTATATATGTGCATCATGGGACAGACGATGATATCGTATTCTACGATAAAAATGTAGAGGTGATGGTGAATAACCTCAATAAAGAAGGAGGAAAAGTAGTGTTAAGAAAATATGACGGACATGACCATTATAGTCTTGCTTTGCTCTATTTTCTAAGCATGATAGAGGATTTTTCTAAGTTTTGAAATTTATGATCTTTCATTAACCCTTATTAGTCATTTAATTATTTTGTAGCATCAGAGATTTAGATTAACTATTTTGATATGTGAATTCAAACATGAGATTTTACCTATGATTCTTACAGAAGAAATTAAGAAATACATCGGTCAAAGCGTCCTATGCTGGTTAGCCACCGTTTCAGATGATCTGATGCCCAATGTGACTCCCAAAGAGGTTTTCAAAGTTTTTGGAAACAATAAAATAATCATAGCGAATATAGCTTCACCTCAAACCCTAAAGAATATAAAGGCCAATGAAAATGTCTGCGTTAGCTTCATTGATGTTTTAGTTCAAAAAGGATATCAATTAAAAGGAAAGGCAAGAATTGTAAATCGAAATGATCCTTCATTTCAAGAAATGGAGACTGTGCTTTTAAAAATGACTGAAGGCAATTTTCCTTTTGCTACTATCACTGAAATTACAATCGAGAAGTCTAAACCTATTGTTGCTCCAAAATATATACTCTACCCAAATACAACAGAGAAGGAACAAATAGAAAGTGCAAAAAAGGCATATGGACTATAGATCCTTCTTACTCAACAAATATGAAATTTAATTGTTGGGGAGCTATGGCAATTGTACTTTTATCTTGCCTAATAATTTAGTAAAGGGAAAATTGTTCTACAAGAAATGAATATGACTACAAAAGACTTGGATTCAACTGAATTTGGAGAATATTATCAAAGATATATTGATAAAGTGCCTTTAGGCATATCACTGAAAAATGCATATGAGAGTGAAGGAGTTCTTAAATCATACTTTGACAAAGTGCCTTCGGAAAAACTGACTTGTGCTTATGATCAAGGAAAATGGACAATGAAAGAAGTTTTTCAGCACATGATTGATACTGAAAGAGTATTTGCACATCGGCTGTTTCGATTGGGTAGAATGGATAGTACTTCCTTACCAGGATTTGATCAGGATGTCTATAATTCTCCTTCAGGAGCGAATGATAAGTCGATGACCACTCTTCAAAATGAATATGCAACCACAAGAGCAAATACCGCAGCAATTATTCAAAGCCTAAGTGTTGATCAACTTTCATTTGTAGGTGAAGCCTCAGGGTTTCCACTTTCCTCTCGTGCTGCTGCTTTTATTATTTTAGGACATGAACAATGGCATATTGAGATTATGAATGAAAGGTATTTGAATTAACGATTGTTTCATTAATCCACTTTTTTTTAGATCCTGTGCAAATACGTAATCTTCAATATGTCAGCCAGCTCATGATTCCTTGCCTATTGCCTTGAAGAAGGAATGGCAATAATGTATTCTTACACCAGTATAAGCTCAAAATACAATCTAAATATTTAGTCTTGTATCGAATTTATTAGCTCGTATTTTTTATCAGAAAAAATAGATAATCATGAAAGAAGCAGTAATAGTCTCCACAGCGCGGCCTGGGATAGGAAGAGCGTACAAAGGAGCATTTAATAATACCAATTCACCAACTCTTGGAGGGTGGGCAATCGAAGAAGCAGTAAAGAGATCTGGAATCGATGGTGCTGAGGTAGATGATGTAATCATGGGCTGTGCATTAGGCCAAGGATCGTCATCTCCTAATATAGGTAGACTTTCTGCACTTTCTGCAGGACTTCCTGTCACAGTAAGTGGTATGACAATGGATAGACAATGTTCATCAGGGATGATGGCCATAGCCACTGCCGCTAAACAAGTACTTCATGATGGAATGGATATCGTTGTAGGTGGAGGAATTGACTCTATTAGTCTAGTGCAAAATCAGCATATGAATATGCATAGAATGGTAGACAAGGCATTGGTAAAAAAGGTGCCTGCTGCATACATGCCTATGTTGCAAACTGCAGAAATAGTGGCAGATAGATATGGTATAAGTAGAGATGCCCAAGATGAATATGGCTACCAAAGTCAGATGAGAACTGCTGCTGCTCAAGAGGCCGGTAAGTTTGACGATGAGATCTTTGCTGTGACTACCACTAAGGGATTGATGAACAAAGAGACTAAGGAAGTTACGTTCCAAGAAGTAACATTGACTAAAGATGAAGGGAATAGGCCTGAAACAAGATTAGAAGCCTTAAAAGGATTAAGATTAGTAAATGAGGGAGGAACGATTACAGCGGGAAATGCAAGTCAACTCTCTGATGGAGCATCAGCTTCTGTGGTGATGGATAGTAAACTGGCAGAAAAAAAAGGATTAAATCCACTTGGAGCTTATAGAGGAATTGCTGTAGCAGGATGTGAGCCTGATGAAATGGGAATAGGTCCAGTTTTCGCAGTGCCAAAATTACTTAAAGCACATGGTCTTAAAGTGGACGATATAGGACTTTGGGAACTCAATGAAGCATTTGCGGTTCAAGTGTTGTATTGTCAGGAAAAATTAGGGATCCCAAATGAATTGCTTAATGTAAATGGAGGAGCAATATCAATAGGACATCCTTATGGAATG
>DKPS01000002.1:0-679 GCA_002471345.1 Saprospiraceae bacterium UBA7328
TATTGGGTTCACTTTGATCTTTCATTCTTGTGGCAGCGAGAAAAAGGAATTCATAGAAGAAACAATACGTCCTGTTAAGTACGGAGAAGTGATCATGAGTGGTGATATTCTGAGCGAAACATTTTCAGGTTCTGCTCAATCGAGTAAAGAATCAAAAATGAGTTTCAAAGTAGGGGGAACAATAACCAAAATTAATGTTCGTGTAGGAGATCACATAAAAAGAGGAGAGCTTATTGCCAAAGTAGATCAAACAGACTATTCCGTACAATATCAACAATCTCTTGCTAATATGAAGAGTGTAGAAACCCAGATTCAAAGTGCCAAATCTCAACTCATCAATAGTAAGGCAACATATCAACGCATTGAAAAATTATATGAAAACAATAGTGTTTCGATCAGTGAATTTGAACAAGCAAAATCCGGATTTGAATTAGCAGAGGCAGCTTACAATGCATCTCTTGCACAAGCAAATGCTTCAAAACAACAAGTTGAATCAGCACAAAATCAAGTAAAGTATTCCAATCTTTTAGCTCCTTTTTCTGGAATTATCACCTCCCTTAATGTTGAAGAAAATGAATTAGTTGGCTCAGGCTCTCCGATTGCAACTATCAGTGCAATCCGGGACCCAGAGATTCTTGTAGGAATACCTGAAATATTTATATCTAAAGTAAATAAGGAT
>DKPS01000002.1:981-1194 GCA_002471345.1 Saprospiraceae bacterium UBA7328
TTTATATCTAAAGTAAATAAGGATCAAGAAGTAGAAATCACATTTTCTGCACTACAGAATCAGAAATTCTATGGAGACATATATGAAGTAGGTTATAGCTCTATGGGAGGTTCCACTTACCCCGTCACTATTCGCATTCAATCACCTTCACAAGAAATCAGACCTGGCATGGCAGCAGATGTGAAATTCAGTTTTAATAATGAAAAAATAAAA
>DKPS01000002.1:1419-6470 GCA_002471345.1 Saprospiraceae bacterium UBA7328
ATGACAATAAATATGTTTATTACTGGCGGACGTGCAGGCCAGGTAATGTATTTTGCAATGTTAGCAATATTAATTTTTCAGTTTTTTAATAATGAAAAAATAAAATCAGAAAAGCTAGTTGCTCCAGCTTCTGCAATTGGGGAAGATAGTAATGGACACTTTGTTTTTAGTCTTGAAAAGGTGGAAAAAAACTTCTTAGTTCAGAAAAAAAATGTTCAAATAGGAAATCTTACCACTGAGGGGTTTGAAATAGTAACAGGGTTGTCCAAAGGAGAACTAGTGGCTACAGCAGGTCTTAGCACTTTATTAGATGGAATGAAAGTCAGACTGATGAATTAATCATTCTACATTTCATTTAATCTAAACAAGAACATTACAAATTATGGGCATTACAAAATTTGCTTTAGAAAATACGAGGGTCACGATTATTATGCTTCTGGTTATTCTAATCATGGGAATAACATCTTATGGCAATTTGTCAAGAGAAAGTATGCCTCCATTCACAATCAGAATCTGTACAGTTGTTACCCAATTTCCTGGAGCTTCCCCAGAAAGGGTAGAACAATTAATCACTAAAAAAATAGAAGAAGTAGCTCAAGAGTTACCTGAGCTTGATGACGTAAATAGTGAAAGCAGAACTGGGCTTTCAATAGTAACAGTAATCCTTAAACCAGATATAGCTGAAGGTGAGCTTCAAGCTGTGTGGGATAGGTTAAGAAGAAAAGTAGAAGGAATACAAAAAGAGTTACCAGATGGCTCCAAACCTCCGAAAATCAATGATGAAGGATTTGGGACAGTTTATGGGGTTATGTTGGGACTCACTGGAGATGGGTTCTCTAATGCAGAACTAAAAGATCAGGCTAAACTCATCAGGGATGACATCGTCAAAATGGGTGATGCATCTGAAGTAGAGCTAAAAGGTATACTGGAAGAGCAGATCTATGTAGAGTTTGACAATGCAAGACTTGCCGAAATAGGGTTGTCTTCTGGAATGTTGCAAAATTTTATTGCTACAACCAACATAGTTTTCTCCGGAGGAAAAATTGGTTTTGGAGATGAGTTGATATCTCTTGAGCCAAGCGGGAACTTTGAGTCTATTGATGACCTCAAAAAAACAATACTTACTCTACCAAATAGAAGTAAACTTGAACTGGGTTCTATAGCTAACATTTCAAGAACATATAAATCACCTCCAGAAAAATTAGTAAGAATTAATGGTCAAGAAGGAATAGCTATAGCTGTTGCTCTAAAGAAAGGCGCTAACATCATTCGATTGGGTCAATTGTTAGACGAAAAAGTTATTCAATACAATAGAGCAATTCCCATTGGAATGACAATTAGTAGAATGGCTGCTCAAGATCTCTATGTAGATGAGAAAGTATCCAGTTTCTTAAGCATGTATATCAATCTGTGGGTATAGTTCTGATTGTTATGCTTTTGTTCTTAGGGCTAAGGACAGGAATGGTAGTGGCAAGTTTAATTCCTATGGCTATGGTCATGACGCTATGGTTAATGTACCTCACTGGAGTAGGACTAAATCAAGTTTCATTAGCGGCATTGATAATGGCATTGGGTCTTTTGGTAGATAATGCAATAGTTGTATCTGAAGCGATGATGGTAAAAATGGAGGAAGGAATGAAACCTTTCAATGCCGCCATGTCAGCTTCAGGAGAATTATTGATTCCACTTTTGGTATCTTCTCTTACTACTTCAGCAGCTTTCTTAGCGTTTTTTCTGGCTGAGAACACAATGGGAGAAATGATGGGACCTCTTTTTATTGTGATTAGTTTGGCTTTGCTTTCATCATGGTTATTAGCTATGACAATGATTCCTTCTTTGGGAGAGAGATTTATAAAAGTAGAGCAAAAAGAAAAGGGAACAGAGGAATCAGGGTTATTCGGGTTGCTCAATGTTTATTACAAAAAGCTTTTAAAAACGACCCTCAAATTCCCTCTCCTTTCTATAGCAATAATTATTGGAATGTTCATTGGTAGTCTTTCCCTTTTTGGTAAGTTGCCGTTTATATTCTTCCCAGATAGTGATAGAAATTTAGTGACCTTAGATATGAATCTTCCTTTAGGTACTAAGATTAATAAAGCCGAAGAAATTGTTGAGAAAATAGAAGCATACATTGAATCCGATTTATTGACTAATCAGGAAAGAACTGCTGGAATAGTTGATTGGTCTTCATTCATAGGAGAAGGACCATCATCTTATGATTTAGGGTATCAACCTGGAGAAGCTAATTCAGGCTATGCCCATATGCTTCTCAATACTTCCTCCTTTTCCGAAAACAATATGGTTGTCCAAAAACTGGATCAGTTTTGCTTAGAAAATTTTCCAAACGCTAAAACTACTATAGGCCCATTAGCTGGTGGCGGAGGCGGAGGCTTAGGTGATGTAGAAATAAAAGTCACAGGAGAATCTCCAGAAGAACTCTATCGCATAAGTGAGGTTATAAAACAAAAAATGAATTCTTCTACAGGGACTAAGAATATCAATGACAATTGGGGGGCAAAAATTAAAAAACTTATTGTAGATATTGATCCTAGTAAAGGAGACAGAGCAGGTCTAACTAATCAAGATATTGCCCTTTCTCTTCAGACTACATTGGATGGATCTAAGGCAGGTTCATTTAGAGATGGAGATGATAATATTCCAATTATCATGAGAAATGAAGGAAGTGAAGAAATTGATGTTCATCAGCTGGGAGGAGTCAATCTTATAGCTCAAAATTCAGGTCAAACTGTGCCTCTTGTCCAAGTAGCGGATATAGAGCCTGACTGGCACTACCCAAAAATTTTAAGAAGAAACCTCTATAGAAACATGACTATAAGTTGTGATGCTTTAGATGGGTATACGGCATCTAATTTAACTGATCAAATCCTACCTTGGCTTGAAAATGAATCAAAAAGTTGGCCCCCGGGATATTCTTATACTCTGGGAGGAGAGTCAGAACAAAGCGGCGAAGCAATGGGAGCGGTTATTGAAAAACTTCCCTTAGTAGGCTTTATCATTCTCTTACTTCTTATACTTCAATTCAATTCTTTCAGAAAAACTTTTATTGTTTTAGCCACTATCCCATTAGGCTTAATAGGGGTTATACTTGGACTTTTAATATTTAGATCTTCATTTGGGTTTATGGCATTTCTTGGTGTAATATCTCTTGCGGGAATTGTTATTAATAATGCTATTGTACTTTTAGATAGAATCAAAATTGAATCTGAAGAATTAAAGAAGGCTCCATATGAAGCCATAGTTTCTGCGGCACAACAACGATTTAGACCTATCCTATTGACTACATTTACGACTACTTTGGGGTTGATTCCACTTTATTTGGGTGGAGGAGAAATGTGGGAACCAATGGCTATATCTATCATGGTTGGGCTATTATTTGCTACGGTGATTACATTGCTATTTGTACCTGTATTATACAAAGTTCTTTTTAGAATAAAAACTTAGGAAAAGGACTAATAAGTCTTAAGGACTTGACTCTGTGATGTTCAATTCAGTAAGGTTTTTCTACAATTTAGTTTCCATTTCAGCATTGTTCAAACTTGGTAAAAACCTTGCAGTAAACCCTAAAGTCAAGAATACAAAAAATGTCCAAATTGTAACGATTATTGGTGATCCTAGAATCCAAGTTTCGCTTCCTACTCCAGCGGCCAAAAGAGCATTTAAACCTCCCAAAACGACAAGCAGATCAATAATCATAGGTACTATGAAAAACAGTAAAAACCAACCAATTCTATTTTTTTCTATAACACTGTAAGCAATCAATAATGGATAAAATGTTATAAAGATTATCGATATTAGGCCAATTGCCCACGCCATTTCATAATTCTCCATCATTTGACTTAATCCATATACTTCATCTCCTCCTATTGCAGCAGTAAATATTCTAGCAAAAGGCATATTTGAAAATATAAGAGCAAATCCAATTGCTAGATTTGATTCATTCTCATTTTTACGCATTAGATAGAGCCCAATCCATATCATGATAAATGTAAAAAGTGGACCGACAAATGTCGCAATCAATGAAGTGGGATGAGCTTCAATACATCCTTCACACAAACCCCAAAGGTTAAAGTCTCTTTCTCCCCAACATCCACAAATCAATCTACCTACAGCAGTATGCACAATCTCGTGAGCCTCATGCATAACGAATGTAAGTGCCAAAAATGCAGTGGTATTCTTTAGAGTTAGGTTAATGTTCATTTCTGTGAATTTGAATGGAAGAGAAAATAGGGGCCTATACTTTATTGATTATTAGGCATATCATTATATCCAATCACTTTTATATCTGGATAGTCTCTTGCAAAAGCTTCCATAATGCCAAAAACATGCCCTGCACCTACTATTACTACGTTCCTCTGTTCACCATTTTCTTTCATTTGTTTTGCCGTGTTTTCTACCATCATTTTGTTTCTGTAGTCCCAATATCCATTGGCTTCTTGACATTGTACATTGGCTGTCTTTCTGTATTCCATACTATTCACATTGTGCAACATTTTTGCATGTGAAGGCCGGTTGTGTATAGAACCTAACTTTTGAAAGCTCAACACTCCTAAGATTTCTCTTTTAGTCATTTTCTTCAAATCCTTGTATAAATATTTAATCTCTCCATCCTCTTCTCCTACTTTATCACAGGCTTTCCAAGTCTTGCGATATTCTGCATAATAGGTCTGATTATCCATAGATCTCACACTCTTTAACCCCATTGCTATTGCCAATGGAAAAGTTAAGTCCCCATTCTCATTTCTGCTTCGTTCAAAATCTCCATCGGCTCCAAATCTTTCTATTCTCTGATAATATCGAGCATTAGCACGATCAAAATTGGCAATATGATAAAACATGATTTCTCGTAATTCTTCTTTAGTTAGAGCTTTCGTTGGCTTTGATAAAAGTTCATTTATTCGAGTTCTATCAGTCCTAAGTTCTTTACTGAGTGAATCTGCTAGGTGATAAAATTTAGGTACATAATTTTCTATACTTTCTTTGTCCCAATGTGGTTGAGTTTCTATATATATGGCCTGTGGTCTATACTTCTT
>DKPS01000073.1:0-177 GCA_002471345.1 Saprospiraceae bacterium UBA7328
ATGCCTGATGGAAGACCTGTGTGGGCAGGAACATATTTTCCTAAGGAAAACTGGATAGATCTTCTCAATCAATTTATTGATCTAAAAAAGAACAATCCAACTAAACTAGAAGATTCTGCAGATCGTCTCACTTCTGGTGTGAAAAGTGTTGGATTGATGGAGTTAGTATCTATTCCT
>DKPS01000073.1:483-8450 GCA_002471345.1 Saprospiraceae bacterium UBA7328
GGAGTTAGTATCTATTCCTGAAATATTTCCATCTGAAAATTTAGGAGAAGCCATGTCAAAGATGAATTTTCAGATTGATTCGAAAAAAGGAGGACGACAAGGCGCACCAAAATTTCCCATGCCTAATAATTATGAATTATTACTAAAATATAGTCACCTCACTGGTGATGCATCTTCTTTTGAATCCACCTTACTTACATTGGACAATATGGCAAATGGAGGAATCTATGATCATGTTGGTGGTGGATTTGCCAGATACAGTGTGGATGCTGAATGGAAAGCACCTCATTTTGAAAAAATGCTTTATGACAATGGTCAGCTAGTTGGCTTATATAGTATGGCCTACAGGAAGACTCAAAATGACCTGTATAAACGAGTAGTTGAACAGACCTTAGAGTTTATTGAAAGAGAAATGACTTCTTCTGAAGGGGGATTTTTCAGTTCACTAGATGCTGATAGTGAGGGAGAAGAAGGTAAATTTTATGTTTGGACCGAAGAGGAACTTAGTTCCGAATTAAAAGATCCTAACCTCCTATCAGTTGCAAAGAAATACTATTCTACTGAACCAAATGGCAACTGGGAACATACCAATATCCTACATGTGACGGAGTCCTTAGAGGACATAGCTAACAAACTAGAAATCAGTGTAGATAGACTTAATAATAATGTAAAGGCGATAAATTCTAAACTCTTAAAAGCCAGAGAACAAAGAGTACGCCCAGGTCTAGATGATAAGATATTAACTGGATGGAATGCTCTTATGATCAGTGGTTATACCGAAGCTTACAAAGCTCTTCAAGACGAAAAGTATTTACAAAAAGCTATAGAAAGCACTCAATTTCTATTGAAAAATCAAATGGATGAAGATTTTAGGCTGAATAGAAACTTCAAAGAAGGGCGATCTTCTATAAATGCATTTTTGGATGATTATGTGGCTTTGACAAAAGCGCTACTTGATCTGTATGAAGTGACATTCGACTATAACTGGATTGAGACTGCAATTGGCCTAACGGACTATAGTTTAAGTCACTTTCAAAACAGTGAGAATGGAATGTTCTATAGGAAATCTGATATTGATCCGCCTTTAGTTGCTAAGTCTATAGAAACATCAGATAATGTGATACCTGCTACCAACTCTATGATGGCAAGAAATCTATTTAGGCTAGGTGAAATGATGTACAATGAAAACTATCTGAAAATCAGTAAGCAGATGTTTGCCAATATGTATACCGATATTGATACAGGCCAACAACCGGGATTCTATAGCAACTGGATACAACATTGGTTAGATTATGTGGATCCTCCTTATGAAATTGTCATTGTAGGGAAAGAAACAAAAACAAAGGCAAAAGAATTATTCCAAAACTATTTAGGAAATGCGATCGTCATAGGATCTGACCATGACGAAAATAGAATACCTCTAATTCAACATAAATATATAGAAGGCAAAACCATAATCTATGTCTGTGAAAACAAGGTTTGCCAATTACCTGTAGAAGATGTGAATGAAGCTCTTAAAATGATGAAGTAATCAAACATGTGATTTTTATACTTTCATGAAAATGAAGGGTTTGAGATACAATCAGCATGATACTTTACAAAAAAGCACCTTTTGATCTAGATTTGGTACAAAATCG
Organism: Saprospiraceae bacterium UBA7328; assembly: GCA_002471345.1. Lineage (GTDB taxonomy): Bacteria > Bacteroidota > Bacteroidia > Chitinophagales > Saprospiraceae > UBA7328. Next base: position 2,121 of record DKPS01000073.1, read on the forward strand.
TAGTTTTGAGAGAGTTATGAGTACTCCCCTCTTCTTCTCATAGCTATGAATATGCTAAAAATTCCGATATTAGATAAAGCTTGCTATAACTCAGGTCAGAATGAATAGATATATACTTTTATTGGCTTCTGTAATCACCTTTGCTTCATGTGGGGATAAGAATAAATCGAATACGACATATACGATAATAACTGATCATTTCAGCAGTGAAATAGATGAAAACATAAGAAAAACACTCTCAATAGAAGACTATTCTCCGTGCCCGAATCTTGCTACTTCAACTTATCACTCTAGAATCATACGATATGATGTATCAGGAAGAAATGAAACAAGAATTGTAAGAAAATCACTTTTACAAAGCATTTTTACATCTAGACTTAAACCATCAGTATATACAAGAAAACTTGCCAATCTTTCTATTCCAAATCAACTTAAAGTAGAGGCGAATAAAAATGTTAGCCCTGAAAATTTGGAACTATATCTTAATTCTTTTGATGCCAATAGATCTAAGATCATGGGACTCAATAGCTTGGGATTAGAATATAAGAATCTTGCCTTAAATCAATCTGTAAGTCATTTCCAAAATATATATGACCTGAAAGACGCGTTAAGTGATTACATCTGCAATGAAATCAATGAGAAAAATGTTGTCATTTTGCTGAATCTATTCAATGATACCAGCATTGATGATTGTTTGGCAAATTGTGAAAACCTTGCCGAAGATGAAGTTTGTGCGGATGATGGAAATACCTATAGAAACATAGAATGCATGAATTGTTATGGTGATCTTCAACAGATATCTTGTGATAAAGGCATACCTACATTTAAAAGAGAGTTGCTCACAGAAAAAGCATTTGAGATCTTTTACCAATTTGCAGAAGCACAAGAATTGATTGCAAATGACAATAACGTTTCTATATCTAATGATCTGGTAAACAACACTTTAAGGTTATTTGATAGCGATAATACAAAAATTGAAATTCTCAATTTAGGAACTAAAAAGCCTATTGAATTTAGTGCCAAAGGGTATTTAAAAAGATTGATGAATAGACCATTTGATCAGATAGGTATTGAATGGAACCAAGATTGGTCTGTGGTAGACGACTGGACTGATGCTGGAGAAGAGATTCCACAAAGTGAAATGACGGCGAAAGGAACACAAGTGTTCAAAGGCTATAGAAAGAACCTTATAGCATATAGCGATGCGATAGATAAAAACGTTAACTTTCAAGCCAAACTCGTGGAAACCATTAACGAAGATGGTAATGAAGTGTTAGAATGGAAAGTATTCATAGGAGATATTACAATAGCATCAGATCCTACAAGTTTATAATTGTTTTTATTGTCTTCTTTATAACTAAATTGGCTTTTGGCCAAGACAATGCTGATCAAAAAACTCTTATCTCTAATTTTCTAACCGAAGAGCTCACTTCCTTATTACAAAAAAGCAAGGACTACAACTCTATCAATAACAAAGAAGAAAATCTGAGATCAGCACTGACTGCTGAATTAAAAACTTTGACCCTATCAATAAATGCAAATGCCGTTATAGAATATGATAAAGCTGACCTAAATGGAAATGAGGTAAGTATCTCTGATGAAATGTTGCCGTTTCTAATCAATTATTCTGGAAAGACTGGTTCGGTTCCAATTATTTCTATTGACTGCATTCTTACAAAAGATACCGACTATCACGTATTTATTACATCTTCTGGGGTCTTAGCAAAAGACAACATACTGAGTAAATCTATATTCAGAGTACATAATGAGTCCTTAGAGTTAAGGAGAATCTCCTTTGCTAATGAATTACCAAATGGTTGTATAAATAATGAGAAACCTCTCCCAAATTCTTCAGAAGCAACATCTAGTTCCACAAATAATAAATCCAATCAGGCTACAGTAGCAAGACAGAAAATACCAAGGATAACCATAAGAGAAGCCTCAAACATTAATGGTCAAGCTTTTATTTATGGATTTATTGAAAATTACGAAAAGAATGGATTTCTAATTGATCTGGAGACAAATTCTCCTATTAACGTGAGCTCAAGGGATGGCTTTTTTGTAATCAACAAATTTCTTACTCCATCCGGATATCGGAAAATAGATTTGAAATATCAGTATGGAGCAAAGTTTATCACTGATAGGAAATTAATTTTTGTTAAATGAAATTGATCTTTTCCTTTTCTTGACAAAATGAGATCAATTCCCTTACATTTCTTTTTCCGAGCTATAGAACTCTCAAGAAGAATGGCAACTTTTCAAATTGAGAAACGGAGTCCTATTGTTTTAGGAATAAAATAGAAGCATCATGAAACTTAAATTGGTAATTCTTCTATTTCTGGTTCACCACTTTAGCATATGCTTATCAGCTCAAAGCTTTAAAGGTTATCCAGATGAATTTGCTACAAAGGCAAACAAAATGGGAATAGAGTTTTTCTTTCCGATCGAATCCAAAATAAAGGTAAAAAAGAGCATTAAGGATGATTTTCTTAATTACGATTTAGTAGTAAAGTCTAAGAGAAAATTTGAGATTAGATATTTTCTTTACCCGGTCGATACTCACCAGTTTACTTCGTTTCATCCTCATGTCGAGATTACTCGCACTATTGCTAGTATCGCAACTAATAATGAATTAGAAAACATAAGGATGACCTCATTACCTCACGAAGAATCTATCGAAAAGTTTGGTGCTGATTGGGCAATCTATGCGGATTTCGTTCCTAAGGAGTCCTTTAGCAGATTCAGAATAGGCAGAATTGTCTCTCTTTATAAAGAAGGAAGAGGTTATTTCAATTGTATCATACTCTATAAAAAGGACAACCTTGACGCATTTATGGGGCTGCCAATTCGCTTTATTTAAAAGTGCCATTCTCAAACTAAAAACTTTGCAATTAGTGGTAGAACCATTTTCAAAACTAAAACCTGTTCCGTATTCCTCTTTTCATAGTTTTTAGTTTTTAGTTGATTTATTTCAAATACATAACTTTGCTAGTTATGACCAGGGGCATACTATTATTTTCAATCATTTCCATATTATCTAGCTCTTTCTGTCTAAGTCAGGAATACAAGGAGGAAGATCTCCCATCGACATTTTCATTACTTATAAATCAAGACAATGCTTTTGGCTTCTATCCTCAAGTGGCAGGTTCATTCCCAATTAACGACAAACTGAGCTTTAGTTTTTATTCTATTTTTTGGTCGAATGGGTCTTATGGCACCCCAGAATTCGGAACAGATCTGTGGACGGAAGTAGGCGTGGGATTAAGCTTTAGTGCATTTCAAAATAAAATGGTTATCAACCCATCTTTAGGGTTCACACATGGAAAATTACTTTCTGGAGGTGAACAAGGAGTTCCTTTTGATGGAATCGTACCTAATGCTTTGGGCTTTGTTTTGTCAGGCAACTTTGAAGCAGAGCTGTTTGCATCATACTATAAGGCATTGAGAAGTGAAGGCCCAGAAACATATGACTACTTGCTTTATTGGGCATATCCTGGCTTTATTTTATCTGATCACATTTCAGTTGGAGCACATTATGAAGGATTTGCTTTGACAAGGAGTTCTAGTGGTGCCAGTGGACTGCTTTACCATTGGCTTGGAGCATATATCAAATTTAATATTAGTGATACCTATACTTTGAGATTTTCAACTGGTACTAACTTAAAAGAAGGAGATTATAGCGATGGCTTTTATAAATTGACCATGTTTGCTAGTCTAAATTAGACACATTCAAGCCTATATTTGCTCTTGTAACCTACTGTCTATACATTCATAAACTCTCGCAGGGAAATTGTCTATCACCCTATAATCATGTGTGCTGATCAATACGGCAGTCTTATATCGAATAGCCAGATCTCTAAGCTGATGAAAGATTTCATCCGATGTTTCTGGGTCGAGGTTGCCAGTGGGTTCATCAGCAATTATAAGTTTTGGATTATTAAGCAATGCACGTGCTATTGCAACCCGTTGTTGCTCTCCCCCTGATAAATGAATGACCAAATCCTTTCGTTTATCTACTACACCTACAGCATCGAGAACTTCATCTATACGTGAATTCCTTTTTATCACTTCTTTCCACCCTGTGGCCTCTAATACAAACCCTAAATTCTTCTCGACTGTCCAATCTTCAAACAATTCAAAATTTTGGAATACCATTCCAATTTCTCTTCTTAACTGAGGAATATAATTTCTTTTCAGGTCTCTTAGATCATAACCTGCTACTTTACCTATTCCATTTTGTAGTGGCAGTTCTGCAAATAAAGTTTTAAGGAAAGACGATTTTCCAGAACCTGTCTTTCCAATAATGTAACAGATCTCACCTTGGCCTATCGAAAAATCTACTTGATTTAGTATCAACTTCTCCTGAATATAAATATCAGCATTTTTGAGTTCAGCTACAGATTCCAAGAAATGCATTTGCATATCACATTATTGTCAATTGTAATATTAATGAAAAACCTGACAGGTCATAAAAGGGTATGAGATTTTAATTTTCAAATATCACTCTACCATTGCAACTACTCTAGCAGGAGCACCTGATGCACCTACTATTTTAAGTGGGAATACGCATACTTTAAAGCCGGAACATGGAAGAGATTTAAGATTAGTGAGTTGCTCGATATGAAGATATTCCTTCCTGGTTCCTACTAAATGCCCTTCCCAGAAGACTTCTCTGTTGCCAGTATCTTTTGATTTTTTGATTTGATGTTTTAATGGAAGATCCCATCCCCATTGATCTATGCCCATCACTTTGATTCCCTGATCTATAAGCCACTCCGTTGCCTCAGCCGACATGCCCGTTCCTTTATCCGGGAATTCTTTAGTCCCCATTAGGCGGTCTCTATCTGTTCTAATCAGGACTATCATGCCTTTTTTGAGTTGAATTTTTTTCTTTGAAAGAAAGTCTTTGATCTCTTTAGCTGAAATAGCTTCAAAATCGGGTTTATGACTCATATCTATAACTACTCCATCACCATAGCACCATTCTAAAGGAATCTCGTCTATGGTCTTGGCCTTCTTCCCTTCACATGTAGGTCCATAATGCCAGGGAGCATCAATATGTGTGGTGGAATGGACACCCATTTGCTTGATTGTATCGTCAGCCCATCCTCCAAAACCTGTAGGAAATAATTTAAAAGGCAGCCCCAAAGCTCTTATTAACCATTTTCCTTTTCCATGAGGTTTATGTTTGATTTTTACTTTCATAAACCAAGGATCATTTCTGTTGTATTGGATCGGTTTTGTGAGGTCTACTAGTTTCATAGAGGATTCTTTAGACTGGAAAAGTAATCTTTTTACTTATTTCTATACTCTTCCTAGGCCAGCCTTTTGATATTAAAAGTCACAAAATTGAGCCATCCATATAACATGGTAAGTTTTTGAAATGTTAATTATTATATATCAATTATATATTATAATATTGTATAATATTGAGCTAAAACACCTACCTCTCGAGTAAATAGATCCTTACTCTGTACTTCATAATAAATATGTGCATTCTATTTCAGACTTGACATCAATGGATTACCCTTAATTAATGCTAATCGATTCGATTCAAATTACAAAATGTAATGTCAACATATAGGCAGTACAAACAATTGATTATTAACACTTTAAACGAAACATTTGTCATCATCTGTCTACTTGTTTTTCAAAATATGATTTACATAAAAGGCAAATTTTGATAGAAAAAAACTCTTAAAATTCATCTGGACAATTCGACATAAAACAACTGAATTTCAATAAACAAAAAACGACAAAACACCTAAACAACTTTAAACTTCCATGTATTATTCGAGAATAACATATATACTTCTCGCCTTATGCACGATATGTGCCATAGATATTAATGCCCAAGTCACAATAACTTTTGAAAGTTCACCTGGTTCATTTTTATGCAGACATGGTACATCTCCTTACCCATTATCACTAGTTCAAAATTCTGGAAATCCAAAAAATCTATATGAAGACAATTCGATAACTACTGCAAGAGTAGCTTGGAGTGTAGGTCTCAATCGATGGGAAGTCTCAAGAGGTAATGAGCTAATTGCCTATAATGAAACAGAAACAGATATGGACCCTCCTTGCTTTTCTGCAGGAGGCTGGATTTCTGATGATAATACTGGAATTGAATTTATAAGATGTGCATTGAACAATCTTTCCGGGCCTAGTTGTGATGATCTTGCATGTACACTAGACATTACTCAAAATGTTCAAAACGAATGTATCGACAACGGTAGCAATGATTACTTCACTATCACATTCAATGCTAATGCTACCAACGGAGGAAGCCATTATCAAGTTATACTCAATGGCACACAACTCGGAAGT
>DKPS01000189.1 GCA_002471345.1 Saprospiraceae bacterium UBA7328
CAATTGACTTCTAATCAATAGGTCCCAGGTTCGAATCCTGGCGGAGTCACAAAAAGAAAGAAAGTCTTCCACTTAAGGGAGGCTTTTTTTTTGAACAAAATTCTGTTTAAATTCTAATTCTTTTGCCAAAATGTAAAACGAACATTCTGTTTTGACTTTCTTATCTGACTTCTGAACATTTAATTATGGGAGGTGAATCATCGATTTATTAAAACCTGCCAACAGCCGAAAGGCCTAACTTAGGAAGAAATATATTTAAAACATCAAAGAAGTAATTTTCGGCCTTTGCTCTAATGACGCTGTAAATGTGACAAGAGCGCAATGTCATTATAGACTTATTCGACTAGTCACCACCCAAACCACTTCATCGGGAAACTTACATTGAGACGATTAGTTTCTGACAAGTAAAATGTAAATGTTTCAAAATTAGACAGCTCATTCATAAATTAATAAAAGCCACTTTTCAAACTATTATTGATCATCTAAAATTCGCTCTATGCAGAATCTATAAATATGAAAAGAAAGTGCGAAGCTATAACTAAGTCTAAATTCACTACTCATGGATTTTCTCTTTGCCATTTCAATTAGGATGATTTGGTTCAATTCCAGATATTCGAGTTAGTATATGAGGTTAAATGAATTTGAGTTTTATAATACCACTAGATATAAGTGGACATTATGTATCTCCATTTCTGTGTTTTTCTATTTATTCTTGGTGTTTTTTCTTCCATTTGGAATAGACAATTACAATCCAAGACACAAATATTCTCTAAATTTTCTAATCGAAATATTCTACTTTTTTCTCACTTCATTAGGATTTTTGATCTTCAATGAATTTTTACTACGGTCGCTTTTTCCAAATTTCCACACCATGAAAATGATCGTAATCTGGAATATTTGGACATTAGTATTCTTGAGTACTGTCACTTATTTAACTTATAATATGCTCGGAGAATGGCACGACTTCAGCATTCAAAGTTACTTTGAGTTTATAGTAAATTGTTCAAGTGTATTTATCTTCCCTATAGTGGGATCCTTTTTCTATTTCCGCTACCAATCCTTGCGTAATCAAATCGAGCACATCCTCACAAGTAAAGAAGAATTGATAGATCCCTCACAATTGATTCGTTTTTCAGGGCAAGGAGCAAAGGACCACATTAGTTTGACTCTTTCCACATTCTTATATGGGAGAGCACAGGAAAATTACGTAGAACTTTATTTTATAGAACAAAACTCAATTAATAAATTTCTCATCCGTGTTTCATTACGCCATTTGGTAGAGTCTATCGAACATCAAGCTATTCTGCGGTGCCATCGATCTTTTATGGTAAACTTATATCATGTAAACGCAGTGAAAGGAGGACAAAACGAATTTAGCCTATATCTGGAGTTCATTGATCAGGCTATTCCTGTGTCCAAGACTTATAAGGAGTCAGTTTTGAATCATTTGCGAACAATTAAAAACTTCTCATAAGCCATCTTTCATAACAAATAGACGCTTTTCATAACAACAAACCATTAATTACTAGCTCTCCCACTCAAGAGCACATAACATTGCCTTCCTAATTATTTATTCACACCTAAAATTATTAATCATGAAAAACTCCATGAAACAAGGGTCATTGAAGATGGCAATACATATCTTTTGCTATTCACTTTTTACATTTCTACTTACCCTTTCACTTAATGCCCAAGAAGAAAGTACAGAGCATATCCTTCAATCTTTTGTAGACAGTTATAAGACTGATGCCATGGCGCACTCAGTCACATTTGGAATTAAAATTGGAGAAAGCTGGTGGCATGTTAAATCTGAGCGTATTCAGGAAGGTTATCCTGTGGGGAAGAGTAATCAATACACTTTTCATAATTATGGGCCTAATAAAGTTGATCTATTTAACGGTGAGCCAGTCGAACCTACATGGTATTTCGAGTTTGCGAATAAAGAAACTTTAGATAATATCAATCAACAGATTTGGACGGCTTCAACGGCCTCTGCTAAATCTTTCGGTAGTGATGTCGTGGCACTCAACATTCGCGATATGGACGGCTTTAATAGTGGTATAAGAGAAGATGCTTTAGTCTATGAAGTAATGGAACATTTTTGGAAAAAGGATCAAGTTGAAATTACCCGATTCACACGTGATGGCTCACTTCCTACACATGGCGTCGATCATGTTGGTCTATATACAATGAAAGACAAGAGAATAGGTTGGTTTAGTATTGGGCCAGATGAGGCCGCAAATGCGGATCAGCGATTGGATAAGGGGCAAGTGCCCAACCTCTTCATAATTACCAAAGGAAAAGGAAAAGCTGACTTTGGAAACGGTGAGGTAGATCTAGAAGTGGGAATGAGTATTTATATAGGACCCTATGTGAAGCATGTAATCTTCAATCCTTACGATGTACCAATGGAAGGCATTGTTGTCCTTTTCGGCGATAACATTGATTTCGCTAGAGGGAAATCATATCTGGACTTATTAGAAGATCAACACGAATTTTATAATAGTTATGATATAAGTCTCAAGGATAAAAGCAACTAGGTCATTTATTAGAGAATAGCATTCTGTTCTAAAGTAGAAAAAAGAAGACGTTTTCTTGTACTCTACATTCTTTTAGGAAACTTATCCAAATCAATCACTTGGAAATGAAAGCTCTGAAAAGTAACACGAAGTGCACCACGAGCTACACCTCCGAGAGGCTAGCCTCTCGGAGGTGTGATTAAAACAATATTATCTAAATTAAAAACTGTCTTGAGAACTATAAGTCTTCTGCATACTAAATAAATCTCAAAATTTCATTTCAAATAGATCCACATTTGAAAACACATATATGATTGCGAAAATTCAATATTAACTCACAAAACAAGCCAATAACAAAAATCAAAAGCCAAAACACAGAATGTGATTCATTGTACTTGTATTAAAAATTTGTTTAATAACACAAATTCAATACACAATTTTGAAAGACTTATTAATCTAACAGGCACACAGAATTAATATGCATTTAACATAGCTGTATCGACATTTAATACGGAATGACATAAATCTGAAACACGTGAGTGAAATTGCTCATGTAAAGAATTAGATAGTTTTTTCATACGATTAAGACCGCTTTAGATTCAATTCTAATTGCGGTCTTTTTTATTGGTAATGTGAATCATTTTTTCACATAATTCTCATCTAGGGTATGTTGTTTCGGCTTAAGTGGCGCCCCATCTATCGAGCTGTAATAATCCGTCACTTTCTGCATTACTTCATCCCTTGTTCCACTTGAATCTATGAGTGGACCAAAGATCACTCGCTTTTGTATATAATCCATATACACTGGCAAGAGAGGTACTTCTGCATTATGTGCAACATGATAAAATCCCGACTTCCACTTTTTTCTCAACTTTCTAGTACCTTCTGGAGCAATAACTAGAGCTAATTTCTCATTGGTCTTGAAGAGGTCAGCCATCATATCCATTTGGCTCATTGCTTTATTTCTTTCTTTTCCTCTTTTGATTCCTAACCCACCAAGAGGTTTAATTATTAACCCGAAAGGAAACACAGTCCAAAAATGCTTGATCGCAACCTTAAAATCTAAATCGAGGGCAAAGCCGAATGAAAGAGCATACAGATAATCCCAATTAGAAGTATGTGGCACGGCTAGGATCACACATCTATCAGCTTCCCCTTCTAATGGCGGAGTTTCGGCTTTCCACCCTGCTATTTTAAGGATGAGTTTCGCTATCAGTTTTAACATACAGCAAGAATAGGAAAAATGAAGGAACTCTTGACTCTTAACTCTTCTAAAAACACAACTCAAAATTTGCCGATAGAACTATTTTTCCTCACACCTTCCCCTTAGCTTCATTCCAAAGTTCATCCATCTCCTCTAAAGTCATATCAACTAACGGCTTAGGAGCATTATCTTCAATATATCCAAACCTAGATTTAAATTTCTTATTTACTTTTTCTAAAGCAGCCTCCGGATCCACATTTAGAAATCGAGCATAATTAACCATAGAAAACAAGACATCTCCAAATTCCTCTTCTACCCTTTCGGGTCCTTCTTTTTTGGATATAGCTTCTTCAAGTTCTCCCATTTCTTCATCCAGTTTGGCTTTGACCTGCTCTGTGGTTTCCCACTCAAACCCGACTTGTTTAGTCTTTTGCTGCATTCTGTAAGCCTTGACTATAGCCGGCAGTGAATTCGGTACACCGCTAAGCAAGGTCTTCTTTTTTTTGCCTTTCCCTTCTTGCAGTTTGAGCATTTCCCAATTGCGTTTTACATCTTCTTCATTCTCCACCTTGACATTCCCATATATATGAGGGTGACGATGTACTAGCTTATCACACACAGTGTTAAGGGAATCAGCAATATCAAAAGCATTGGTTTCACTTCCAATCTTGGCATAAAAAACCATATGCAAAAGCACATCTCCTATCTCTTCTTTGATTCCATCAATATCCTTTTCTATAATAGCATCTACTAGCTCATACATCTCCTCTATGGTCAAAATACGAAGGCTATCGAATGTTTGTTTGCGATCCCAAGGGCATTTTTCGCGTAAATCATCCATAATATTTAATAACCTTTCAAAGGCTTTGAGCTTATTCTCCATGAGAAACTTATTTTTGCAAATATTGAAATTCTGAGTTATACGTTATAAAGTCATCATAAAAAATACCAATGGCAGAATTTTTTACAATGTTACTGATCATCGGAGGCGTTTTCGCAATTTCCTTCATCATGATCAACATCAGGCACATCGTAACTGGTAACGAATTTAGGGGAACTTGTGCAAGTAATAACCCTATGTTGAAAAATGAACTTGGCGATTGTAAAATGTGTGGCAAAAAACCAGACGAAGACTGCAAAATGCCAGATATTGCAAAAGCTTGAGAAATATCAAGATCAAGTATCAGAATCACGCCCAATCCATATTTGATTAATATATCACATCAGCATATTGAAAACATATCATATTTACATCAAGATGAAAAAGAACTTCACATATCTACTTCTATTTCTATTTATTAATGTAAGTGCTCAAGCTCCAGAAAAACCCACAAGTGGGGAAATCTATCGAGCTATTGAAAAACTTAATTTTCTCGGTACTGCATTATATATAGCCGCTCACCCTGATGATGAAAACACACGATTAATTTCTCATCTGAGTAATGAAGTCCTAGCTCGCACGGCATATTTGTCACTCACTAGAGGTGATGGGGGCCAAAATAGAATAGGCCCGGAGATAAGAGAATTATTAGGAGTAATGCGTACTCATGAATTACTTCAAGCTCGAAAGAGAGATGGAGGCCAACAGTTCTTTACTAGAGCAAATGATTTTGGATATTCTAAACATCCAGATGAAACTTTTGCCATCTGGAATAAAAAGGAAGTTACTTCAGATGTAGTAAGAGTAATCAGAAAATTCAAACCTGATGTGATAGTAAATCGATTTGATCATCGGACTCCTGGTCGTACACATGGCCATCATACTGGTTCAGCCATGCTATCTGTAGAATCTTTTGGTCTTACAGGTAACAAAGATGTTTATCCAGAGCAGCTGAAAACTCTGGATACATGGACGCCAAAGCGAATATATTTTAATACCTCATGGTGGTTTTACGGAAGTCGTGACAATTTTGAAAAAGCTGATAAATCTAAATTAGTTGCCGTTGATGTAGGAGGATATCTACCTCATGCTGGAAAGTCGAATAACGAAATCGCTGCCGAAAGCAGAAGCCAACATAAAAGTCAAGGGTTTGGATCCACAGGTACTAGAGGTGCTGAGATGGAATATTTAGAAGTTGTTAAAGGAGATATCCCTAAGGACAACCAAAACATTTTTGATGGTGTAAACACTACATGGAGTAGAGTAAAAAAAGGAAAGCATATTACAGGATTGATTAATACTGTCTTGGATGCTTACAATTTTAATAAACCATTCAAGTCTGTACCTGGCTTATTAAATGTGAGAAAAGAAATTGAAAAGATCCAAGATGAACATTGGAAAAGTATCAAACTGAGTGAGATAGATCAAATTATAATAGCCGCTACTGCGTCATTCATAGAATTCAAATCAGATGAGGAGTACATAAATCCAGGAGAAGATTTAGCATTCAGATTGGAAGCTGTGAATCGTTCTTCAATGAATATTACTATTAAAAGCGTAAGATCAAAGTCAGTAGGATTAGACACGATGTTGAATCTTGCTTTAGCTGAGAATCAGAATAATAGAATCGACATGACACAAAATACAAATGTGTCTCTTCCTTTTACTTCGCCCTATTGGCTGAATGAAAAAGGCACATTAGGAATGTATGCGGTCAAGGATATCGCTCTGAGGGGAAGACCAGAAAATCCAAGACCTGTCGTTTTTGACGTAAGTCTTGATATCAATGGCACTCCTCTTACCATACAAAAAGAGTTAATATATAAGTTCAATGACCCTGTAAAGGGAGAAGTATACAGACCATTCAGTGTGCTTCCAGAAGCTTCAGTTAATCTAGATCAAAAAGTGATGATATTTTCTGATAGCAAGCCTCAGAAAGTAACGGTAAAAGTCAAATCATTCAGTAATAAATTAGCAGGGAAATTAGAAATTTGTCATGATGAAAAATGGAAAGTAAAACCTGCCTATCAAGATGTATCACTGAATAAGAAGAACCAAGAAGCTTTTTACATTTTCGAAGTGTACCCTCCAATGGGTAAAGCTTCCAATCTAATAAGCCCACTTTTAAAAGTAGATGAAAAGACAACTTTCCAAAAAGAACTTATTGAAATAGACTATGATCACATTCCATACCAGACGGTAATCAGAAATAGTGAAAGTAGTGTGGTGAAACTTGATATTAAAAAAGAGGGCAATAAGATTGCTTATATAGAAGGAGCAGGTGATGAAGTGGCTAAAGGCTTAAGACAAATTGGATTTGAAGTAGATGAGTATCATCCAGACGATATAGCTGCAGGTACTTTAGATGGTTATGATGCGTGCCTTGTTGGTGTGAGAGCCTTTAATGTACACCGCTCTATGAAAGTCAAAAATGACATTTTATTCGACTATGCAAAGAATGGAGGCACCGTGATCATTCAATACCAAACAAATAGAGGTCTGAGAGGAGAATTAGTCTCACCTCTTCCATTAGAATTAGGGAGAGATAGAGTAACAGATGAGCATTCTGAAGTCGAATTTATCAATCCGGATCATCCTGCTTTAAATACACCTAACAAACTGACTTTGAAGGATTTCGAAGGATGGGTACAAGAACGTGGATTATACTTTCCTAAAGAATGGGGAGATGAATATGAGACCGTTTTAGGAATGAATGATATAGGTCAAGAACAGACAAAATCATCTATTCTTATCGGAAAATATGGTAAGGGAAACTATGTTTATACGGGTATTTCATTTTTCAGAGAGATGCCGGCTGGAGTGCCAGGAGCATACAGATTATTAGCCAATTTGATATCACTACCAAAAAATAAAGATGAGCAACATCAACTTAGACCATAATGAAGTCAATTGGAATAAATGGTACACCATTACCATTGTGGTAAATGTCCTATTTGTTCTTCTGATTTATTTCTTCTATTCTTCGATTAATTGAAGAGGTTGACTGAATATACGTTTTCAAGCATGTCTTTTCGACAATGCGACATTACCTGTTTAAATGTCACCCCAATTTTTCTTCTCAAGAAGAGCAGGATCTGGTTTAGATTAAATCTCATTTATTTACTCACTGAATTCTTGTTTCCATCGAGGGAGATTACTTCTCAAATAAGGAGATCAGGACCAAGAGTAGACTGTATTGGTCTAAATGACTTTCGAAAAATCTCTAATCTCATTCAAAACAACAAACAAAACCTATGGCTCTAATAGACTGGATTATAATGACCGTTACTATGTTTTCTATAATTGGCTACGGCATATGGAAGACAAGGGGAAGTCAGGACATGCAAAGCTACTTACTGGGTGGTAATGAGGCCAAATGGTATACCATAGGACTTTCTGTGATGGCGACTCAGGCTAGTGCAATCACCTTTCTGTCCACTCCTGGTCAGGCCTACCATGATGGCATGCAATTCTTGCAGTTTTACCTCATGTTACCTATTGCACTGATTATAATCTGTGTCACATTTATTCCCATATTTTATAAGCTCAAAGTCTATACAGCTTATGAATATTTAGAGTCTAGATTTGACGTAAAGATGAGATCATTGACTTCCTTCTTATTTTTACTACAAAGAGGTCTGGCTGCTGGTATCACTATCTATGCTCCAGCCATTATAATCTCATCTGTAATGGGATGGAATCTAAATCTCACCACTCTTTTCATAGGAATCATTGCTATACTTTATACTGTCTCAGGTGGCACAAAAGCTGTGCATGTCACTCATAAACTACAGATGATTGTCATCCTCACTAGTATGTTTATCATTTTCGGATTGCTCGTCGCATATATGCCGGATGAATATTCGTTTACAGAAGGTCTGGCTGTTGCTAATACAACTGACAAATTAGATATCCTAGATTTTAATTTTGATTGGAAAGATCGATATAACGTGTGGTCATCTCTGGCTGCGGTATTTCTCTTTCTCTCCTATTTCGGAACTGATCAGAGTCAAGTACAACGATATATTTCTGGTAAATCCATAAAAGAAAGTCGACTGGGATTACTATTCAATGCCATGTTCAAGGTGCCTTTGCAATTTTTTATATTGATGCTAGGTATAATGGTATTCATTTTTTATCAGTTTAACAAAGCACCGATTTTCTTCAATGAAAAAATACTGGATAAGGTAGAGCAATCTGAGTATGCAGATGATCTCAAGGTCATTCAAGATCAATATGACCTCAACTTCTCAGAACGAAACACTCTAAATCAGACTTACATCTCCCTTCTAAGAGAAGACAACGTGGCAGAAGCTAATAGTGTGAAATCTCAGATTGCTGGCCTATTAGATGATGAAAAACAGCTAAGGGTAGAAGCCAAAGAAGTCATCAAACAAGTAGATTCTCGTGCCGAAGTGAATGATAAGGATTACGTCTTCATTAATTTCATTCTGAACTATCTGCCTAAGGGATTAGTTGGATTACTTCTTGCTGTGGTGTTTTTTGCTGCTATGTCATCTACAGCGTCAGAGCTAAATGCTCTCGCATCCACTACGACTGTGGATATCTACAAACGACTATGGAAGAAAAATGGCAATGACCGCCACTACCTCAATGCCTCTAAAGGATGGACTGCATTCTGGGGAATGGTAGCCGTGCTCTTTGCTACATTCGGTACTCTATTTGACAATTTGATACAGTTTGTGAATATCGTAGGGTCTATCTTCTATGGCACTATCCTAGGAATATTCCTTGTCGCCTTCTATATGAAATGGATTAAAGCTAATGCCGTATTTGTAGCAGCCATCATCACACAGCTAGGAATCTTAGCTATTTTCTACTTTATGATATATCGTCCAGAAGAAGAGATGTTGTCTTATTTGTGGTTGAATATTATTGGAGCTTTGGCTGTGATGATTATTAGTGGAGTGTTAGGCATGTTTATAAAAGGGAAGGAAGTCGTTACTGAATAATACAAAGAGTAATTAATATGGATGCGAAAAACATCTGAGCCCTAATTGAACCTGAAGGGGAATCCAATTAAGATTTTTACAGTCTGAATAACATATTCGACTCATATTTATCAACTAAAGAAGCCGAAAAGTTGAACTTTTAGCTGCCTTAAAAAAAGAAAATTAAGAAGAGTGTAGCCTTGCGTAAAAATAAG
>DKPS01000270.1:0-13338 GCA_002471345.1 Saprospiraceae bacterium UBA7328
TATTCACCAATTTCTGCTTGTCTGGTAATAACCCTGAAGATAATTTTCACAAGATTCTCAAGAGAGGATTAAATTTAAGCTTTGTCTAAAAGAGAACGCAGTTTCTCTATAGTAAAACAGGTAAGCCTAGCATTGATCCAATTGTGTTTTTCAAATGCATGTTGATAGGATATCTTGAAAATGTATGTTCAGATCGTGCCTTAGAAAGGTACAATAATATGAGGATGGACTTGAGATTCTTTATTGATCATGATATCGATGAACCAACTCCTGATCATTCTACATTCTGCAAATCAAGAAAACGTATTCCTATAGAAGTTTTCCAAGAGGGGTTTGATTATGATCCAATACCTTATACTTACACATGTTCAGAAGGACAAAAATTTGAATATTGACAATCTGAAAAATTAGGTGGATATTATAATAACAGATCCTTATCCAAAAAGAAACAATGTGATAAATGCCCAGCTAAAATATCATGTGTAGGAAAAAGAGGCTATTAAAAAAGTAGGAGTATAATCGCTCAAACAATAGAAAATGAATAAATTAGAGATCACTGTAAAACTGAATAATTAGTGTATAAAATCCGCTAGGATTCATGCACAAGACCGTTATGGTGTAAATAATTAGGTCAAGCCGAAATATGAAAAATATATCTGGAATAGATGAAAACGGTAATCCGAAAAATGGCCCATTTCAGCTGTTCTTCAAGAACGGCCTCATCTCTTGCCAAGGTGAATTCAAGAATGGTAAGAAATCAGGAGAATGGAAGTACTTTCTCAATAATGGCCAGATGCAGTCCTCCGGCTGCTACAAAGATGGAAAGATTTCTGGTCAATGGGAATGGTTTTACAAGACTGGCTATCCAAGGGGAATAGGTGGCTTCGACGAAGAAGAGCAAAAGCATGGTCTATGGAAGCGATACCATACCAATGGTCAACTTTGGGACGAAGGGCGCTTCGAACACGGCAAGAAAAAGGGCACATGGAAAGTCTATGATGAGGCTGGCAAGCTCCTAAAATCACAAGATTTTAAATAGTATGGAGGATGCCTGTGGAATTTCTGAAGGTACAGTATGCCCAAATCTTATTTGAGCTCGACTCATAACAATCAAATCATAAATAAAGCGCAATGCGCTCTTATTTATTCATAGCTTCAGCTGTCATGTAAAATCACAGTAAGACTAAATAAAAAGTTACAATACATGAAATTTCCAATAAAAGATGAATATTATCCTGGTTATCAACCATATATTGACCTTGTCAAAAATGAGAACTTTTATGAGCAATTTGACAATGTCACAAATGAAACAATTCATTTATTTAAGTCCATCAGTATAGATCAACTGAATTATAAATATGCTGAAAACAAATGGACGATAAAAGAAGTCCTCATGCATATAATAGATACTGAAAGGGGTTTTTCCTATAGGGCAATAGTTTGTTTGCGAAATGATAATAAAACACCATTATATGGAATGAACGAAGACCTTTATGCTAAAAATGTAGATGTTTCAACTAGAGATATTGAAAGCATGCTTGAGGAATTTAAAATAGTGAGAAAGGGATTTAGAATTCTATTTGAAAACTGCACAGATGAACAAGCCTCATTTTTAGGAAATGGAGTAGATTACGAAATCTCAGCAAGAGCTTTAGGATATATTTCCATTGGACATACTAAGCACCATTTAAACGTAATAAGGAATAAATATTTAAACAGTCGAAAAAACAAGAACACCTGACAAATGACGATGATGGTCTATCTCTTCCTCTGGTCGAGAAACGCAACATTTCATTTATACGTTAGCCTTCATCAAAATGGTCAATAAAGAAAAATTAAAATAAATGAGAATAGCCAAATACATAATTCTAATAGGCTTGGTGCTTTTGGCATAGACAGCTATCATCAGCGAACAATGAAGCAAGGGTGATATTATGAGTATTGCTCATTCTTTTCTTTGGTTAGGGCGGCGAATCCATTTCCCGATCTGCTTCGTTAAAAAGAGGAATTGGAACAAGAGAAACTCTATTTTTTAAAAATAAATGCAACGAGTGTATAAATCGAGAGAGTTCTGGGATAAGGCTTCAAAAAATTATGATAAAACAGAGGAGCGCTTTGAATACATTCATAATAAGTCAAGGGAAAAAACAAAAATGTATCTCAAGAGCAGTGATATTGTTTTGGATTATGGGTGTGGGACAGGCACATCGTCTTGTGAATTTGCTAATCAAGTGAAAGAGATTCATGCTATAGATATATCATACAAAATGATTGAAATTGCAGAGAAAAAAGCGGCGGTTAGTAAAATTGAAAATGTAAATTTCATACAAACTGATATTTCTGATAAAAGATTAAAGAAAGAATCATTTGATGTGATTTTGGCCTTCAATATGTTGCATACAGTATCTAACCCACAGAACGTCCTGCGAAGGATATTTGAATTATTAAAACCTAAGGGGTTATTTATTTCTGTAACACCTTGCTTAGGTGGAAAGATGTCATTTTTTATAACTATCCAGATTCTGCTTGTTCAGATATTATGTAAAATAGGAATAATCCCTATTCCTATAAGAAGACTTAAAAGCTCTGAATTAGATGTTTTATTAGCAAATGGAAATTTTCAGGCTATTGATACAGAAAAATTTTATAAAGGAGCATCAAGTTATTTTATTGCCGCAAAGAAAAAGAGTGCCTAATGAGAAACGACGAAGCATAATATGGGTTAGATGTTTAGTGAGAGCAAAAGCTCTCATCGCCACATGCTTGGGGCCCATTGTGATGCAAAGCATGAATGTTATTTAACGCAGTTTTATCCATCTTTTTGTCTCATATGCTACATCTACTCAACCGATTCAAACTAAACCAAATCTCCAAAGGAAAAATCAAATCCTCCAAGTTCTACACTTTAGGGAAAACCATCTGGTGATGAATCTATTCAAAAGTTAAGGCTCAATGGTCTTTACAAACGATATATCACATACCTCTAAATAGTTACTTGAAAGAGCTTTGCAAGTCCTATGCTATAGTAAATATTTAATATGTTCTGAGCAGGTCTAATATCTGGACGTTAGCGTCAATATTATTTGTCCAAGATGCTCATCGCTAAAATCATGCTATTTGCTAACTAGAAAAAATGACAATCTCAACTCCGAATTTACCTTTTGTTATATTCAGGGCCATATGAATGAATTTTTCAGATCGATCATTTTGCAAAGAACAGGAGCTACTTCTTTATTTGAAAAAGAGATGATCCAGGAATTGTGGAGTGGGTATGGGAAAATAATACGAGTCACATTGGAGAATGCTTCTGTAGATAGTGTAGTGATAAAACACGTACAGATGCCCATAAATAAGAATCACCCACGCGGATGGAACACTGATATTGGTCATCAACGAAAGGTTAAGTCATACAAGGTAGAAACTACATGGTACGAACTCTACAGTAAAAACAGTATTGCTCGTCTTCCTCAATGTCTAGCCATTGAGACGAAAGATGATGAAGTGCTGATGGTAATGGAGGATTTGAATGAAGCAGGTTATCACTTACGTAAGAGTTTTGTGACATGGGATGAAATAGCTGAGTGTTTGGCATGGTTGGCTCAATTTCATGCAAGTTACTTGGGGGAAACTCCAGTAGGACTTTGGGAAGTGGGTACCTATTGGAATTTGGAGACTAGACCACAGGAATTAGCCATATTGGAAGATCAAAAATTGAGAGAGGCTGCTCCTATAATTGATGAAAAGCTAAATAGATGTGAATACAAAACGTTTGTCCATGGTGATGCTAAATTGGCGAACTTCTGTTTTAAAGAAAGTGGACAGGTTGGTGGATTAGACTTTCAGTATGTAGGTGGGGGTTGTGGAATAAAAGATGTAGCTTACTTTATAGGAAGCTGTATGAACGAAAGTGAGTGTGAACGTCTTGAAGCAAAAGTCCTAGATACCTATTTTGAATGTTTACAAAATGAAATGAAGGAAAGAAATGAAGCCCTAGAAACTGAATGGCGTTCTCTATATCGGGTAGCCTGGGCTGATTTTCATCGCTTCCTAAAAGGGTGGAGCCCCAGTCACTGGAAGATCAATAGTTATAGTGAACGCATAACAGCAGAAGTGATCAATAACCTATAGAAATGGATCTATTACATCTTAACGAAATAGCCATCAAGGCAGCCCATTCAGCTGGAAAAATCATTCAGCATTATATGAATGATGAGGTAAAAGTAAAGAGAAAGAAAGGAGGGGTAAGCTATGCTTCACAGGTCGTGACAGCAGTAGATTTAGAATGCGAAAAAATAATTCTTTCTCATCTACTTCCTACTTGTGAAGAATTTGATTTAGCACTTTTATCAGAAGAGACCGAAGATGATGGTTGTCGATTCGAAAAAGACTTTTTTTGGTGCGTTGACCCGATGGACGGAACACTTGCATTTATAAAAGGGCAAGCCGGTTTTGCTGTATCAATTGCTTTAATCGCCAAAGACGGGACACCGTATATTGGAGTTGTATTTGACCCCAGTACGGATATTTTGTACCATGCAATAAAAGAAAATGGGGCCTTTAAGAATGGTAGCCCATGGATAATTAAGCATAAAAATGACCATTTAACCTATGTGACAGATCGGAATCTAAAAGATACACCATGTGCAACAACAATAGAAAACCTGCTTCATGAACATGTAAAGAAATTAAGTTTGAATGGGGTATCAGAATTAGCTGGAGCAGGCTCAGTATTGAATGGCATCCTTGTACTAGAAAATGGCCCAGCATGTATGCTAAAGCTTCCGAAAAAAGAAAACGGTGGTGGAAGCATATGGGACTTCGCTGCTACGGCGTGTATATACCAAGAATTGGGATTACCAGTAACGGATTTTAAGGGCGGAAGATTAGACTTGAATAGAAAGGATGGCACTTTTATGAATCAAGAAGGCATCTTTTATGCTAATTTAATTAAAAGATAAAAAGGGAGATTTAGCCAGCTTTTTAAGTCTGTTTTTAATTATTTCGGTATTTGTCGCATTTGGAGAAGAATTCTTGTTTAGTGGGTATTACATGAAGGTCAAATCCCAATGTTTCATTTTGACAAGTATTAAAGACCCTTTAAAAAGCCAATAACAAATGGGATAAAACTCAAGAAACACCTCATAAATCTGTGTCAAACTCACCCATAATACCCTTTAAATACACCTTCCTGTTTTGAATTCTTACTTTAGTAAAAAAAGCGATTCCTTAAGCCAGATGTTATCTTGAAAAAAATGAAAAGGGAAAAAAATATCTTCATCCAAGTTTTGATTTCAATCTTTCTTATGATAGGAATAAGTTGTAAGACAGAGGACAATAAAAAACCATTGCCAAATATAATAGTCGTCCTTGCAGATGATTTAGGCTTTGGAGATATATCGATATACGATAATAATAATAGAATTAAAACACCCAATATCGACAAGATAGCATTAGGGGGGATTAGATTTACTGACGCCCACACCCCATCTTCAGTTTGCACACCTACAAGATATGGGCTTCTTACTGGAAGATATAGCTGGAGAAGTAAATTAAAAAGTAGTGTCTTAACAGGAAAATCAAAAGCGTTAATTCCAAATTCTCGAAGCACTTTTGCTTCTGTTTTACAAGGCAAAGGTTATCATACTGCTTTTATTGGAAAATGGCACTTAGGTTGGGACTGGGCTTTGAAGAATGAAAAAGATGAATCCGGAGAAGGATGGAATGAAAATGATTTCGTAAACATTGATTATAGTCAGCCTGTAAAGAACACTCCTAATGATTTGGGGTTTAGCTATAGCTACGGGCACTCCGGTTCATTGGACATGGCTCCATATGTTTATGTAGAAAATGGTAAAGCAACTGAAATACCCGATACGTCAACAGTTAATATTGGGAAATACTCCTGGTGGAGAAAAGGGCCAACTTCCAAAGACTTTATTCACGAAGATGTCACACCAAATTTTTTTAGACGGGGAATACAGTATATCAACAAACAGTCAACAGAACCAAATCCTTTTTTACTGTATCTGGCTCTTCCCTCACCACATACACCCATTTTGCCTACTAAGGAATGGGCTGGTAAAAGTGGATTAAATCCTTATGGAGATTTTATGCTCATGATAGATGATTATATGGGAAAGCTATTGGCTGCAATTGAAGAGGCAGGTATAGGTGATAACACCATAGTTATATTCACAAGTGACAATGGCTGTTCACCTGCCGCCAAAATTGAAGAATTGGTAAAAAAAGGGCATTATCCAAACTCCATATTTAGAGGACATAAAGCTGATATTTACGAAGGAGGACATAGGGTTCCATTTATGGTCAAATGGCCAAATGAGATAAAAAAGAAAAGCGTTTCCAATGAAACTATTTGTCTTACAGACTTGATGGCAACATTTGCGGAATTAGCTAACTATGATTTGAAGGAGAATGAAGGTGAAGACAGCTATAGTTTGATGCCAATCTTAAAAGAAAAGGCTTTTTCTTCACCACTTAGAGAAGCAACTGTACATCATTCCATTAATGGAAGTTTTGCAATTAGAAAAGATAATTGGAAACTGATTATGTGTCCTGGATCTGGAGGATGGAGTTATCCGAGACCAGACGATACCACAGCAATAAATAAATTGCCGAATACACAATTATATGATTTAGTAAATGACCCCAAAGAATTAAAGAACCTGGAGTCCTCTGAACCAGAAAAAGTAGTAGAACTAAAGTTTCTACTTAGTCAATATATATCTGAAGGCAGAAGCACTCCTGGTGAACCTCAATCAAACGACGCTATCAATTTTGAATGGAAACAAATTGGATTTATGAGTAAATAATCTCATTAGTGAGAACAAATTATATGATGACAATTTCCACTAAGTCCTTCTACTCTGCACAGCAAAAATTATATGATTTCACTATGCCAAACCAATAACCAATGATAAAGTTTTTCACAAAGATTCGTCAAAAGATGTTGATAGGAGTTAAGTTTAGTAATCAATAAATGTCATATCTCATATCCGCCTCAGTACTGGCATATGGCAAGAGTAAAAACAATCTAATATGAAGAAGAATTTAATCCTATTCTTTACTCTATCTATACTTCTAAGTTGTAACTAAAAAGGGACTAAATTTCAAATAGATTCTACCAAAGAAAGAGTTGCAATTAATCAATCGATTCTTTAATGGCTATTGTCAATAGGCAATAAGTCATTTAAATCAAGAACAAAATGAAAGAACTATTGAGCGTGAACAAATAATCAAAAGGTAATTATCATTCTAGTATCTTCTCTTTTTTCATAATGACCTGAGCTCTATTATATGCAGAGACTAAGGCATTCACTCCTGATCTACGGATGCTTGTATGCACACCACAGCCCCAAAATTTTATATCGGGATCAGATTTAAGAGATATTTGGATGTATGAAACAGAGGTAGATGCTGAAGTTTGCCCTATAGAATGTGAACGATATTCTTCTAAGTTAAAATCCTTCCACCCTTGTTGTTTCATGACATAAACTACCGAATTTATAGGCCCATTTCCCTTCCCTTTGAGTTCCATCTCTTTTCCATGATGAGAGAGGACTACGTTTGCATGAACTTCATCATCGGTTAATTCAATAATGCGATATTGTAAAAGCTCAATAATGTCTTTCCGATTGACGAATTCCTTATGGAATTCAGCTTCTATTTCTTTAAATGACAACTCCCGTCCGTATGAATCTGCAAGACTATTAATATGTAATCCTACCTCGGGATGCATTTTCTTGGGCAAGTCGAAATCAAATTCTCTTTTCAGAATATAAGCAACACCTCCTTTACCACTTTGACTATTAATTCTGATTATGGCTTCATAACTTCTGCCTATATCAATTGGATCAACAGTAAGATAAGGTACTGCCCATTCTACTTCATCACCATTCCTGAGATCCATACCTTTCTTAATAGCATCCTGATGACTTCCACTAAAAGCTGTAAATACTAACTCTCCTGCATATGGATGTCTGGAATGAATTCCCATTCCAGTTGTATCCTCATAGGTTTTACGAATAACATCAATATTTGAAAAATCTAATCCTGTCTGTACCCCATGACTATTTAAGTTCAGTGCCACTGTAGTGATATCCAAATTACCAGTTCGCTCACCATTTCCGAATAGGGTTCCTTCGACACGATCAGCTCCAGCTAAAAGTCCTAATTCTGTAGAGGCTACACCTGTACCTCTATCATTATGCGTGTGAAGACTTACAATTACCGTCTCTCTATTCTTGATTGTTCGACAGAACCATTCTATTTGATCAGCGTAAGTATGGGGCATATTCCATTCCACAGTAGATGGAAGATTTAGAATCATTTTGTTTTCAACTGAAGGTTGCCAAACATCCATTACAGCTTCGCATACCTCAAGTGCAAAATCCTCTTCCGTATCAGTAAAACTTTCTGGTGAATACTCTAGCTTAATGTTAGTATGAGGAACCTCTGACAAAAGAGATTTGATCAATTTAGTGCCTTCTACAGCGATTGACTTAATTTCATCTTTACTTGCATTACTGAAGGTAATCCTACGCTGTAGTATGGATGTGGAGTTATACAAATGCACAATTGCATTCTTAACACCATTCAAAGATTCAAATGTCCTACGGATTAGGGGCTCTCGAGCTTGAACAAGTACCTGAATAGTTACATCTTCTGGAATTAAGTTATCATCTACAAGTTTTCTCAAAAAATTAAACTCTGTATCCGAAGCTGAAGGAAATCCTACTTCAATTTGCTTGAATCCTATAGAAACCAACTGTTCGAACAGTTTCACTTTTTGTTCTATGTTCATTGGTACAGGAAGAGCTTGATTTCCATCTCTTAAGTCCACGCTGCACCAAATCGGGGAACGCTCTAATTTGCTATTAGGCCATTGACGATCGCTCAGGACAATTGGTTGAAATGGTTTGTATTTATTTATGCTCGACTCCTTCATGCCTATGTTACAACTATTCTGTTTTGAATTGATTTCCTAATTACAAAAGCTTCCAAGGTCTAAAAAAGATTACAATTACTAATGCTTGTATTATAAAATATGTCTTATCCTTGGAAGAAAACGCTATTATAATAAGTCAATTAAATCTTTACCCTTCCGCATTTCTTCCCTCATTCTCATTATTCCCATTTCAAGACCTCTTAACTCCGCCAAACCTCTTAATCTCCCTATGGCTGAATATCCAGGATTAGTCTTTTTATTTAGATCATCAAGCATTCTATGACCATGATCAGGTCGCATTGAAATAGATATATCTCGTCTCTGCTGTATACTTAAAAGCTCCTTCATTACAGCATACATATCCACATCACCATCCAAATGATCAGTTTCATGGAAATTCCCATTTTGATCTCTTTTTGTAGATCTCAAATGAACAAAATGTATTCTTTGTCCAAATTCTTTAATCATATCTTCTAACTGGTTACTTTCTCTAACCCCAAACGAGCCTGTACAAAAACATAGGCCATTATTTTTACTATTGGTCGAATTTAATATTGCTCTGATATCATGTGCTGTGCTGACTACTCTTGGCAAACCAAACAAACTAAATGGAGGATCATCAGGGTGTATTGCTAACTGTACACCTTCAGCAACAGCCACTGCTGTAATTTCCTTTATAAAATGGATAAGATTGGATCTAAGTTTTTCCTTATCGATTCCTCTATAAGTGTCAAGAACAGATTGAAAAGCAGGAAGCGTCTCTACCTCTTGTGCCATCGATCCTGGTAATGCTGATATAACATTATTAGTTATGCTTATTTTCTCATTATCTGTCATCCCTTGGAAGCGATTCTCTGCAATCTCTATTTCCTCCTTATTGTATTGATCAGAAGCTCCTGGCCTATTTAATATATGCATATCAAAAGCCATAAAGGCTGCTTTTTCAAACCTCAATGCAGTAGATCCATCTGACATTTTATAATCCAAATCTGTCCGAGTCCAGTCCACTACAGGCATGAAATTGTATGTCACGGTTTGTATTCCACACCTTCCTAAGTTTGAAATACTCTTTTTATAGTTTTGTATGTAATGCTCGAATTTTCCTGTTTGCCTTTTTATGTCCTCATGTACAGGAATACTTTCTACCACCGACCATTCAAGACCTGCACTTTC
This sequence comes from Saprospiraceae bacterium UBA7328, assembly GCA_002471345.1. Lineage (GTDB taxonomy): Bacteria > Bacteroidota > Bacteroidia > Chitinophagales > Saprospiraceae > UBA7328. Next base: position 10,139 of record DKPS01000270.1, read on the forward strand.
AATAAGTTCTTTGCGCCTTTTAATCTCATCCATCGGCCATATTTCTCCATGCGGGACATGATGCAAGGCAGTCACTATCCCAGTTGCCCCAGCTTGTATTATATCACTAAGGCTTACAGGGTCATCTGGACCATACCATCTCCATGTCTGTTTTATTCTTCTCATTTTTTAATGGTTTTATACTGGACGCCCATTCTCATAAATGTATTCCTTGCTTCAACATTCGACACAATTATACTTGTTAAGGTCTCGAATTCTACACACTAACCCAGAAAACTTATCTTCCCTAGAGCAAAATTTCGTTTTTTCTATTCAAAAAATAAATCAACTTCTTCGCATTATTGGCATCGGTGTTTATTCCAATGATTATGGCCTTCATTTGGTACCATGAGAAAGCATTCGGAAAGGCATGGGCTGCAGGGGCAGGTATGACAGAAGAAAAAATGAAAAGTGGCATTGTGCCTCTTATTTTTGGAATAGCTTTTTTATTCTCACTTCAATTAGCATTGACTATGAACTTTCAAGCCGTACATGATGCTCAAGTCTTAGGAGCAACTCATTATGCTACAGATGGCACTATGAAGCCAGAATCTGGTTCTGAATTGGCTCTATGGGTGGATTATTTTCAAGAGAATCTCGCTCTGTCAAATCACACTTTTAGTCATGGAGCGACTCATGGGTTGATCATTGGCCTTATGCTTATCTTCCCTATTATCTTGAATAATGCTTTGTTTGAACGAAGAGGATGGTATATACCTTAATCAATGCAGGTTATTGGATTATTTGTCTTGCCATTATGGGAGGTATCATTGCTGCATGGCGTTAATAAAATTATAATAATGAAACCCTACTCTTGATGAAATTGAGATTAGGTGTTTCTAATTTTGAGCTTTATCTACTTACCTAAAATCCAATTAGTCTATTATCCTAATGTTTGATCACATACTAATCTGCACAAATCTTTATGTTGTTACAATGATGACTAAATTCATTTCTCACCTGTTAATTTTCCTCTTCGTCAAAAACATCTAGTTCAGGTTAAAGAGCCTATAGTAGTCTCATTTCTGCTATTATGTAAGCTGTTTGTCATTTTTTGAATAAAATCCGACTCGCCCTGTTTAGGGTCAAATCTCTATTTCTTGTCATTTATACTACTAAGTATCCTACAAACAGAGATATATTCTTAATTAATAATGGATACAAAACAAAATATGTAAAAGAATTCCTACAGAAACATCTCTATAATTTCTGTTGCTAAGCGGCCTAATGACAAAACGACTTATACTTTTCAAACTAATAGTTATAGTAGCTTTCTTACTTTCCTTCAACTCTACAAGTTGGTCTCAATCGAATGATGTAGAAATTGAGGCAGATAAAGAATCAGATTTCGCAAAATCTGATTCAACGCCATATGAGTTATATAAAATATCACTCAAGAAAAAAGACTTTCAAAATTTAAATCAAGAAGATTATATAAAGTTCAAACTTAAACTGGGTGATAAGAATTGGAATGTCAAGTTATTTGAAATCAACATAGTTGCTCCAGAATACAGTAAACAACTTCATCAACAAGGAATATCAACCCCCACCACATTTGAAGGCACAACAAAGAAGGGCGGCAAAGTAAGACTCACGATAAATGATGATTTTATTTATGGTTACCTGGAAGAAAATGGAGAAAAATATTTTATAGAACCAGGTTATTATTTTCTAAAAGATATAGCAAAAGACATATTTGCAGTTTACAACGCAAATGATTCTACCATTCTTCACCATCAAAACGAGAACGCCTCACTGACTTGTGCGAATAGCCTTCCAATTATAAAAGGTCATGAAAAAAACCTAAAGAAAAATATTTCAGACAAGCTTACAAGCAAAAATGCCGAACCTGTTTGCAGAGTCATGAATATCGCCATTGCTTCAGATCATACCATGTTTGAAAGGTATGGGAGTATTCAAAGAGTGCATAACCACAATATCGGTGTGATGAACAATGTTCAAGCAGACTTTGATGGAACTGGAGAAGATCCCTTTCTTGTAGACTTAGAAGTAGTAGCAGAATACTTTTCTGAAACACCTGAACAGAATCCTTATAACACGACCGGAGAAGATGCTGCAATTATGTTATCTGAATTTTCTTTTTGGGCAAATGGCGAAGGTTTCGGCACAGAAATAAATGTTAACGAATCATTCTCTTTAGCCCAACTGTGGACTGCTAAATCCATGACAATTAATGGGGAAGCCAATGTAATTGGTTTAGCATTTACACCAGGTAACTTTAGTATAGTTGAAGATTATTTAGGTACAGACCAATATGGAAGCGCATGGCAATTAAGAATTTTAGCCGCTCATGAAATGGCTCATAATTTAGGGGCTTATCATGACTTTGGAAATTGTTCAGATAATGGATTATCAATAATGTGGCCTTGTTTAAAAGGTAATACAAGCAATTGGAGTCCTCAGTCAATAAATTCCATCCAGAATAATCTAAACCAAAGAGGACTATCAAATTGTGAAGGAAATTCCTGTACAAATGGGGTAAAAGATATAGGAGAAGTAGGAATAGACTGTGGAGGAGTTTGCCCCACTGATTGCTGTAATAATGGTATCCTGGACAATGGAGAAACAGAAATTGATTGTGGAGGACCCAATTGTGATTCTTGCCCATGTAGTGAAGACTTAACATTTGAAAGTCCACTCTTTTTAAATATACAGTTTGATGATTATCCCATAGAAACAAGTTGGGACATCAGATCTTCTGATCAATCAATAATTTACTCTGGATCTAACTATTCACATAGAGATCCTGTTTATAGCAGTACTATCGGAATAACAGACTTAGAATTAAATGAATCCAATGGATACACTTTGAATTTTTATGATAGTGTTGGAGATGGTATATGTTGTTATGAAGGAGATGGTGCATTTGTTCTTTATGACAATAGAGGTCGAACTATTGCATCTGGTGGTGAATTCCAGTTTCGAGTTTCTTATTCTTTTTGTATTAATAATGAAGATCCTTGCAACAACGGAATTCAGGATATAAATGAAGAAGCAGCAGATTGCGGGGGTCAATTTTCTGAACCTTGCATCCAAGGATGTATGGATCAAAGCGCTCATGACTACAATCCAGAAGCTCAAATCAGCTCCAATAGCTGCGAAACTTGCTTTGATGGTATCAAAAATGGTGATGAAGTAAG
>DKPS01000270.1:13508-13780 GCA_002471345.1 Saprospiraceae bacterium UBA7328
AATGGTGATGAAGTAAGAGTAGACTGTGGAGGTCAACTTTGTGTACCATGTACTCAAGGGTGTATAGACGATTCTGCTCATAACTTTAATCCTGATGCTGTAATCAATAATGAAGAGTGTGAAACTTGCTTCGATGGTATCAAAAATGGTGATGAAGTAAGTATAGATTGCGGAGGGGAACTTTGCGTACCATGTACTCAAGGGTGTATGGACGATTCTGCTCATAACTTTAATCCTGATGATGTAATCAATAATGAAGAGTGTGAAACTTG
>DKPS01000029.1 GCA_002471345.1 Saprospiraceae bacterium UBA7328
GTTGGTTAAATAAAAAAATTAGGAATTAATTTTTAAAATGTTCTTAACCGCGGCATAATTTCCGGGGGATAATTCTTTGCTAATGGTACCTGGGTGTCTCCTATAGTGATAGCATTAGGTCCTACATCACTAACATGATCTAGATTCACCGCATAGGATCTATGAGTTCTAATGATTTTATCTGAAGCCAATTTATTCACAAATCCACTGATCGTAGATCGAATGATATGAGTCTTGTCTTCAGAATGAAGGTCTATGTAATTATCACTTTTTTGAATGTATCTAATTTCATCAATTGATACTTTGATAAACCTATGATCAGATTTCACAAAGATGGCATCATTAAAGATAGCTAACTGCTCTTCTGGATTAGTATTCTCATTTACACTAAAGTTTTCCATTGCCACTTCAATAGCGGCAAATAGCTGTTCTTCTTTGAATGGCTTAAGAATATAGGCCGAAGGGTGAGTAGATTTTGCCCTTACAATAGTGGATGTGTCTCCTATTGAACTTGTAAAAATAAAAGGGATTCTTCTGATCTGATTAATACTTTTAGCTACTTCTACCCCATCCTTTGATCCATTGAGATTAATGTCAAGTAAAGCTAAATCTGGTTGATCATTTTTTATAATATCTATAGCTTCGTCATAATCCACTGCCTGTCCACAAACTTCATATCCTCTATCTTCTAGCATCATACAGATGTCTTCTGATATTATCATTTCATCTTCTACAATAAGGATTTTCATATCAAACTGCTTTTTTCAGATCATTGAATGAAAGAGAAATATACGCTCCATTTCTATTTTCGATAGATAAATCTCCTTTGAGTTGTTTTACACCTAAAGACTTCACCAATTTCATACCTAAGCTGTTGGATTTTCTATCATTTAAATCTTTGGCAATACCAATTCCATCATCCTCTACTTTGAGTAAATACTTTCCATTCTCATCAGAACTTAAACTAATATTTATTACTCCATTATCCCTTGAATTAAATGCATGTTTGTAAGCATTAGAAACCAATTCATTTACAATCAATCCGACTGGGATAGCTGTGTCAATATCAAAAAGAAGGTCATGAGCATGAATTTCATAGTTGATATCTTTGACATCACTTTTAAATGAACTTGACAGATAATTCATCAATTGCTACAAATAATTTTGCATATTGATACTCGCTACTTCTTCATTTTGGTAAAGGTTCTGATGTATTAAAGACATAGCCTCCACTCTATTTCTTCCTTCGTTAATACTTGCCAAGACGTTGTTATCCTTTATTTTTTTGGATTGCAGATTGAGCAAGCTGGAGATGATTTGAAGATTGTTCTTTACCCTATGATGTATTTCTTTTAATAATACTTCCTTTTGTTCTAATGATTCTTGGATGACCATATTCTGTTCTGCAATCTCTTCATTTTTAAGTGATAATAGGTTATTTGATTTTTGCTTTTGCTTGGAATTATAAAAGAGCATAGATGCGAATCCAATTAACAATACTACTCCTCCTAAAGAAAGGTTTCTTACCAATTCTGATTGAGTTAATAATTCGTTTTGCAATAAAGTCTCTTTTTCAAGACTAGCTATTTCATCATCTCTTTTTTGAGTCTCATAAATGGTCTGCATTTTGACAGTCTCTTCATTTATTTTGTCATTGAGAAGTTTCGTTTTTAGATCTGTGAATTTCTTTTGGCTTTCAAATGCTTTATCCATTTGTCCACTGAGAGCATAGGATTGAGCTAGATCTTCATATGAGGCGCCCTCACCTTTTATATCATTAATACTTTTAGATAATTCTGCAGACTTTAAAATATACTCTATTGCCTCCAGTGGTTTGTTCATATCATTCAGCAGTCTTCCAACTTGCTGATTCATCCAAGCTATTTTAAGTTGTTGGCCTAGCTGTTGTGCATTCTCTAATCCTTTTAATAAGTAGGATTTAGCAGAGACTAAATCTCCTTTAGCTTGATAATTCCTTCCTATATTTTTAAACGAATAACTCAATCCTCGTATATCTCCCATCTCGTTTCTCAACTTCAAATCTAGAAGACAATATTCTTCTGCGATGTCAAATTTTCCATTGAATCTATAATAGATATTAATACCCTGGTAGGCATTGGCTAAGGCATCTTTATTGTTAGTTTTTTTGGCAAGATCAATCGCTAAGTTCCAGTATTCTATAGCTTTTTCATCGCTTTCGATATCCCAATATACAGAGGCTATATTGTTATGTAAATCCGCTACTCTCACTATATCACCTAAACTCTCATAATAGGTAAGAACTTCTATAAATTGCTCTAATGCCTTGTCATAATCACCAAGATATCTATGTGTAAATGCTATTTTCTTAAGCACTAAAATCTCCAGATCTCTATTTCTGCTTTTCTCACTTCTTGTTATTTCAAGTGCCCGATTATAATTTTCAAAAGATTCTAAATACAAGCCTTCTCTTTCTTTGTATTCACCATAACCAGTTTGGGCTTTTGCTAACCCCAAATCATAACCGATCTCATCACTAAGGATTCTGCATCGATCATAACTTTTTAATGTCATCTCACTGTTTCCTTTTCTCCTGTATATCGCAGCTGCAAAAGCGTGTGCATCAGATTCAAATCTTTTGTTATTTATCTCACGAGAAAGGCTTACTAATTCTTTAGTTAGATCAAGAGCTTCATCAAAAGCTCCTTTAGGCATAAGGCTTTTGATTGTAGTAAAACCAGATCTTATCACTAACTCATTATCATCAAATTTAGAAGCCAATTCATAGCTCTCCTTGGCATACTTGATAGCATTATCGACATCATAGAGCACATATTCATCTGAAATTTGTATTAGAGTTTCTACCAGTATCGTAGTGTCATTTGTATTAGACAAGATTGATTGTAAACTATCAATATTAGCAGCAGTGTAACTCTTCTGAAGCCCAGTCAAAAGAAGCACAAAAGCAACTAAAAAAAGTTTCCAATAAACTTCATTCTTCAATACACTATATAGATTTTGATTCTGTAACTTCAAAAAGTTTGCTTTAAAATGGATATAAACCCAAAATAAACAATTAGTGTAAATGATAACAGAAATAGCCATGCTCTATATCAAAGAAGGAAGTGAAAGACAGTTTGAAATAGATTTTAGTACAGCTTCTAAATATATCAGTTCTATCAATGGTTACATCAATCATAAAATTTTGAAGTGTTTAGAGCAAAGTCATAAATATGTACTGATTGTAGAATGGAAATCTTTAGAAGATCATACCATAGGATTTAGGACCTCGCCTCAATATCAAAAATGGAAAGAGATACTTCATCATTATTATGAGCCCTTCCCTATTGTAGAGCATTACAAATCATTATGACAATATAGTTTTATTCACTGCAAATTTTGACTGCCCTTATTTTCATACATTGTTAGACTATCAATAATATGGGAAATCAATGAGGTCTCTTACTTATCTTATCATCTTATCTTCAATCATTCTATTTCAAAACTGCACCAATGAAATACCAGAAAATTGGCAATGGGAAACAGTTAAAACCATAGGGCAACCTACTGCACGACATGAAGCTGGGCTAGTCAGTTATCAAGACAAGTTATACTTAATGGGTGGTCGAAGAGTGAATCCGACATCAGTATATGATCCGTTAGTTAACGAATGGACAGAGCATTCTCCTACTCCTTTAGAGATTCATCATTTCCAACCTGTGGTGTATGGAGATAAAATTTACATTGTTGGAGCAATGACAGGAAAGTGGCCCAACGAAACTCCTTTGGAAAAAGTGATGGTTTATGATCCTGAAAAAGATGAATATCAAGAATCTCATGACATACCCGTGCACAGAAGAAGAGGTGGTGCAGGAGTTGCTGTATTTGGAGGAAAAATCTATATAGTCGGTGGTATTACTCACGGACATCAAAATGGCTATAAAAACTGGATGGATGAGTATAATCCAGAGACTGGAGAATGGATTACACTTCCAGATGCACCTCATAATCGAGATCATTTTCAAGCAATTGTAAATAATGATAAACTTTATGCTTTTGCTGGAAGGCGTACTTCACATCACAACGGAAATGATATGAACCTCACCTCCTCACATGGAAATGTATTTGATCTTAAAAGCAAAAAATGGGAACAGGTAAGCAATAATCTGTCTGTCCCAACAATGCGAGCTGGGAATTCAGCTTTTGTTTGGAATAATGATATAATTATTGGAGGTGGTGAAAGTATGGCTCATGAAGCAGCTCATGATGAAGTCGAAGCCTTCAATACTTCAAGTGGCCTATGGAGTAAATGGCCATCACTTAATCAAGGTAGGCATGGTACAGGTTTCGCCATCATTGGGGACTATGTATATATTGCTTCTGGATGTGGTAAAAGAGGAGGAGAACCTGAACTAACATCTTTAGAAAGATTACAATTGCCAAAAGGAAATGCTAAACCTATTTCTAAAGAGATTGATCAGACTCCAGTTTATTCACAATGGCATACCATAACCATTCCTTTCCACGGACCAGAAACTAGTGAAACGGATGATGACAATCCTTTTTTGAACTATAGATTATCAGTAGAATTCAGTAATGAAAGTGGCAATCAGATGATAAGAGGATATTATGCCGCAGATGGGAATGCAGGAGAAACGAGTGCCGCGGCTGGTAATATTTGGCAAGTTCGGTTCACCCCTGATAAAGCCGGTGAATGGACCTATTCTGCGACATTACAAAAAGGAGACAGCATAGCTCTCATCGATGACATCATTGAAGGTGATATTGTTTCGATAACAAATAATGAAGGTAAATTCTCTGTGATGACATCTGACAAAGAAGGACCGGACTTCAGAGCAAATGGAAGACTGATAGCTGATAAAGGATTTTTCAAATTTGAGAATACTCATGATTATTGGATGAAGGCCGGAGCCAATAGTCCAGAGAACTTTTTAGCATTTGAAGGATTTGATGATACCTACAGAATCAAAGCAGAAGCAAGAGAAGGAGAGGCTTCAGCACTAGGGACTATTCACTCATTTGATCCACACATTGATGACTGGAAGACTGGAGATCCTACCTGGCAAAATGGAAAAGGGAAAGCCATTATTGGTGCCACAAATTACCTGGCATCAAAGGGAATGAACAGTATTTACTTCTTAACGATGAACATCTTGGGTGACGGTAAAGATGTATGGCCATATGCAAGCCCTGATGATTTCACTCGATTTGATGTGAGCAAACTGGATCAGTGGGAAGTGGTATTCCAACATATGCAATCCAAAGGAATACTGTTGCATTTTGTAACACAAGAAACTGAAAATGAAACCATGCTCGATAATGGCAATACAGGTCCTATGCGACAGCTGTACTATCGAGAACTTATAGCAAGGTTTGGACATCATCTTGGACTAGTTTGGAATCTTGGAGAAGAAAATGGACCAGCTGACTGGACTCCAATAGGTCAAAATGATGCACAAAGGAAGGCTATGGCTTCATTTATAAATGACAATGATCCCTACAACCATCCGATCTTATTACATACACATTCTTATGACCCGATCAGAGAGGATATATTAAATGATATAATAGGTTATAAAGATTTAGATGGGCTCTCTTTCCAACAAGCAGACAGGACCAAAACCTCTGAACAGATAGAGATGTGGAGAAAGAAATCTAAAGAAAAAGGTCATGAATGGCTTATTGCTATGGATGAAATTGGAGAATGGCACACTGCTGTAAAAACGGACGAAGAAGAGAAAGACCACGCCTCATTAAGAGGCAGCACTTTATGGGGATCACTGATGTCAGGAGCAGCAGGTGTGGAGTGGTATTTTGGAGCAAGGCATCCGCATAATGACCTCACTTCTGAAGATTGGAGACAACGTGATCGACTTTGGGAATTGACATATTATGCGAAAGACTTTTTTGACCAATATCTCCCTTATTGGGACATGGAAGCAGACCATAATTTGATCAGGATGTCCGATGCATTCTGTTTAAAAAAAGAAGATGAAATATATGCAATCTATCTTCCATCTACTCGAAATGTACAGATGGACCTAACCCAAACCGAAGGAGAGTATAATATAGAATGGTACAATCCATTGAAAGGAGGTGAACTACTCAAGGGGACAATCAAAAATATAAGTGGTGGCAAAATTCAAAATTTAGGAATCCCTCCGAGTAGTGATACTGATCCTGCGAAACAGGATTGGGTAGTATTAATCCGAAAGGCATAGATGATCCACATGGTATAAATTAATCTTACATGAAAATTGAAGCTTTACATGAATTTCATGATCCCGATTTTGCTCAAGGCTGGTCTGATAAGTTCGAACCAACTAAAGATAGACTTGATCTTTTTAAAACGATATCTGATCAGTTGAAAGATGAGACCACTTTTCAAATATTAGAATTAGGTATAGGACCTGGCTACTTAACTGAATATATTTTGACAAATCTTTCTAATGTGAGATGCGAAGGACTAGATTATTCAGAAGCGATGTTGTCTATAGCGAAAGAAAGAACATCAAATCACAATGAGAGAATATCATTCACTCAAGCAGATTTAGTAAATGAACTTTGGTCAAAGAAAATAAAAACACAACCAAACGCCATAGTTTCCACATGGGCACTTCACGATTTGTTTAATTTAGAAAGTATAAAATCTGTATTTAGATTAGCATATGAATTGCTTCCAGAAGGAGATGTTTTCCTCAACGGAGATTTTGTAAAACCTGAAGAATCGACCACAGAATATGAAGGAGGAAGAATCCGTCCTAGTGAACATGTTTTTCTTTTAAAAGATGTAGGTTTTCAATCAGTCAACTGTATAAAAGAATTTGAGAAAAACGTCCATAATCCAACTACGGCTAATAACTATTCATGCTTTATGGCTGTGAAGTAAAACTCCTCAGCCCATACTCAATTCAGTAATCATAGAGTGTAAATATTAATCTTTATTCTTTCTAAAAAATACGTCATTAAAAAATTTGCAATTCTCACTATAGGTTTCGAAAATCCAACACCAGAAATCATGCAAGAGTGGATGAAATGGTTTGATTCCATTCAAGGTAGTATCATAGAACAAGTCGGTTTTATAGGTGGAAAAGAAGTTACAAAAGATGGCACCATTGATCTCAAAATGGATTTAGATGCCATAACTGGATTGCTCTTCATTAAAGCAAAAAGTATGGAAGACGCACTAACAGTAGCTAAAGGATGTCCTATGATTACAAGTACTAAGGTGTATGAAGTGAGGGAACATTAGTAGTGATTAGAATCACCCTAATGCCTCTACTAAAGCCTTTGCCTTTTGAGTTATTGCTTTATAATTTTTCTGAGCTATCAATTCTTTGTCCACTAATGCACTACCTATTCCTAAACCTAAGGCTCCTGCATCAAGCCAAGCCCTGGCATTGTCTGCATTGATCCCTCCTGTCGGAAATATAGGAATATGTGGTAAGGGTGCTCTGATAGCTTTTAGATATCCTATACCAAATTGATCCGCAGGGAATAGTTTTATAATATCTGCTCCCCAATCATAAGCCTGCACCACTTCTGATGGAGTGAATGCACCTGATATGATAGGTTTATCTAGTGCATGTGATGCCTCTATTACCGTTTTCTTTGACACTGGAGTGACTATATATTCTGCTCCAGAATCTATAGCGGCTCTGGCCGTTTTGGCATCTGCTACAGACCCTACTCCTGCAAGTACTCCTGACTTTTGAGATAATTTCTGAATTTCATTTAGGGCATTGGGAGTAGTCATTGTGACTTCAATTGAAGTAATTCCTCCTTCAGCTATTGCGCAGGATACTGGATATACCTCTGATGGATCATCAAGCCGAATGATAGCCACAAGTCTTGATTCTAGAAGTTGAGATAGTATTTGATCTTTAGACATTGTGTATTTAGATTAATCCAATTGGGAATCAAAGTTAAAATGATCTAATAGATTTATGATATTCTATCCAGTACTATCTGGCAATTAGATGATGTCCTCACTGAAAGCTTAGAAATCAGAATGGTTTCAAAGGATTATACAAACGGGTTTGGGTTTTTTTTTCTAAAAGATGAAAAGTAAACTTGTCTGATAATACCTTAAATGTTTCGTCTCAGCTGGATACCACTAAAGTCAATTGTCATAAAGCGCCAAATAAAAAGCTCAGGGATGAGAATATTTGGAATATCTTTTCTACCAATAAATGGATTGAAATAAAGAATGGATTAATGTCGAAAGCATTAACTTGGAAATGTGAAAGAAAAATGAGTAAGAATATATGCTTACTTATCGTTTCGGCTTACCTATGGATAAGTTGTAAAAGATTCAAAACATGAAACCAACAATTGCAAAAGCTATCTCCATTTCACTTTCATTCTTCTTGATTATTGAAATTAGTATAGCCCAGACCAAGACGCTACAATTTGATTTTGATCAGAATGTCAAAGCCTCAGGTCAAGAGTTTAGTGGCAAACAACTTTCTTTCACAGATGGAATTGAAGGGAAAGCAGTTGTTTTCAATCCTGCCAAAGGATATACAAATCTTAGTCTCGACAATTTACAACTTGATGGCACTGAAGATTTTACAGTTCAATGTTGGATAAAGACTACTTCAAAAAAGCCTCAAGTGATTCTCTCCCAAAAACGCTTTCATAACAAAGGGATAGTATCGCAAAAAAACTCCGGATGGGCATTGTACAGTTCAGGTGGGACATTCGGATGGAGTGTTGGTTCTGGTAATCGTAGAATTAATTATGAAAGAGACAATGGAGAAAAAATGTCTATAACCGATGGACAGTGGCATCAAATGACGCTAACCTACAGTAAATCACTTTCTGAATTTCGTCTTTATTATGACGGTCAAAACAAGGCTATTTACAAAGTAAATTTTGACTTTTCTAACTTAGAGCCTCTAGTGATTGGATCAATAAAAGACCCCTCCAACATGAGCACTGCCTACTCTTCTGAAATAAAAATTGGACTTGATAAATTACAGAATTTAGTCGAAGCATTCAATGACTTAGACCTAGAACCTTTGAAAAATGATGAGTTCTTAGATCTTATCGTTTCTCCAGAAGATGTATTGAATAAAAAGTTAGAGAACATAGACAATGTCCAAAAAGTGAGTAAAGAAAATCTTACTAACTCATTGGAAATAAGAAAAGAGTTGGTATCTAATCCCTATACCGTCTTTCAGAACAGGTCACTTACCGACCTTAAACCCGTCAGCAAAATATATGAATTACAATCAGGAAAGGTTGTAATCAACGATACTGTGGCCAAATCTTTTACTGAAGATGAAAATCTATATCCTTCTGATTTTGCTATGGATAACTTATCAATCTGGGAAGAGACAATGGGCGCTAAGGATATCCTTACGAGTTATACTAATTTCAAGGAAGCCAATAAATCAAATGTACCCGAGAATCTCAAAGATCTCACTGTAGGAGTATGGAATATATGGCATGGAGGAATACATTGGACAAAGGAGAAAGACGGCTGGGACTCACGACAGCGAATTGTAGAAATGATTAAAGAAAAAAATATTGATGTCATTTTGATGCAGGAAACCTACTCAGCCGGAGATCTTATTGCAGCAGAATTAGGTTACTACTTTGCTACCACTTCTGACTGGGACTACAGATACCAGGGTGCTAACATTTCTGTGATAAGTCGCTTCCCTATAGAAGAGGTGCAGGTTTTAGAAGAAACAGAATTTAATAATGTAGCTATTAAAATGACTCTAAGTGAAAGTCAGGAGATCTGGGCAATGTCAAATTGGTATGGTATGTCCAATTTCGAGTCTGTTTACAATTTTCATGAAACCAGATTTGAGAATACCGATAATGTTCCTGTGCTATTTGGAGGTGACTTTAATGCAGTACCACACACTGATGGAGGGGACAGTCCGGCATCTAAAAAATTGTTAGATGCAGGTTTTACGGATGCTTTTAGGAGTTTATATCCAGATGTTGATAAGGATCCAGGTTTCTCTCACAGAAGTGGAGAGCGCATCGATCAATTATACTATAAGGGCAAAGGATTAAGCAATACATTTACCGAAACTATTTCTTCATGGCCCACAGGTTTTCCTTCAGATCATTATTTGATTCTGTCAAAATTTGAACTGAATTATTAATCACCAATTTGACAAACAGAATGAATTTGAAAACATCAATTATCTTATGTCTTATTCTAGCAAGTTGTGCATCATGGTCGCAGGAAATTGTAGATAGTAGCAAAATTGTAAAAGCCCTCTCGTTTAACATTCTTCATGGTAAAACAACTAAAGGAGATTTCAATTTAGATGTTTTAGCAAATCTTATAAAAGATGCAGACCCTGATTTTGTAGCTATGCAAGAAGTGGATTTTAAGGTTAACAGGTCCAAAAAATATGATCTGGTTACAGAACTAGGATGGCGAACACATATGGCCCCCATCTTTGCAAGAGCTATGTATTATGATGGTGGAGAGTATGGTGAGGGAGCATTATCCAAGTATAGTTTTATAAGTACAAGAAATATCTCGCTTCCCCATCTTCAAGGAGAGGAACCAAGGGCAGCAATTGAAATTGTTGTTGAGTTGCCTTCAGGAGACACTATTGCTTTTGTAGGCACTCATTTTGCTCATGAAGGAAATGCTGGAAGAGAAATACAAGCCAAAAAGATCAACGCAGTATTCTCAAAAAATAAGTACCCCACCATTTTAGTAGGCGACCTCAATGCGACTCCGGGAAGCGAGCCGATTAATATACTTGAAGAAATGTGGACAGCTACTTACGAAAAGGACATTCCTCTGCCCACCTATCCATCAGATAACCCAACTGTAAAAATTGACTATGTAATGTTTTACCCAAAAGACAGATGGAAGATTATTGATCGAAGAGTTATTCAAGATACGATTGCCTCTGATCACTGTGCTTATTTAGTAACATTAGAATTAGTTGATAAAGAATAAAATCTGGGTCAAAATTGAAGTGTCTTCGACTATCAAACAATATCATATCTCACACTTAACACAATCACCATGAAAAGAACATTTATAGTTTTTACAATAATGCTCATTTGTTTTCAGGCATACGGGCAAAAACCAAGAGCACGAGATCTTGGTGTTCCATTTGCAGGAAAAACAGGTGTATACAATGCGATTACAGATGTAAAAGGAGTGGAAGTAGGATATAGCACCATAATTTCTGGAGAAGGAGAAAATATTATAGGCGAAGGTCCTATAAGAACTGGGGTGACAGCGATTTTTCCTAGAGGAAGATCTAAAAAATTCAGTCCTGTTTATGCTAATTGGTACAGTCTAAATGGAAATGGTGAAATGACAGGTACCACTTGGGTGACTGAATCAGGGTTTCTTGAAACTCCAATTATGATTACCAATACAAATAGTGTTGGAGTGGTAAGAGATGCGGTATTAAAATGGTATGTAGATACCGATTGGTATAATGGTGAAGGCTGGTGGTATACCTATCCTGTTGTTGGAGAAACCTACGATGGATTTCTAAATGACATCTATGGATTTCATGTAAAAGAAGCAAACGTTTTGGAAGCCATAAACAATGCTTCCACAGGTAAAATTGAAGAAGGAAATATTGGAGGGGGAACAGGAATGATGTGCTTAGGTTTCAAAGGAGGAACAGGTACTTCCTCTAGAGTTATAACAGTAAAGGATTCTACTTATACCGTTGGGGTATTGGTGCAATCTAATTTTGGTGGAAAAAGGAACTTTACAGTTGCAGGTGTACCTGTTGGGCAAGAGTTAAGAGATACACTAAACTATGTCTACAACGCAGCTCCGAAATCAAGAAGACAAGATGGAGATGGCTCTATTATAGTCATTGTAGCCACGGATGCTCCATTTCTACCACATCAACTTAAAAGAATTGCTCAAAGAGTTCCTCTGGGAATAGGAATTGTTGGTGGTCGAGGTAGTAACGGTTCAGGAGATATATTTTTGGCTTTTTCTACCGCCAATGAAGAGGCATTTAATAGAGATAATACAACAACAATACGGACATTTTCGAATGATCTAATCACACCTTTTTTTGATGCTACAGTTCAATGTGTAGAGGAGGCAATAATCAATGCTATGGTTGGAGCAGAAACCATGGAAGGAATAAATGGTAATAAAGCATATGCATTACCCCATGACCTACTCATAGAAACGCTAAAAAAATATAATCGGATAAAGGAATAAGATCAGAGATCATAGTATCAAAGATTATAGAGTTAGTCAGCTTTTATATCAAGAACTGAATTAATATAAACGTGAGAAAATGCATGGAATACTATATCCAAAGGTTAAGATTTGTTGCGTCAAAACAAAGGCTGAGTCCGAGATCGCCATTCGATATGGGGCAAAGGCCATAGGGCTAGTTGGACCAATGCCTAGTGGACCAGGTCAAATAAGAAATGAGCTCATCAAAGAAATAGCGGCTTCTACTCCGATTAACATTGATACGTTTTTATTGACAAGTGAAACAGACAGTTCGAAAATTATTGAGCACTATAAAAAAGTAAATACTAACACAATTCAAATAGTTGATGAATTGGATGAAAGGAACTATAACTTAATCAGAGATGAGCTTCCTTCAGTAGAAATAGTTCAAGTCATCCATGTTCTCGACAATAATACGATTGAAGAGGCCATAGAAATATCAAAGTTTGTGGACTACATATTGCTCGATAGTGGAAATCCCAACCTGAAAGTAAAGACTCTAGGAGGTACAGGAAAAGTTCATGATTGGACTATTAGTAAAACAATAAGACAAGAGGTTGATATTCCTATTTATCTTGCTGGAGGACTAAATGAAAACAACATTGAAGAAGCCATAGAAACAGTACAACCTTATGGTATTGATTTATGCAGTGGAGTCAGAACAAATGATGTATTAGATGAGATAAAAATTCGATCCTTTTTTGAAAAAATCAAACCTACTTCAGACCTCTTATGATCTAAATAAATATGATCTTTTACATCATTGCCAATTAAACATAATTCGAAGGCATACTAGCTAGAAACTTAAACCTCTTGTGGTAACTTGATATGCATATCATAGTCTGCTGCAGTTTGCATTACCTTATTTATAATGCTTTCGTCAACTGACTTTTTCATTGCGTCTGCTTCTGTAGCAGAAACTCCCATATCTTCAAAGAAGGAAAGAAATCCTTTTGGGCTATGAATGTTAATCCACTTGCATTTAGTAGATCCAGCATTATTAAAAGTATGGACAATATTGGGAGGAAAATCCACAGACTCGCCTTGTTTTAATACTTTGACCTCTCCATTTATCATAAACTCCATTTCTCCTTCTAATACCATAAACATTTCATTTGTAGTAGAGTGAGAATGAGGAGGTGGACCAGGAACATTTGGATCTGTTTCACCTATTACCATGTCAAAATCTCCAGAAACCTGAACTGGGCTTATATGATGACCCAAAACCCATAAATTATTTTCTTTTTCCATTTTCATTTTTTTGTTTTATGAGACAACTATCTCACAAACATAGATGCAAATTTTGGAATATCCAAATTTTATGAGACATTTGTCTCATGAAAAACAATGATCAGCCGAGTGGTAGGGTAAAACAAAAACTTCAAACCAGGTCAGAAATATTAAAAGCCACAAGAGCTTTGATGAAGAAAAAGCAAAAAATATCAATGGACGATATTGCTGAGAAAGCAAAAATCTCCAGAGCAACCTTATATAGGTACTACTCTAATATAGATATCCTCGTAACAGAAGCGTCCTTGCATATACAATTTAAGTCCCCAGATCAATTATCAGAAGAAGTAAATGAAATGCCTCTTCTCCATAGAATCCATCATATACAAAAGCATTATAATACGCTGTCACAAAAAAATGAGATAGTTTTTAGGCGATACATAAGTGCGGTCCTAAAAGAATCGATTATTTCAAAAAAACAACTCAGAGGAGCTCGGAGAATAGAATCATTAAAAAAAGCATTAAGACCATTCAAAGGCGAGTATGATAATGATACTTACAATAAACTAATCTCGATTTCTTCTGTCCTTATGGGAATAGATCCTCTTATCACTTGTAAAGATGTATGCAATCTAAACAATGAAGAGTCAAATACTATACTAGAGTGGGGAATTGAAATGATTCTTAAAGGAATATCTCAAGACAAATAAACATCAGATCTAAGCACTAATTAAAATACCAGTCTTGCATTCATTATGCCTTATGATTTCTTGGTCTATGATCCAAGAACACTGATTCTTTTATAAAGGAACATGCAAGTCCAAATAATTAAATCCCTATTTTAGATTCAATCCTTCTATAAATTGTAATCAATGAAATCTGTTATTCAACTTTTTACTTTTTCAATACTATTTCTTCTCAGTAATCAAATTGATGCTCAAATCAATCCAAATCAATTGTCCAAAATAGACAGTTTGTTCGTCAGCTGGAATGTACCTAATCATCCTGGCGGAGCAGTTGGTATTTTGAAAGACGGTAAAACTATATTTTCAAAAGCTTATGGATTAGCAAGTTTAGAATACCTATTACCTAATTCTACTGAAACCATATTCAATACTGGCTCTGTTTCAAAACAGTTTACTGCAATGGGTATTGTTCTTTTAGAGGAGCAAGGTCTGCTGACTTTTGATGATGATATAAGAAAACATATTCCTGAATTGCCAATTTTCAAAGAGACTATTACCATCCGTCATTTAATGCATCATACAAGTGGTCTCAGAAGTTTACATGCTCTTTTTGCCCTAGCAGGATGGAGAGGTGATGACTCCAGAACGAATGATGATCTGAATAGATTAATTCTAAATCAAAAAGATCTAAATTTTACACCCGGAGAAGAGTATCTATACTGTAATACCGGATATATGCTCATGGTGAATATCATTGAAAACATAAGCGGAGAAAAATTTACCCATTGGATGAAAAGTAACATTTTTGACGAGTTGGGCATGCACCACACCTATGTAGAAGACGAGTACTCCAGAGTGGTACCCAATAATGCAACTTCCTATTATGGGTCAAAAACCTTTAGCCGAGCTGTAGAATATTGGGGTTATGTAGGATCAGGCAATATGCACTCTACCACTGATGATTTATTGACTTGGTTACAAAACTTCACTACTCCACAGAAAGGCTGGGAATCTGCATTTTCAAAAATGCTTACAACCACACCCTTTAATAGTGGTGCCCCCAATAGCTATGCTTTTGGTGTTGGAATAGGGAATCATGTAGGCAAAAAGACAGTAGGGCATGGAGGTGCAATAGGAGGATTCAGAGCTAACGTCAGAGCCTATTCAGAAGATGATTTACATATTGCTGTACTCACTAATTTTTCTGCAGGAAATCCAGGTGGAAAGATCAATCAAATTGGACAAATAATATATGGAAATGTTGAAGACAGTGAAAATTCAAAGAGTGGAGAGTTAAAATCCATAGATATTTCTAATGAAAAACTGGCTCAACATGAAGGTAATTATTGGAACCCTAAACAAAAATTTGGAAGAAAGATTTATTTAAAAAACGATACACTTAGATACTCCAGATCAGAAACCAATGAAAGTCCTATTGTACCTATCAATAGCAACACTTTTAAAATGTTAGAAGTGGATGTTGATCTTTTCATAGAATTTAATGATAAGAATGCACAAATGATTGTCAAAGAAGAAGGTCAATCAGCTTCAATTTTTGATGGAATAGAAAATACTGGCATGCCAAATCTGACTGAAATATCAGAATATGCTGGAAAATTTTACAGTCCTGAAGTTGAGACTTTTTACACAATCACAAGAGTAGACTCAAGCTTAATCTGTTATCATCCACGTCATGGAATAATAGAAACAGAAATTCTTTACAAAGACATATTATCTGCAAATTGGCCGTTAGGTATTATAGAATTCGAAAGAGACGAAAATGGCAATATCAATGGTGCATTTATGAGCAATGGAAGAGCACGGAACGTCTGGTTTAAGAAGGAATAAAGACAGTTTTTAACCCAAAAAAAGAAAATTAGAATGAATACAAAAGCATTAGTTAAATCTTGGTTTGGTAAATGGGAAGAAGGGGATTTTATCAACTTGCCAATTTCGGATATATTTACTCACACAAGCCCTTTTGGAATCATAGAAGGAAAAGAAGCATACCTACATGTAGTGAATGAAAATAGAGACAAATTCTTGGGCTATAAATTTGAAATACAAGATGAGATTTATTTAGACAATAAAGCTTGTGTACGCTATAAGGCTAGTCAAAATGACTTTGACTTAGAAGTGAGTGAATGGTATTATATCCAAGACAACTTAATAGATCGAATTATAGCTCACTATCACATTGGAGAAATCAAGAATGATAGGAAACTAAAGAATGAGAATTAGAATAGGATCATTTTAATACAAGCCTACAGTTCGACCAAAAATGACATTTCTAGTTGTCCTTAGCTCCTGCTTCAACCCAACATCTTATTATTTGAATTTGAGCATCTGAAGGATCAGGTCCAGTTGATGAAGCAGGTGGCATACTTCCGGAGCTCATTCTAGAAACCCCATTAGCTGCTCTAGGTGAAAAGCCAGAATGATTGCTGAAATCTCCACTAGCAAATCCTTCTACATGACATCCAGCCAAAGCACAACTTGCATTCAAAATAGGTAAAACATCTCCAGCAAAACTAGGATCAGATCCTTGACACTCATCCATTTCTTCCATTTCCATCATTTCTTCCATGGAATCCATGTCATCATCACTACAAGACAAAATCAATGTTCCTGATAACAAAAGAAAGAATATAGCCCGAGTCAATTTGGAAGATAATTTGGATGGCATAGTAATAGTTTTTGTGTGTATAAATTTAAAAACGGATAGAGCAAAGTAATCGCTGCTAAAAATAATGTAGAATGAATGAACCCTACCTACATAAGTTTTACACGCCTTTTACACTTATTTACATTCACTTATGGATTTCAGAATAACTTCATTCTATCTTTGATATAAATTATTACGATGAAAAACTTTCAATGTCATCTGACCATAATAGTATTGTTTCTAGTGTCTTTTACTCATCAAGGAACAGCTCAAGATGAGTCCTTATTTGATGTAAGTTATGATGTACAAAGAGTCTACCAACCACTTGCCATCTCTCGTACACAGCTAGTAGAAGCTAAGACTGTTCAGGATCTAAATGAACATTACAAGGAAGTGTGGATTAAAGAGTATTTGTCAGTAGAGGTAGTCACTTTGATCAATGATGAATCTCAGAAAGTTGTAGGAAAAAATGGGAAACTAAATGATGCACAGCTAAATAACCTCACAATGGCAGATCCAGGCAGTGAGATTTCAGTAAATGTGAGATACATTCCAAATAACGATCTAAAAAGAAATGATATCAAAGAGATCAATTTTTCATTTACGGTAGACCCTGAAAAAAAGGCAAGCTATATTGGAGGAATTGAAAAAATGCAAAATTATATCAAAGAAAAAGCAACCGATAGAATTTCTGACGACAGATTTCAACAGTACCATCTATCTGCTGTAAAATTCACAATTGATGAAGAAGGGCATATAGCGGACGCTCATGTACTTGAATCTTCTAAAGACGAAAAGGTAGATGAAATTTTATTAGAGACAGTATGCAACATGGATCAATGGGAGCCTGCAAAATACTCCAATGGAATGAAGGTGAAACAACAATTTGTCCTTACAGCAGGAGACCTAAATAGTTGTGTGATTAACCTATTAGGCATCCGTAGGTAATAATCGCATAAATTTTATAGTTCTACCCTTTTCTAAATATTTCAGTTCTTCCTTAACTTAGTTTTCTAAAGCAAATCTATCGTTAGAAAAGGATATTAGAGTATTAATCAGAATAGTCATGATAGTCGTTATTCTGTTTATTCTCAATAAAATATTTATAAGGCCAATTATCATAGCAGATGAATATCCTTCTATCTTGAAAATTTTTGTGCTCTCTATTCCTAACTTCTATGAAGCCGTTTGTGGCTCATTAATGCTTACAGTCGTGGGTATTACTCTAAATATGAAAGTAATACCTCAAGCTAAAAGAATTAGTGAAAAGTCAATCCTATCAATTGCTATTACTTTCTCAAGTATATACGTAATCACTCAAGAATTGAAAATTCACAATATTGGGGGCAGAAATGTATATGATCCTTACGACCTCATTTTCTCAATAGCAGGAATAAGTGTTTCTGCTTTTTTCCTATTTGGATACTTGTCTAAGGTTCAACAGAAATAAAAGATATAAATCATTTATCAGTTCATCACCACTACCCTATTCACAAAGACTTGATCCCCAGAGACCACCTTCATCAAATAAGTACCATTGCTAAATTGGTTTTGAGAAAAGTCAATGGTAATAATATCATCCCCGCTCAAAATCATAGAAAGCATTAATCTCCCAGACACATCATGGATAGAAAGTTCTCCCCTTTCTCTGATGTTTTGAATTTCCACTTTCATCAGATCATGAACAGGATTTGGATATATATTGACCTTTAAATCATCCTGAACCCTACTTCGAGAAGACACCGGTTCTTCCAGTAAAGAAGCAGAACATGGCACGTTACTACCACCAATTACTGAAGTTTGACATATTTCCCCAATATCAAAATCTTTGCTACTCCATACGATTTCGGATGGCAACTGATCTTTTTGCATTACTGAATTATTCTGAAAAACCTTGATATCTCTACTCGTATGTTCCATTCCAATTATTTCTAAGGCAGAATTCCATGAAACAGAAACGGGTTGACTTTCTAAATGTATTGCTGAAGAAGAATTGTTGTTAATATCAGTATTAGAGAATTCAATAGACTCACAACTATTTTCAAAATCATACCACGCTTCCAGTCCATTTTCAGATCCTGTCAATGTAGATGAACTGTAATACTTTATTTCACTTTCGCTTAATGCTCTGGACCAAACTTTTACCTCATCGATCTTTCCATTATACCCTTCATCACACGGTGCACACCAATTATTGCCCACTACAAATGGTTCTATACTTCCAAATGATGTAGGGCTGGGTATAGCATTTCCTCTTTCAGCTCTTAGCTCTCCATCAATGAAGAGCTGAGTATTTCCAGATGTTCTTACTACAGTAAAATAGTGCCATTTGGAATCTAATGGATATATAACTCCTGTATTTTGCCAAGAAGTCCCAATCGATATTTCACCACTTATATTATGTTGCAAGAAGAAATTTCTTCCTTGCGAAATAATAGTCCCTATATTTCCAAGTCCTGTACTAGTTTGCGCCCATACAGAAATCGTATAATCACCAGTGGAAGGAATAACCGGAAGCGATGGAAATGTTAGTGCTGCTTCATCTGTAGTGAGATAACCAGCCCCATTTGTCTGAAATGCGCTTCCTTCAGGACCATACCCTTTGACGATTGGTTTAGAGGCATTCAATGAAGCCAAACATTCATTCGTTCCGTTAAGCTCAATAAGAAATGTCATTCCACTATTTCCTTCTGAATTTCCTCTATCTCTGAAAGTACTCTTTCGTGTATTCCATATAAATGAATCATCACCATTCTCAGAAATTACTTTAATAGAATAAGGTCCCTCTTCTAAATTTATATTCTGATCACTGAAATCTGCTATACCATTTGTAGTACTTGTCATAGCAATAAAATTATCCTCCCATATTCCAACACCAGAGAATACTTTTACTAATAGAGACTCACCACCATTAAGTGATTCTTCTTGAATATCAACTACAACCGCATCCAATTTCATAAACTTTTCTACATTCACAGTCTGGTACATTTCATTGCCTAATACATCTCCATCACTGCATCTAACAGAGGTATATGTACCATATGACAATAAGTTATCCGCACTTACTACAGACTCGCATTCCAAAATAATATTTTGTTCCAGCTCTACATGGATATCAAATGAACATGCAACCTTATTACCGCCTAAGTCAACATATTCATAAGAATTGGTGGTCATTCCAATAGGAAACATTGAGCTACTAGGTAGACCTGAAGTTTGAATTATTCTATCATTCCCTACAGGGCAATTGTCTGTAATCATAGGAAGATCAAAGGTGATCTCCGCACCCAAAGGTCCACTTGCTTTTTCATTAATATCTTCTGGGCATGTCATTTGAGGTGCTTCATCATCCAATACTTGAATATCAAATGAACAAGTAGCTGTACGTCCAGCATCATCAGTGGCAACATAAAAAACAGAAGTAGTACCCACTGAAAATCTCGCTCCACTCTCATTGTCACTAGAAGAAATTACCAATTCCGAACCTCCACAACCACCATTTGTGGTGACATTATAATTTACAATAGCATCACACATGCCAATTTCAGTATTTACTATAATATCCTCAGGGCAAGAAATTGTAATGGGAATATCAGGGCAATTGACAAATAGGACTCCTTCAAAAATTGAAATGTTATAATTCGGATCATTGGCTGTAGCAGTGATTACGTAAGTACCCTCGGATCCATCATAGTCTGTCACCGAATAGTTAATAGATACATTATCACCATCTACTAATCCTATCAAAGCAGCCTGAAAATCAGGTAACTCATCTCCTACTTCAATAGTAGAATTGCTTATTACTATAGCTAAATCCTTAGGTGCAATAGTTACTTTTCCTGGAGCGTAACTCACTTCAAAATTATCGGAAAAGAAAGTGCCAGGAATTAAGAAATGACAACCCACATTGTAATCTGTAAGAATATTAATTGACATTAATTCATCTACAGTTTCTTGATCAGAAAGGATGGCAATAGATTCATCTATGGCACTGCTGTTATCTCCTTCTGCATTCACTAATGCCAGACCATTGACCAATGCAAAACTATTGGCTAGAGATACAGAAGATCCATTCACTAATGCGGAACCATTTACTAATGCAGAACTATCTACTAATGCTAATCCGTTCACAAGAGCAGAGCCATCGACAAGAGCGGAGCCATCGACTAATGCTGACCCGTCTACAAGAGCTAAAGCATTTACTAGAGGAGAACCATCCACTAAGGCTAGACCATCTACTAAGGCCAATGCATCTACTAAAGCAAGGCCGTCCACTAAGGCGATTCCATCCACCAAAGCCAGTGCATCTACCAAAGCGAGACCATTCACTAATGCTGAGCCATCTACTAATGCCAATGCATTTGCAATAGCATCTTGACTAATTAATCCATTACTATTTACAAGAGCCGAACCATCCACTAAAGCAAAACCATCTACAAGTGCTAATCCATCTACTAATGCTAGGCCATTTACTAACGCTAATGCATTAGCGATATTCGTCTTATCTACTAGAGCTAATGCGTCCACTAATGCTGAACCATCCACAAGAGCAATTCCATCTACTAGGCCTAAGCCATCCACAAGGGCAATGGCGTCAATAAGATTATCAATATTAGCATCTACAAGTGCCAAAGCATCTACTAAAGCAAAACCATCCACAAGTGCTAAACCATCTATTAGGGCTAAGCCATCTACCAGGGCGAATCCATCTACAAGAGCTATAGCATCTGCAAGTTGCTGACCATCTAATTTAAGTGCCAATGCATCAACCAAAGCAAATCCATCCACTAAGGCAATTCCATCTACTAATGCCAATGCGTCCGTTATATTCATTATAGAGGCATCTACCAAAGCTAGTGCATCTACAAGTGCAAAACCATCGACCAAAGCCAAGCCATCTACCAGTGCTAATCCATCTACAAGTGCTAATGCCTGGGTCAGGTTATCTACTCCTAGAGCATCTACTAGGGCAAAGGCATCCACTAAGGCCAGTCCATCGACTAAAGCCAATGCATCAACTAAAGCAAATCCTTCAAGCAGAGCTAAGTTGTCTACAAGTGCTAATCCATCAACTAAAGCAACGCCATCAACTAAAGTATTTTTATGAAGGGAGTCTACTAGTCCTGTAAAGGACTCTACATTCTGAACGTTTCCTCCAAATGTGTATTCAAAGCTTATATCTGGAAGAGTATCTCCATAGGTAATCGCAATTGAATCCGGTTGAACTCTAAGAGGTATTTTATCTACAATAAGAGCACCACTTTTGATTTCTATATCGTATAAGTTTTCAATTTGGATAGGCAATTGACCTAATGACAAATTCACAGCATATATTCCAGGATTACTGAGATCATTAGCTTCAGAACTAAAAGAAACAGGAAGGTCAAGAAGTCCACTTGATGCTAAATCAAACCCGCTTGGCAATCCTTCAATGGCAATTTCCAAAACAGGATTAGCCTCTCCGTATTTCCGATTTATTGATTTCGTTGTAAGTGTAATTTTTGTTTTCACAGGTTGGCCAAAACTTATAGGATCAGATATCCCTCCATCTTGATTTGAATTTGTTAATGCTGGATTTACCAGAGTCACTTCAGTGTTAGATGTAAACACAAATTGTGGTACTGATACTATGATCGTAGTATCACTTGTGACTGAAGAGGACAATTCTAGGCCATTCATCATCGCCACTGTAGTAGAAGTAATATACTCTCCTTCTATTGTGAAGCTAAAAGGAGTTGATCCTATATTCTCTGTAGTTATTCCTAGAGGAAGAATGAAATTTGTAATCTCAGGTTTTGGGTTTGAAAAAGATAAAAGAGCTTGATCTGTTCTTAGGAATCCAGCACCAGAAAGCACATCATAGCCCGTGCTATGCATATCAATTGCACTCTGCTGAATTATACTTTTAGCTTGAGAGGGACTTGTATTAAGTCCCAAAAACTTACTTCTCGCTTCTTTTATCAAAGCAATGGCAGCACCGACATGTGGAGCGGCGGCAGAAGTACCTGAGAAGTTAGGAAAAGCATCATTATCTATTTCAGAAGACCCTCCTAAATCCACTGTTGTATTGGCTCCATTAGGTCCACAGATATCAGGTTTGTTTCTCAATAGTCCATCCACTCTGGTACCCCCTCTTGATGAGAATGAAGCGACAGTAGGTATATCTCATCCAAAACTTGGAGTGTTGAGATAAAGAACAGCACCTACAGCTATAGCATTATCCGCATTGGCTTGTCCTACTAAAGTAGAAGTGCCAACTCTGTATTCTTCTATTTCCGCATCAGACCCTCCTCTGAAAAAAATGTATTTGAATCGTACAGGCACATTTCTCCCATCTGGATTTACAATCACAAAATTTGTAGTAGCTGGAGTATTTACCACTTCAAAATCCATAATTTCAAGAGGGTCTCCGTCTATATTATTAAAATTTCTGTTGTACCTGATAGATCCATCATCATCTATGAGGTAAACGTCTAAATCTAATTGAGCACCACCGTTTTGAATTTGACCTATGGAATAAAAGTCATCTTCCCATTGTATAGATATCGTATACTTCCCAGGTTTAAAAGTTACACGCTGAAATACATCTCCATTTCCAAAATCATGAGCAACTCCTCTTAATCCTAGTGGTGCGGGAGCAGCATTAAAAGTACTGGTGTAAGCATTTTCACCATAATTGCCAGCAGCTGAAACATAGGTAACTCCTCTACTCACCACCTCCTCAACTGCCTGAGCCACTAACCCATCAGTAAAAAAAGGTTCTGTGATATAAGTCACATCATCTATTATGATATCACAATCAGCCTCAGCTAGATCCACTATACTTCGTGCAAAAGATCCTGCACTTATAAATCCAGTTTTGAAAGCCAATTCTGCCCCTGGGGCCACATCATGTACGATTTGTAACATAGCCCTTCCTTCATCTGTTATACCTGGGATAAAATCACCATCCAATAAAACATCTACACCTTCAAGTGGTAGGTCTCCATTATTTATATCATTTTGAGCAACTTGAAGGGCATTATAGCTATCTGATATAATACCAATTTTACTTCCAGCTCCTGTAATATCATATCCCCCTTTTACATATTCACTTCCTTGAGCTCTATCTCCTAAAGAAGTGACTAATCCTTTATTTGCAACAGGTCGGTATACATTTCTTGCGAAATTGATACAATCACCATATTGATTTAAAGCATGTAGGTTTTCTACTGGAAGAAAGCCCGAAATAATCAAATTATTTTCACCATTATCAATTCTTCCTGTCAGCCCTAAGCTGTCCAACACATTAGATGCCAATGAGACTTTGTCTGCCAAAACAATAGCTTCAATCAAAACTTTATCATCATTAAATCTATAGACGTCATTGGATGTCAAAAAATTCGGATCTACAGGTTGATCTGCTAAAGAGGACAGTGCAGGGTTGAGCACACTATCTACTTTGCCAGGGGTATCAAAAGTAGGTATGATATTACTGTCATCAGGAGAACAATAACTAAATGACGTTCCATCAATTCTAATGATACCACTTCGTACATCTCTGATTTCCAAATGGATGTCTCCTTTACCTTTTACTGGAATACATATTTCGTGAAGATTGAAGCCACTATTGTTTTTAATGGAATAGAATTCATTTCCTGGTAAAACAAATCGAACCTCCCCTTGCGTATTGGTAAATTGTAAGGTCACACAAACTTCTCCTTCTACTTCCTGAATACTATCGAAAGGAAATGAAAATGATATGATATCAATGACAGATATCGCTCCTGAGAGCGTTCCGTCCGGAGCCCCATCGGCTTTGTTGGCGAAATTAACTCCTTCTGAGTCAGTTAAACTACCTGCACCTGATATTAAAGGTCTTGGGCAATTACATTCTACTGAGGCTATTGATTCGTTAAAACCAATACATGCATCAAAATCATCTTGATCTCCATCATCAACAGTAAGCTCATCACAATCCAAATCAGAAGCAGCGATGAATCCTGAAGGCTCTTCTCCATCTACAATCCCATCTGCTGTACATGGATTATTTGGTGCTGTATCTACACCATTTCTTATTCCATCACCATCACAGTCTTGAAAATTGTTATTGATATCACACGGTGGGCAATAGGAGTAGGTCAGTCCATCTACCCTAAGATTTCCTACTCCCCCATCTTTAATTTGGACCACCTGGGCACCAGATTCTATCACATCTATACAAATCTCCTGCGCAGTATAAGAACTGGTACCTGTGATATTTCTTATGTCATGAGATGTACCATTTAAAACTATTCGAGCAGTACTGCTTGCATTGCTGAAACCTAATATGATACATATCTGCCCTCCTTCATTGATATTTGGAATATTGAAAATGAGAACATCATTATTTCCTGAAATATTAGAAGTAAATGAGCCATCTGGAGCTCCGTTTGCATTGGAAGCATTTGTTATGCCTGCACTACTTTGCAAGATGCCATTTCCATCTATTACATTGTCCGGACAATCACACGATGGTGCTAAACTTTGATCATTAATTCCAATGCAATCATTATAATCATCTAGATCACCATCCCCAACTGTAATGCCATCATTATCACAATCATTAGTTTCTAAAACAATGAAGCCATTTGGTGTAGGGCTTCCTGCAGAACAAGGATCAGAAGGAAATTCGTCTTCACCGTTTGGCACTCCATCCAGATCACAATCATCAGAAGGATTAGAAACTACACATGAGGGACATGATGAAAAAGAAGAACCATCAACTCTTAGACTTCCAAACCCTTCGTCCTTAATCACTAATGACTGAGGCCCATCTGTATCAACTGTTATGCATATTTTTTGGAGAGAATAGTCACCAAGAGAATTTGGATTAGAGATTAGATTGGATTGTCCATTTAGTCGCAAATCAACCTTACCAAAGCCGCTGCTGAATCCTAATGTGACACAGATCTCACCACCAGCTTTCAGTTCTGGAAATGATAGGGATAGAAGATCTGAACCTGATACAGTTCCAGTCGTCAATCCATCTGGAGCACCGCCGGCTCTTTCTGGAAAACTTCCAACTCCTATTTGAGAATGAAAAGCTCCTTCTCCAGTTATTAATACATCGGAAGGACAATCAGTTTGAGCTGCCAAAGAAATGGGCAATAACACTAATAACACTACTGCTGATAGATATTCTACAAGAGGTTTCATAAACTAGTTTTACCAAGAAATTCTGAATCCAAGGATTCGAATTTTCCTACTATACCTTATTGGGGTTGCTCTAAAACGGGAACTGCCTATACCAAAGACAAATCCTTCATCAAAACTACACACAAGTTAACAAGTAATAGGCATGAAGTAAAGGTGGATATGTATCCTTGCGTAAAAATAAGACAGTTTAAAAATGAATTAAATTTAAACTGTTATGAAGAAATCAAAATTTAGTGAGAG
>DKPS01000273.1 GCA_002471345.1 Saprospiraceae bacterium UBA7328
TCTGTGCACATCCCAAAACGTCTTTTCTCTTTAATACCAATGGAATGGCCTTTTCCTGTATTTCTGTAGGGACAGAATAGTTTTTTTTCTCTAGGGCCTCAAGGATTGGAGATATGATCTCCAGTTTATCAAAATTCATAATTCACATTTGTCGCACATCACATCTGACTACATTGGAAGTGGTCATGGGAAGGCATAAACGGCAAAGGTACGACAAAAACACATTAAATAATTTGTCTATATATAAACATTTATTTAATAAGGAATTGTATTTACATCATGAATTATTGCAAGGTCAACACAGCATTTTAATTATATGAGATTATTCTAATCTTGACCCAAAAAGTGAAGTCCAAAATTCTATGAACAGTCATACTTCGTTTGACTTTCATGAAAAGAATATTCTAAATATCAACTATCACATCAAAATCACAGTTATAATACCTATTTGAATCAATTTACTATAGATCTATTTTTATTCTTTTCTAATATAAAGGCTACCCCAAAAATTACGAGAAGTAGACTAAGAACTATTAGGCCTCATTCTCCTATTGTCGGAACTGATGGGCAATCCAAACATGAATCAGTTGTAAAATTAGAGGTGAATATTCCATCAGTAACTGAGATAATAGATGGTTTCCCAGGAGCTGTATAAAATGGTAATTTGTACATTCCTGATGTTCCTTCTTCGGGTATGGGTGTGGCAATTGGAATTGGATTTCCCGTAGCATCTAACATGTGCCCATCATTTGCAGAGAGATTAATGCATAATCCAGAAATCGAATTTGGTAGGCCGTTACCTAGACTACCAGCATTAGCTCTGACCACTAATGAATCCGCAATATTTAACACCCGACACAGTTGATATGTTATTAGGGTTTGAACAGTTACATGGATCTAAAACAGAGATGTCAAGAGAGGTATAACAATTCGCAGAAGGCATAAAAGCAATATTGAATAATGCGATCACCCAGTTTGGCAAAGGTTGTGGAATATTTATCACAATAGGTTGATTGGCTGGCATGCCATTGCAATTATTATTTCCAATAGAAATACCAAAACCTCCTCCAGATCGAAATCCGCACATATTCACTCCATCTATGCAAACATTATATCTAAAATCACCTCCAGTCATTGTATTATGTTGGGTAATATATCCCGTCTTTCCAGTAGATGGGCAAAAAAATGTAAAATTTGAAATTGGATCACACATCGCTGGGCCTGCATTCAACCTATAAGTACAATTTATTGAATTTGAAATATTCGAAGAAATCACTAAACTGCCCACTTCGAAAGGCTCTAAACCTGAATACTCAATTTCAAATATTGACTCTTGACCAGGCGGTATTACTTCATCTGGCTGCGATTTAATTTCGAAGCGGCCCGTTGCTCCCGTTATAGAAAGCGGCTAGCTTAATACCAAGTCTTGATCTCCTTCATTTGTGATAGACCAAAATAATGATGATGGACCAACAGATGTAATATATTATTCATCCTTCCAACTGATTAAATTAGGATGTTCGATTACATTATGAGCATCCAAGTGCTTATGATCTTCCATCACTTCCCACACGGTCATAACAGGCTGGCTCATAAGTGTCGTTGTCATTAGAATAGGAAGAAGTATACCAATCAGTGTTTTCATATGTGGATTATGCTACAAGTAGAAATAACACTCTACTCCAATATCCTCTCCATCTCTTTACAATTATTTCCCATTGATCACAAATGCCTTAAAACAAAAAAACCTGATGCTCAAAAGCACCAGGTCCACCATGATTATACTAAAGGGTTAGCAAAAACCATTAGTGCCTATATTTCTATCCATGATAACATAAAACAATTGCAGCCTCTAATTCCTCTTCTGAGTTAATTGTCTCCTTGCTTCCATCTTCTTTTGTAATAGTTATAGGAAAAGATAATGTTGAATCCCCAGCAGTTTCGCCATTGTCATCATACCATTTTTCTAAGATATCTTCAGCTTCATCATCACTATTTGCTTCTACGGATGTGTTATCTGGGAGCAGAATAGTTATAGGGTAATCAATGTCAAAACATAGATCTTCAAAATCTTCTCCGATTTCATAATCATCATAGCACATACCAAATGCAACCTCTAGTTCCTCTTCTGAATTTATAGTTTGAGTTGTACTATCTGCCCATACTATATCAACAGGATAAATGAACATTGGAAACGACTCCGTTGTATCTGATACAGAATCAAAGTAGTTGTCAAAAATTTCTTCTAAATCATCTTCATTATTTGCAGTCGTTGTACTTCCATTAGGAAGTTGAATTGTAATTGGAAATACTAAAGCAAAACAATCATCTTCAAATTCATTTTCATATTCATCCTCATACTCATGCCCATAATCATCATTTTCAAAGTCATCAAAACACTCATCTAATACTGCATACAATTCTTCATCAGAATTTACAGTTTGCAAAGCTCCATCCTCCAAAATAAGGTCTACTGGGTATACTAAAGTTGGGTCTTCGGCATTTTCTCCATTGGTCATAAACCATTGTTCTACAAGGTTTTCGAAAGTAGAATCATTATCTACAGATTGTGTTGTGCCATCTGGGAACGAGATGGTAA
This sequence comes from Saprospiraceae bacterium UBA7328, assembly GCA_002471345.1. GTDB lineage: Bacteria > Bacteroidota > Bacteroidia > Chitinophagales > Saprospiraceae > UBA7328. The sequence continues at coordinate 2,600 of DKPS01000273.1, forward strand.
TGGGATAGCTAAAAGAGAAGCATAGATCCTCAATCTCACCTTCGTAATCTTCAAGGTATTCGCATTCTTCATAATCATAACAATTATAAATGAGCTCTTCTAACTCTTCTTCAGAATTGACATCTTGTATAGCACCCGCTGATAGAGTCACTTGTATTGGAAACTTAAAAGTAGGATAAGACTCAGCATTTTCATTTGCTTGAAACCATGCATCAAGAGCATCGTCTAATTCCTGATCACTTCCTAAAGATGTCTCCGTTCCATCAGGGTAAATTACTGTGATGGGATAGACTAGAGCAAAACAATCCAAAGAATCCTGATACTCTGAATCCTCTTCCATACTATTCGAAAAGTTATTAAGAAGGCTCGCATTTTCTCTTATCTCTGGGCTATCTAAATTTCCTATATCTGACTTGTCACAAGAAGCTAAAAACAGGGTTAATAAAAGACCAGCTAAAGAGAATTTCAAGAATTTCATAATCGACATGAATTGACGTTTTTGTTGTTTAAGAATATTGTCATCAGAAATAAAACAGTTATGATTTGGCCTACCCTACCACTAATTCTTATTTTTTTTGAAAATTATTTTTGGAAATTCTAATTTTAGTTTCTTCCAATCCTGAACCCCTATAATCATTGGAGTTTCGTGCCTCTACTTCACTAATCTCTTTTTTTATAATCCCTTCATCTTTTGCTACTATTTATTTAGTCCTACTAAATTTTTAGTGTGTTTACCAATTTTTTAATGGGCTAGCATTGCATTAAATTTTTACAATGGAACTAACTAAAAGGGAGAATCAAATCATGCAGATTATTTGGCAGTTAAAAAAAGCTGTCATAAGAGACATAGTAGATCAATTTCCTAGTCCCCAACCTCATTACAACACGGTTGCCTCTTTAGTAAAAATATTAGTAAAAAAAAGAGTCCTTCAATCAGAACTTATTGGAATTACTCATCAATACAGCCCTACTCAAGATTTTGAAGAGTATAGAGAAGAGCACATTGAGGAAATCAAAGAAAAGTTTTTTGACAATTCATTTTCTAAAATGATGGTTCATTTTGCAAAAACTGAAAAAATGACCGATCAAGAGCGTGAAGAATTAATAAAAATTATCAAGTCTACTAGTCCAGAATCATGATAATATTACTTTTTAAAGCATCACTTGTAGCTGTAATACTTTTGGCCTTTTACAAATTTTTTTTAGAAAAAGAGACTTTCTTTTCAGCCAATCGCATATACTTGTTAAGCTGCCTAGCATTATCATTTTCACTCCCTTTTATTGTTCTTCCTGAGGTGATACAAAATCAAGGTGTAGTCACTAGTTGGATAGAAACCTTAAGTCAATCAAGTGATATCGTTACACTCAACAATTCTGATATCTACAAGGAAAATTTACCGACGAAAAATATTCAGAATAATGCAACATCAATATTAGGATCAAAAGATCACAAAAAGATGTCCTATTCTGATCAAATTCAACCACATTCTGAAGAAGAACAAGCATCTACTTTAACAAAAGAGTCAGAATCTGTCAAAGGAATAGGATTTTGGATAATAGCAATTTATTTGTTTGGTGTGGTGGTCTTATCACTCAGCCTTATAGGTCAAGTTATCAATATGCTATGGAAAGTGATCAGGACTAAGGACAGAATAGTCAGCGATGAAGGAGTCATTGTTAATATGAAAAGTGAAATAGAACCTTGTTCATTTTTCAAATATATATTCATCAATCCATCTAGCTATGATTACGAAACTTATGAGCAGATATTGGCCCATGAAAAAATCCATGTCAGTAAGATGCATTCGATGGATCTTCTTATTTCAGAACTCGCCGTGATTTTTCTTTGGTTCAATCCTTTCGTTTGGATACTAAGAAAAGAAGTAGAAAAAAATATTGAATACCAAACTGATGACATTTTAGTCGCCAATAAAACTGTTGCCAAACAAGAATATCAATTAAACTTGGTAAAAATAGCGTGCTACCAAAAGCCTCTATCTATCACAACAAACTATAATCAATCATTAATTAAACAACGCATCATGAAAATGAATAACAAAAAATCTAATCGCTTTGGGCTATGGAAGTATACCTTTCTGGCTCCCACAATATTTGTGGTTTTATTACTGCTAAATAAACCACTTACAACTTTTGCGCAAGAGGAGTCTCTGTCTTCTATAAGTTCGGAATTCACAACAGAAGAACAATCAGAAAATGTTAATATCTCAAATGGTAAAACTCAGGTTGAGGACGTTATAATGGGAGCTCCGTATCCATTAGATGGAAATGAAATGGATATTGATATTCCTTATGATCCTGAATGCAACTTACTTCTAAAAGCCATCAGATCCGAGGATATTGGAGAAATCAAAAGGCTAATTAAAAAAAATAATGCAAACTGTAAAGTCTCCAATCCAGGATATGAAGTACTAGTAGAAAATGCAGATGGAAAACATTACCAGAGATCACACGCTAGGACTCCTTTATCTGCTGCTGCAAGAGTGGGAAATTTAGAAATTGCTAAATTACTTATTCAAGAAGGGACAAAAATTGATCATCATGGAAAAGACACCACATCACTGAGCGAAGCTGCTCACGAGGGGCATTTGGACTTCGTAATTTACCTCCTTGACGAAGGAGCCGATGTGAATTCAAAAAGTGGCCCATATGGAAGCGCTTTAGGTGGAGCTGCTCATGGAGGGCACAATGACATCATAAACTTGCTAATTGGTAAAGGTGCAAACGTGAACATGAAGGGAGGAGCCTATGGTACAGCCCTGAGTTCTGCTGCAAATGCCGGACATACTGAAAGTATAAGTCTTATGCTTTCAAAAGGAGCTGATATAGATGCTAATAGTGGCGCATATGGCACTGCTCTAAACACAGCAGCCAATAATGGACATGCAAAAGCTATAGAACTTCTTTTAAAAAAAGGAGCTGATATAGATGCTAAAGGCGGTGCTTATGGTTCTGCTCTGAATACAGCCGCTAATAATGGACATATGAAGGCCATTGAAACTTTATTGGACAAAGGAGCAAATGTAGATGTCAAAGGAGGATCTTATGGCACTGCCTTGAACACTTCAGCTAACAATGGACATGTCAAAGTCATTGAGTTACTCTTAAAGAAAGGTGCTGATATAAATGCTTCTGGTGGTGCTTATGGAACAGCTCTAAGTACTGCTGCTAATAATGGACATACCCATGTGATTAATCTCTTATTAGAGAAAGGTGCTGATGCTGACGCACCTGGAGCTGTATATGGAACACCTTTAAATACGGCGGCTAATAATGGTCATGTAGATGTCATAAAACTTCTTCTTGATAAAGGGGCTAATATAAATGCAGCTGGGGGATCTTATGGCACAGCTATTGGAACAGCTGCCAATAATGGTCATAATGCAGTTGTAGAATTACTGATCGATAAAGGAACTAATGTAAATGGATCTGGAGGTGCATATGGCACTGCTCTAAATACAGCAGCTAATAATGGGCATATAAGCACAATAAAATGTTACTAAAAAAGGGGGCTGATGTTAATGCGGCTGGAGGCTCTTATGGTACTGCTTTAAGCACCGCAGCTAATAATGGACATGTTAGCACGATCAAATTGTTACTGGATAAAGGAGCAGATGTGAATGCCAATGGAGGTGCTTATGGAAATGCATTAAATACTGCTGCAAATAATGGTCATCTTGAAACTATTAAGGTTCTGATACAAAAAGGAGCAAAAATAGATGCTATAGGAGGCGCATATGGTACTGCTTTGAGTACGGCAACTAATAATGGACACTTGGATGTTATTAAATATCTAATTACAAAAGGAGCTGATGTAAATACACGTGGAGGTGCTTATGGTAGTGCCTTGGGCACGGCTCACTATGCAAAACATAAGAATATAGTGAAGTTTTTAGTGTCAAAAGGAGCTGAATAATCGTTCTTTCAAATTCTGATAATAAGGAACATATATTTCTTTTACCAAAGGCTGTAGACATACCTATAGCCTTTGGTAATTTAAAAACTAAGTCGAACTAAAAATTTGGGCGTAAAGCCTAAAAGGTTTTTATTAATACTAAATGCCTCCAAACTATTAGATTCACCAATATTACCAATCTGATAAGTCCTAGAAAATACGTTTCTTCTATTGAAAATATTCAAAAAAGATAAGCCTATTTCACCTTTGATATTCTGATAAGTATCAAATCTATAGGATGCATTAACATCCCATCGACTATAGTCCCTTAGTTTCTTAGAATTAACTTCTCCGTATATAAGTTCATTATAGACATTTTGATTTTCATCTAAAAATTGTTCAATCCCTAATGGCTCTGAATATGGCAAACCTGATCTATAATGAAATGTTGCTGATAAACTCCAATTACCAGAATTCCAATTGTTAACTATGCTTAAGTTGTGTGGTCTATCATTATTTGCAGCAAATCTGAACTCGGGAAAATCTCGCTTATAATATTCATTCTCACTCAGGGTATAGTTGAACCATACTTGATATTTCTTCCACTTCTTTTTAATCAAGAAGTCAATTCCTTTAACCTCTGAATTCAGGTTAGTATCAAAAAAAGAATTAGCACTGGAAAGCATTTCTGAACCAGAGAGGCCTATGGATTCGCCCAAATATCCTTCTATATCTACTAGCCACCCTTTGTGATTATAGATTATCCCGAAAGTCACCTTTGAGGACTCCAAAACATTTTCATCGAAGGCATCATACAACCTCCATAATCCATTTGATGAAATGAGAGGTATTTCTCCAAAATCTTGAACCTGACCAATATATTGATAAAATCGACCTGCACCGATTTTTAAATTTAAACCTTCGTCTATAATTAGATTTGCATGAATACGAGGCGCAAAATGTAAACTTCTTCTTTCAGAATAGTAAATAGATCTTCCTCCTAAATCCAATGAAAACAGATCGCTTTCAAATTGGTAAGAACCAAATAGGTTGTGAAATTTACCTTTTACTTCTTCCCCATCATTTATATCCAGTCCATCCAGTGAAAACTCATCTATCCTATAATCTACCTCCTTGAATTCTAAGATATATCCAAAGTGCAAATGACTTTCACTATTAATACTCCAATCATTAGATATTCCTAAGTTAAAATCAGAAATACTGTTAGAAAGACTTACTTCGAAATCGAAGGCTTCTTCATCTTCATCTGACTGTGAAGTGACATATGCATTAACCAAAGCTGATGAGGTGATATAAAAATCAGTAAATAGTTTTTTATTCCATGATACTTCTGAATGTGCACTAAAAGCCTTGTTATCAGCAATTATTGCATCTGTAAATTCTAATTCACCATCAAAAAGATACGATGTTGCAGTAAAGTCATTGTGACTATCGAAATATGAAGCTTTTATAAAAACTTTATCGCTCACTTTACATTTCGCCTTAACATTCCAGTCGTAAAAGTTAAAAAGGCTTCCTGAATCGTCATCAGTAGAATCAATAGGAATGGCCGTATCCAATGAGTTGTTTTGGTAAAGTTTTTCGGAATAACTGATAAGCGTAGGACTATTTATAAGTCCATTGATCGTATGCCTTCCTGCTAATACTATCCCAAGTTTGTTTCTAATTATTGGAACATTCACAAAAGCATGAGCTTCTGTCATAGTAGTACCTACTCCAGCTTTTACATTATATGGAATATAGTCACTTAGAGTCACGTCTACTATTCCTCCTATTCGATTATCATATTTGGGGTGATACACTCCCTTCTGAAGATTCACATTATCAACTATGAAAGGATTAATAGAAGATATCATACCGAACATGTGGCCAGGATCATAAATAGCAGCTCCCTCCCAAAGGACTAAATTCTGATCTGGAGTGGCACCCCTAATATTAAGATTACTAGCACTTTCATCAGTAGAGCTTATTCCTGGAAGCAGTTGGACTGTATTTAGTACATCATATTCCTGATTAGATGCAGTCTGAGAGAGTCCTTCATAATTAATGTTAAGTGCACCATGTTCATCTTCATATACACCCGGTAACAAATGATATGCTTTTATGACAGGGCCATCTTCTATAAATTCACCTTCATCCAAACTGATAATATTATTGCAACCTTCAATATTCCAGGTCCTCAGATTTATAACTTCTGTATCATACCCAACATAGCTTATTTCAATTAACTCATTTGGATAGCCTTCAAACTCTAGAGCAAATCTGCCATCCTGATCAGTAATACAGCCTTTATTCAAAAATTTTACAAAAACATTGGCCCCTATGAGCGGATCTTTTCCTTGTGAACTTTCCACGATACCGCAGAGCCTGTATTTTTCTTTTTGCGCCAATACTATCAATATCAAGTCTCCTGAAACCTCAAATTCATATGGAGAATTATAGAAGAGTTTTTCTAATGAATAATTGATGTCTGAATAATAGATATCCCCCGAATAATAATATTTGTCTAGATCGGAAGGATCATAATTAAATGTGAAGTCAGAATTTTCCTCTATTAGTTCTAAATGGCTTGTAACTGAGGATAATTGAGTGGGATCATCTTGAGCATCAGAATGACCTATTATCAAATACAATAGTAATATAAAATAAACTCTAATTTGACTAACCAAGTTGAATTTGTCTTACTTAAATACTCTAACGATATTATCAGGCTTTATTTCATAACTCAATCCTAAAGGCCCAGTGATCTGATACAATGCATTATTGATATCATCATGTACAAATCCACCTGAAAAACGCATTCTATCTCCTTCATAATCAACAACAACGTTGTATTGTCGTCCTAACTCAATGAAGACATTTTCTATTCTCTCACTTCTAAAAATAGATAAGCCAGATTGCCACTTAGCACTATTGTGATCAATATTAAAAGAAGTCGAATTATTACCCGCTATTTTCACACCTTTCCCTTTTGCAAGCACGGCCTCTTTCCCTCCATAAGTCACTTTTACTCTGCCTGTATAACACTCCACTGATATTGCATTGTCCCATGATCTGACATTGAATGTAGTACCAAGTACTTCTACCTGTCCATAGGCTGTCTGAACGATAAAAGGAGATCCTTCGGTCACATCAAATGAAGCCTCTCCTATCAAATTAACTATTCTTTCATTTTTCCAATCGGATTCAGCATAAGAAATACTGGATCCATCATTAAGTACTATAATTGATTCATCTGAAGTATGATGAATTTGATTTTCAGCATATGCTGCAGAAATCAGAGTATGAGTAGGAGTCAACACAAAGTAGGCAGCAACTAATACGGAGACACTTGCTGCTATCCCCATGATCCATTTGGCATTCAAAGGTAAAACTCGGGTATCTTTTTTCTTGCTTTTTAGGGCTTTATAAGCATCATCATGATCATATCTGGGAAGTGTAAAAGAATTGGCTGCATTTATTATTGCATCTAGTTCTGCCCACTCACCAGAGGAGCGAAGGGCTTTTTCTTCTTCAGGAGATATATCTCCATTGAGCCAACGTGCATAAAGTGTATCTTGATCTGGCATAACTTATAAATGTGCTATTCGATAATTTCTATTTATGTCTTGTATATCTAAAACAGCTATGTCTCTAAATACCCTACACATCTTTATGTATTTTTCTTAAATGAGTCAATGCTTTGTGCATTCTCTTTTCTACCGCTTTCACACTTATTCCCACGATTTCTGCAATTTCTCTATACTTCTTTTTGTCTATTCTATTCATTAGAAAAACTGTCCTTTGATCCTCAGGCAAAGAGGATATAGCTCCCTCCAATTTCTTTTTAAATTCACTTTCTTCCAAGATAAATTGAGGAGTTTCGTCATTGCGTTCAGAATGACCTCTACTCTCAAATTTCAAAACCACTTTCTGATGTTGTATTTGATTTAGAAATAGATTATTTGCAACAGTGAAAAGAAACGATTTGGCTTTCTCAAAAGTAACATCTCCACAATTTTCCCATAACTTACAGAATGCATCTTGAACCAAATCTTCAGCCTGAGCAAGGTTGCCAGATTTATAGTAAAGAAAGTTTCTTAAATGCTCAGAATGAGTGTAAAACAGAGATTGATATGTTTCTTCCTTACAGACGTTATCTGCCATAGGTGTAAAGATAGAATTTTGGATTTAGTTGATCGTGTATAGAGCCTATAAAGAAATGATGTCTATCTATTCCGCAGAGTACCATTTCTTTAGTACTTCCCTTGCGTCGGTATATTGAGGAGAGAAATATATACTTGGTCTCATTGGTCTTCCCCTTTTTTTGGCCCATTCTTTTCGGCGCTTTTGTCTTTCTGTATGATATTCATCAAAGTCTTCATACTTATAAGAAGTATGAAACCACTTCCAAATAAAAAATCCTTCTAGCCATGACTCATGCCATAGCGATTCGAACAAAGCTTCGTAGCAAAGCATCTGAGTGGCATCACTTATGGGAGTGTTACCATCTAGGTTTTGAGGCCAAGTCCATGGCTCTATGGCTGCATCCTCAGTATTCTTATATCCAATCTCAGTGAAAATGATTTTCTTATCGTACTTCTCAGACAATTTTTTAAGGCTTCTTTTGTGCTTTCCCCAAGATTTTATTAGAGCAGCTTTACTGGGTACATTTTCTTTTACTAGAGGAAAATAGGCTTGTACTCCGATGAAGTCTAAATCATCCCAAAAAGATACGGTTTCATATTCTCTATACCAATTTGCACCATAAGTAAGATCACCTTTATAGACTTTTCTTATTTCTGCAATTACAGATCTCCACTTATCAGGATGCCTCCTCGTAGTAATATCGAATTCTGTACCTATACAGAGTGCTTCAATCTGATTCTGTTCTGCAAGTCGTGCATAATGCAAAATCCATTTCTTATAACTCTCAAACCACTGATCCCATTCCTCATTACTCTCCATAGCAATATCCGACCTCCATTTACCATTGCTATTTCTGATCCAGATGTGAGGTTTAAGCATTGTTTTAACACCCTTTTTCTTTGCTTCTCTTGCCGTATAAATGATTCCTTTATCTGTCTCTCCCCACCATGCTCTCTCATTCATCAATTCAATGTTAGGATCGGTATGGCCATTCATCAAACCAAATGGCGTTTGAGAAATCCATGTGGCTCCTAAATCTAAAATATCATCAATGTTGTGCTCAGCGATAGAATCACCTGCCACCCAGCAAAGACCATTCATTTTAGGAGTTTTACTTTCAACCCGATCTGTGTATTTATCTCCTACAATATCAAATGACATGATAACTATAGAGATAATAACTATTGCAACAGAACAAATTCTAAAAGATACCATTGTTGATGACCTGAACTTTGTATTGTGAAAATACTACAATTTCAAAAGTCTTTATACAGATATATAGCCATGATAACATGTTGCTAAAATCCAAATGATTTAAAACATAATAACTCAATGAGGATACGAAGTAGATTCTTTCTTATCTCTTTCTAGCATTCGAGAAATATTTTGACCCATACGATCCAAGAAAAACTCGTAAGTGAGCAAGAGTGTCAAAGATTTTTGAGAATAACCTGTTTCTTGCAGATCAAGGAGATTGAATGTTGGAAAATTCTCAAAAGGTGGAGACTCTTTACTTATTGAAAATCCATAATCCAGCCCTACAACAAAGGAGGCATTACGACTCTGAATTTTAGTACCCAATGCTATATGCATTCGATCCTTTTCTAATAGAATGATACTCTGACTCCTTTGATTATTAGATTGCTGAATTCCTGCATTGTAATTTGTTCTTACACTTCCTAAGAACTGAAACTTTTCATTAAAATCTTTAGCATAACCCAGTGAAAGATTTACAACTTTATTCAATCCGCTGACAAAACTAAGACCTTCCAAATTGATTCTATCAGAAGTAAACATTTCATATTCATCTACAGCACTGTGATATGCTACTTTAAACCAAAGTTCAGAGCTATCTGGAAGAATTCGACTATACCCCAAGTCTACTTCCCATGCATTCTTTATTACGGGGTCAATATCAAAATCAATAGTATTCGTCATTACTGTTCTTCCAAAATCTAGGATCGAGGTCGCCTTCTCAAAGTTGGCAGAATTTGAATACGGGGTATAATAAGGAGTAGTAACCACTGCACCCAATTTGTCATTCTTTCCAGTATAAGCGACACCTATTTTAGTAGTCATGGAAAAAATGCTGGAAACATTCAGATGAAATTGATCAGAATAAAACTCCTCAAGTCTATTTTCAACAAGGTTTTGCACATCAGAAGACAAGCCATACTCATAGTTACTATTGAGGATATTCCAAAACTGGCTTATTCCTATTGAAAAATGATCTGAAATATTAAAGCTACTTCCTATACCAAACCATTTTTCGTCCCCTTCATAATCATAACTCAGAGCTTTCTTTGATACTCGATCTGTGCTCTCATTTAAAATGGAATGTCGTATATCATTATCCCAGAGATCCTTTTGCAGAAGAGTAAAAACAAAACTGAATTTTCCGATACTGGTTTTATAAGTAAATAAACTTGGATTGAAAGAAATATTTCTGTCATTGACATCTTTCCCACTTCCTAATTTATCACCATAGTTGGTTATGCTATATGAAGGAATAAAAAGTGCAAAATCAATCCCTTTGTCTGGAGCATAACGAAGTGCTGCTGGGTTATAGTAAATCATACTCAGATCAGAACTACCAGCTGTTACTGCTCCACCTAAGAGAGTGCTATTAAGTCCAAATTGCTGCGTATTGTAGAAAAACGACTGGCCATTCAGTGTTAAGGCAATAAAGAATGAAAAAAGAAATGCTTTGAATTTCATGAAGTGTCCAAAGATAGCGAAATGACACTCCTTCTATACTGATGAACCCGAGACTTTTACAATATTATAACACTTTCAAAAAGACCAATTATCATTGACTTCTGCCTTTTATGAAGTATAGTAGTTCAAAACTACAGGCCAATCACTCTTTTCCATATCTATAGATCTTCATAAAATTTGGTAGATTGTAAGAAATAAAATCTAAAAACATGAAAAACTGTATGGTCTTATTGATTGCCCTAATGTTATTATCTTATAGTGGTATTACTCAATCTTGGAAAATTGATGCCAATCACTCAAGTGTAATGTTTAATGCTAAACACTATGGCATTTCTTTTATTAATGGAAGATTTATGGATTTTGAAGCAACTGTAGAAGGGGGAACACCTGAAGATTTTACGGACGCAAAGGTTTCATTCACAGCTCAAGTGGGCAGTGTAAGTACTGGAGCTGAAGGACGAGACAACCATTTAAAAAAAGATGATTTTTTTGATATGGAAAATCACCCCACTATATCTTTCGTGAGTAAATCATTTACCAAGTCTGGCGACAGCATGTATAAAGTAGTAGGTGATCTTACTATGAAAGGAAATACTAAAGAAGTAGAACTCCCAGCTAATCATATAGGATCAACCAAAGCTAGAAATGGTGGTAACAAAGTTGGCTTTCAAATCATTGGAAAAGTGAATAGAAACGACTTTGAAGTATCAGGAGCAGGTAGAGGAGTAGCTCCAATGATAGAAATAATATGTAACATAGAAATGGCTGAGCAAAAGCCAGAATAGAAAACTTTAAAAATGAAATGAGATTTTTTGTATCTCATTTACCAATTCGTTTGGAACCGTATAAAAGAGCAATGAAAGACTAAATTCATTGCTCCTTTTTTACATCATATAAATTGACCTGTTATTTATTGACTTTTGACGGATCTAATTTTGGCAAGATCATTAATTTGAGATTGTAATGAGTTGATTAATTCTTGTTGTTCCTTAATGGCCTGAATTGCTAATGCTACAAGTCCATCATAATTTACTCCAAGATATTCACCATTAGAAGATACCAATTCAGGAATGATATCTTTTACATCTTGTGCTATAAACCCTATGGACTTTTTACCATTCTGAACATCTTTATATTGATAAGACTTAGGTTCTAATTTTAATACTGACACTAACCCATTTTTAAGATTATCGATATTCTTTTTTAGTCGAAAGTCAGAAGCAGTGTACATCCCATCTGTCGGACTGATAAATGCTTTTACCACACCATTTCTGCTAAAAGAGAGATTATCTAGAACAGTAGAAAGATCCCATGTTTCTGAATCTTCAGAATCCGTCATTCTCATTCCTTTTATACCAGATTCACTTTTCTGCTTGATATGAAGTGGAGTTTCAGGAGCAGAAATTCCTATTCCTACATTCACTGCCTCATCACCAGCAGGGCCTATCATTGCACAATTAGAACAAGCAAATTCTACATTATAACCTATTGATATAGAATGATTTACATCAGGATCTGAGGGATCAGAATCTGCTCCAATTATTACATTGTGATACCCTTCCGACAACTGACCCGCACCTGTTCCAACCATGACATTTCTAAATCCTGTATTATTAAACTTCCCTGCTTGATTTCCTACGTAAACATTCTCACCAGAATATTGCATCGTAAGTCCAGCCCATCTCCCTATTACGACATTAGAACCTGCACTAATTATATCTCTAGCTGCTTCATGCCCGATAATAGAATTGTTTCCAGATGTAATACTATTGGCAGCGTCTTTACCAATAATCACATTTCCAGTACCTTTCTCAATCTCTATTTTTCCTTCTATTTCAATATCTCCTTGACCATGTAACTGCAGGGAACATATGACAATTAAGCAAGCAAATAATAGAAGTCCCTTTTGAAAACCGACCCTCACAAGCCCTGCTGAATTCTTCAATCCCATTTTTGAAATCAGGTTTTTACGGTGCGAATCTGCTGTATGCGGTCTGATAAATAGCTCACGAGCTATCTGTTTTGATGTGTATTCATGTGCAATAAGATTAAGGACTTCTTTTTCTCTTTTCGAAATGGCACTGATTTTCATAAGAATTGTTTTGTGATAATTTATCTATTGAAAAATGGCAAACAACATGATGACTATTCCTATACTTATCAGCAGTAAAGCCAATATCAAAATTCGATTTTCATGAATAGCTTCTATCAAATTGTTTGATTTCATAGGGCAAATCTGAATTAAAGGGAATTCAATTGCCCTACTCAATACAGGTGGTATTCTTGAATAGAATGAAAACTACCCGCTGTGGGTAGGTCAAATAAAAGCGAATCTTCTTTAGAGTTGGACTAAACTTGCTATTTTCTTAACTGCTTCTTTTCTATTGCTCACATCGAGTTTTGAATACAGGTTTTTCAAATGGAACTTCACTGTGTTTTCTGAGATAAACTGGGATTCAGCAATTTCCTTATTTGTATTTCCTTTAGCTATGGCATTGAGTACTTCATATTCTTTATCTGTGAGTTGGCTGTCCAAAAGCTCATTTATTTCATCTTGGGGTCTGAGTTCTAATTTGTCTTTTTGATCTAAGAGGTCAGATATTCTTCCATTTAATCTTTCAATTGCATTCACTTTGTGTTTGATTTCTTGGTTGTATTCTGATTCTCTAAGTTTTCTCCTTTGAGAAAAATACATATTCAATAAGAGAATTAATCCGATTAGAAAAAATGATAATGCTGCGAATAGGCCTTGCTGAATTCTTTTCTTACTCAGCTGTTGATCCTTCAATAAATTTTCACTTTTGAGTAGTTCGATTTCCTTTTCTTTTTTTTCTGCTTCATAGCTAGCTGTTAGGCTATTAATTTGTGAGGTTACCTTTTCTGATCTGAGACTGTCTTTCAGTGACTCATACTGTAAATGAAAATGATATGCCTCTCTATACTTTTCATCTAGCTCAGAAAGCTGAGCAAGGGCCAATTTTGCCTCTTGTATATTTTCTAAGTCTTCCTCTTCAGAAGCAATATCTAGAGCTTTTAACACTCTTTTTCTACCATTTGAAGAGCTTCCCAACTTAGATTCATTTAGTCCTAATTTTATCAAAACTGCAGCCTCTTGTTTTCTCCCTTGTATTTCTTTCCAAATCTCAAGAGCCTCATTTAACTTCACATTAGCTTTTTTGTCTAAATTTTGAAGTGAATAAACATTGCCCATAGCTTCATACAGGAAAGCCAAACCAGGTTGATAATTGCTCTTTTTGTCAAGCACTTCTTGGTTTTTATAATATTCTAGAGCTTTCTCAAAGTCTTCATTTTCAGAATAGAAATTTCCAAGATTATGAGATACATCAGCCTGCCCACCATCATCTTCTAGTGATTCGTAAATGGATAATGCTTTTAACATGGCTGACTCTGCATCATCTCTTCTACCAATTTTTTTATACCCTATTGCAAGGACATTTAGCACTAAAGCCTCACTTGATCTGTCCTTCTGACTTTCAAATAAATTAAGAGACTCTAGTAGCACCTCAAAACTCTCCTCATATCTAGCTTGTGCATTATACAAGGCACCTATCTGATAAGTGACATTTGCTAACATCACTTCGTCCTTTATTCTTCTGCTTATAGACTCACACTTATTAAGAGAATTTAAAGCTTCAACAAATCTACCTGCAACTCTATAAATTACTCCTCTTTGGTAAAATGCCCTTTGTCTTATGTCATCACTGTCTAATTCGTCACCTACTTCATCATATTGATCCAAAAATGGTTCTGCGACCTCTACATTTCTATTAAATGACCAGATAATCTGATTCAACACTTTGGCCTGCTCATTTTTATCGCTCAGTGTTTTTGAAAGTTGAATTAAGCTATCTTGGTAAGTCGAATATTGAGAATAGCTAGTTGAAGAAAATATGAAAGTCAATAAAAGGCAAAGGATTCTCATCGAGTCAGGTTTTAGAATGCCTAAATTTATAAAATGATAAATACAAGTAGTATTAAAAAAGCCTAATTCACTTCTTTTCGACAAACAGACTTTATTAGTATTACTTCTTATTTTAGCCCTATTCTCGGAAAAACATAAATATGAAAAGACGAAAATTTGTAACTGCAGCAGCAATCGGAACAGCAGCAAGTACATATGCAACTGCTGAGTCAATAGTAAGAAATCCATCTAATAGTGACAGATCAGTTATAGAATGGAGAACTTATAAAATGCAATGGGGAAAAAACTCTAAAATGTTCGTGCAATATCTAAATGAAATGCTCAAACCCACACTACTGAATTCAGGAGCTAGTTCATTTGTGGTATACAAAGAACAATCCATTGAGACTCCTACAAATATCCATGTGCAGGTAGCCTATCCAGACTTTGGGGCATATCAGAATGGTATAACAGCATCCCACTCTTCTGATTTTCACATGGTTACAAAAAAATATGATGCTCAGGAGTCCTCTCCCTATAACAGATTATCTACATCACTTCTTCATGCCTTCTCTGGAATGCCACATCTTAGAGATCCTATTGACAAAGCAAAGCTCTTCGAACTGAGGATATATGAAGGCTATAATGAAGATGCAGTAAGGCGGAAGATTGCGATGTTTAACGATGAAGAGATAGACCTCTTCTTAGATCTCCAACTACAGCCGATTTTTTTTGGTGAAATGATAGCTGGACCATACATGCCTTGTCTGGTCTATATGCTCAACTTTAGAGATAATGAACACAGAGCGGAAGCTTGGAAAGAGTTTGGTGCTGATCCAAGATGGAAAAAGATGGTAGCATTGCCAAAATATGCAAATTCGGTTTCTAATATTAGAAATATTCTTTTAGAAGTAATATGAATGAATAATTTTCGGTGATGAAATTAAATCGCAATAATTGGGCATTGGTGATATTAATCATTGCTATCATAATGCACCTTTCGTGCAACAGCACAGACAGTAATGGAAGTAGAAAAAGTAGCAGACCAAATATCCTTCTGGTCATGGCCGATGATATGGGATATTCTGATTTAGGGTGTTATGGTGGAGAGATCAACACGCCTAATATTGATGCATTAGCGGCAAATGGTATCAAGTATACTCAATTTTATAATGCAGCACGCTGTTGTCCTACAAGAGCTTCCTTACTTACAGGTCTTTATCCTCAACAAGCTGGAATTGGACACATGGTAAGTGATAAAGGCACCCCAGCATATAAAGGCGAATTGAGTAAGAATTCAGTAACAATAGCAGAAGTTTTAAAGCAAGCTGGATACAGTACATATCTTTCAGGCAAATGGCATGTCACTCATTGGAATCCAGAATTAGAAGACCACGAAACAAGTAAACATAACTGGCCGACTCAAAGAGGTTTCGATGATTTCTTTGGAATGATCTCCGGTGCAGGAAGTTTTTATGATCCGCGATCCCTGGCAAGAAAAAATAAATATATCGCTCCTGGAGATGACTTTTATATGACTGAAGCTGTGACTGAATTTGCCAAAGAAAAGATCCAAAACCATAATGATGAGAATCCATTTTTTATGTATGTGGCATATACAGCACCACACTGGCCTATGCATGCTCTTCCAGAAGATGTAGAGAAGTATAAAGGCAAATATGACCAAGGATGGGATGAGACAAGAAAAAAGAGATTAAGTCGAATGAAAGATTTGGGCTTAATACCTAAGGAGGCGATACTTAGTGATCGGGACTACAGAGTACCAGAATGGTCAGATGATATAAAGGATAAGGAATGGGACATAGCTAATATGGAAGTATACGCAGCTATGGTAGATCGTATGGATGCTGGAATAGGAGAAATTGTAAACGAATTAAAAAAGGAAGGACAATTTGATAATACCTTAATATTCTTTCTTCAGGACAATGGTGGATGTGCAGAAGAATTAGATTGGATTGAGTCCCCTACTCATTATGAAAATCCTAAAAACATCCCTAAAGATTATGCTTTAGGGGTCAATGAGCGACAGCAATTTATGATCCCTAAAACGACCAGGACTGGGGTGCCACTCACAGTTCAAGATAAAAGCGTAATGCCTGGACCAGCACACACTTACACAGCCTATGGGAAAAACTGGGCTAATGTGAGCAATACTCCTTTTAAAATGTATAAACATTGGGTACATGAAGGAGGAATAGCAACTCCTCTCATTGTTCATTGGCCGAATGGAGTAAATGTCAAGGCGACCTTACAATCCCAACCTAGCCATTTGATTGATATTATGGCTACCTGTCTAGATGTGGCCAAAGCAACTTATCCTAAGACTTACAATGAAAATGAGATTATAGAACTTGAAGGTGAAAGTTTATTTGGTCATTTTATTGGAGAACCAACCCAAAGAAAGAAGCCTATTTTTTGGGAACATGAAGGAAATAGAGCTGTAAGACATGGCAAATGGAAGTTAGTATCCAGGGCAAGTATGGGTTATACAATTTGGGATAAAGTTGACGAAATTCCGCTGAATGAATGGGAGTTGTATAATATGGACTTAGATAGAGTTGAACTTAATGATAAAGCTCAGTCAAATCCGAAAAAGGTGGAAGAAATGGCGGCTCAATGGATGAATTGGGCAAGACGCACTGGGACTGTTCCTAGACCTTGACCCAAAGTCCTCCTATTGCCTTCAAAATAATGAAGCGCATTATTCACTTCTAATTCCACCATACTGCAAAACCTCTTTTTCTTAAGTCTTCAGCAAGCCACTTTTCCATTTTTACAGCGTCAAGTCGGCACATTGGGTTGTATTCACTATAAAGGCTTGATCTCAAAAAGGTACCATATTTTTCAACGAAATAACATGATATTTTATGCCCTCTTTTACTCCTTGCTCCTGTTTTATGCTTCTTATATCGCTCCTGAGGTGACAAGCTGGTCATACCGACATAAAGACATTCTTGCATACCTCTGAAATGAGGATTTGCTGCTCTGAATTTCCAACTATCTGTCCATACTTTTTTACTGAGTTCTACAACATAAACGCTGTATGTAGCTTTTTTTCTTTTGGTTGACTTAGTTTTTCTTTTGCTTAGTAACACCACTAGAAGAGTACAAAGATGAGGCCATGATTGAGAAGTATCGCTATTTCTTATAATTGAATTATTCTCGATTTATATTTATCATCTTCTGGTTAGTAACATATATTGCATCCCTCTAACAGGGCTCTAGCCATGCATTTCTAATTTGCCTAATCCTTGATAACTAATCCATTAATCTTAGCAGATGACTGTAGAGTTAATGTCTACTATATGAGACGCAGCTTGCCGAAAGGCGGCTATTATTTTATAGACAGCATTAGATGTTTTTATCTTTCAAAATTCAAATTCATCATTTTTACAAATAATTGGTCTTTACTGTTTGTATTTTGTATCATGACTATCCATTATTACCCTTGCAATTTCATGTAAGTCTGTATCAAAACCGGTTTCATATTCATAAGTTATAAGATCAACATTATAAATACTGTTTAACCATATTAGAGTACCGGTCTCTATTGCGATTTGTCCCTGATGTCCTTTTGGGTCAGTAAATATTGATGTAGGCTTTGGCCCAAACATTGAAATATTGTCCAGCAATAAATTCTCCTGATTCATTTGTGCTAAATTGATTGTTGCCCAACCAGTTGGAATTGTAAAAATATTAGTCAAAGGGAATTCAGCTCGTAATTGATTTATCATTTTTTGGTGAATAATCTCATTAACATAGTACTCATACAGTTCCTGTATTGAGTTAAACCCATTATCTTCAGCTCTTTGATTCCAATCTTCGGGGAAATCTATTGTTGGTATTGCTATGAAAATGGTTATGCTTGGATTGTTT
Organism: Saprospiraceae bacterium UBA7328; assembly: GCA_002471345.1. GTDB lineage: Bacteria > Bacteroidota > Bacteroidia > Chitinophagales > Saprospiraceae > UBA7328. The sequence goes on from DKPS01000273.1 coordinate 21,199, forward strand.
TGTAATGCATACTCTATCCATGCTCGATGCCCTACCAAAGGATCATCTGTATTGTCAAGATCAAATCCAGAGGTCATTCCAAAAAAATCAATATTTCCTTGATCTAGAGCTGATTGGATTTGTTGATGTTCAGCACTGTTAGAATCATTCCAGAAGTTAATCGGTCTTCCATTGTCGCCTCCTCTAAAAACAACAGTAGCATTGTGATCTTCAATCCCAGCTTCTAGTGCTAAATCTTCTAAATGATTAGCATAAGGTTTAAAAAAACTATTGCCTATGAGCAGCATATTATATCCTTGTGAGACATCCTGTATTGAATCATCATCTTCACTGCATGATAATAATACTAGCATCACAGCAGTAATCAAAAAATTTAATCTTCTCATACTATTTCCTTTTTATTGATTTAGACCAAATTTTTCTACAATGGTTTAATTATGGCTAATGATTTTGCATATACCGTGCTTTAGCTTGGGGTTATGCATATTATCGTGGCCTGTTTTCTCTTATAATTATACATTAGGAATAAAGACACCTTCTACTTAAACATCATTATTCAAGTGATAAGAAATGTTAATTATATTATCTTATTATTGGCCTTCCATAAACTTCAATCCAATCCAAACGTGAGGATGCTCTTGATCTCCCTCCTGGCACTAAATCCGTGAATCCAATTTCTTCGACATTCGAAATATCAGGATCATTAGCTACTCCCGTTTCTGTAATTCTATTTGCATCAAGGTTATGCCAAACAATATCTTGAATATTAAACTCCGTAATTTGCCAATCTCTTGAACTTCCTGCTGATAGATCACTTACCAACCAATTTCCATTTGCAAGTTTCAATGAAATTCTAAGTTCCCTCAGTCCAGATTGTTTTGTTCGAATTATTATTTTTGCATATCGGTTTAATCAACATTTTTAGTTCTGTGTTTTAATGTAACCATCCAGTTTCCCAAACACAATCCTGACCAAACATAAAAAGGATCATCGTCAGGTTTGACATGATGGCTTTTCTTCAAACTGTCTACACTTACTCCATACAATTGAACCGTTAATTCAGTGTCTTCAACATGATTCTGATTTAAGGGAATTTCAGCAGGTGTTTCTTTCCAGCCTTCTCGAAAGAATAATCCAGGTCGATAACTATTTTGTCCAAGTAACGCTCCTGAAAATACAAGAGTTGCAATAATTACAATATAAAGTAGTCTCATATATATACTCTTATTCAACATGATTGTCTCATTATACCCAATAGGCTACGTCTTAGCCGTACCCGTCGTTCAGAGGCAGGAGGCATGATGTGGTCACAGCTTGTTAGCGTTTCGTAGTTTTTCATTTCATTCACTTTGTTTCATTCATACTGCTTTGCTTATTCCCCTGCACTAAATACCAATCCACCCAGGCATCCATCTGCTTCACGGAATTGGGACGTAAGAGGATTTTTCTTTGGCTGTCCAATAAATACATTGTCGGAGTGGCAAAGACATAGTAATCATTTACAATCTCACTATCCCATTTTTTATAATCGCACATGGACATAAACGGAAAAGGTTTTGTAAAGCTACTATGCCCTTCTTTATCTTCGTCTAATGAAATGTAGATTACCTCTACACCTTGTTTTTTCCACTGATCGTAATTTTTAGCTATTTCAGGAAGCTCTTCGGTACATTTGGGACACCAGCTTGCACCAAAAACAATCAGGATATGACTGCTTCTAATATCTGAAAGTTTATCTGGTGTATCAGTGGGTACATATCCGGAAACCAAAAAATCGCCTTCAAATACAATGTCAGGAGCGATTTTCCCCTTTTTTCATGGCTCGGTAGGTTTCTAGTTGTTTGACCAGATCGCTATCTATGGTGCAAGAAGTTTCATTCAATACTTTCAAGGCGAGATACTCAGATGCCTCAAAAAAGCTATGCCGCTCCAGCAGATGGAACAAGTAGGCCGTGACTTCATTCAGATTATGTTCGTCACCTGCAAGGGATTCCATCATGGCGTCCATGGAGTATTGCATTTCGATAAATGTAGCATCTAATGACTGACCACTATTTGCCAACAACCAAAAATGACTCTCAATGACATCTTTAAGCAAGCCACTTTTGTATAATCTCGTGTCTATATAGTCCAATTCCCGGAATGCTGCGATGGTATTAGGTATTTCTTCGGTACGGTATTGGGCAATGGTGGAGACCGAGCTTACCAATTTCCGGACAGGTAGATACCAACGAACATAACTGTCTTTTGGTAAACGGTCTATGTAGGAGGCATCTTCCTCTTGTAAGCGTTGTATTTCTTCTTGGATCGAAGTCTGTGGTACCTGCTGAATCGAAAATAAAGAATCCGATGTGTACATTTCCTTCAGGAATGTCCATGCGCTCAAAGCTTGTTCCCGCATGAGATGTTCTTTACCATAAATTTGAAACCACTGATTTTCATGGCCATTAGTTATTGAAATGGCCATCTGATTACTCGGCGATTGGCCCTTGATTTCTATATCTTCCCCGCTGAGCATAAGTATGAATGGCGTTTCATCACCAGATCTAAGTGTCCCAGCACCATAATCCCTGGCAGAGTAACTGAGTACGAAATGGCCACTCGAATCAACAGTCGTAGTTGATATGCGATAAGATTCTAATCCATTAAAACCGTCAAGGTGGATGGATTGATGCCCATGTAGGGACAGATAACCTGTAATGGTTTGAGCTGTTACGATAGGCCTGGAAAACACTATGATCATCAAAAGGAAAAAGGGTTGTAGCAGACAAACAAGATAATCCTTAAGACAGCGTTTCCGTTCGCTCGATTGTTGTTTTTCGGTTTCCGAATATCTTGTTAAAAATAAAAATAAAATAATGTTCTTGTTATTCACTTTGTGGCTAAAGTTCCAAAACAATGAATTGTCAGGTTTTTATGTTCTGAGGTTTTTGCACAGTCTGACGGCTCGGCTAAATGCAGTAGTCGACGAATTGAGGCTATTGACTTTTTAGCTTTTGTTAGGTACCGCATTGTTTTCAAATTTGTTATGGATAAGAAGAATTAAAAATCCGAATAAAACAGCACTTATAATTAAGGCATTGTTTACAATTCCTTCCGTTGAGAATGAAATTTTAATTAAAATAGTAGAAATTACAAAACCAGAGTTTCTTATTATTTTATGAAATTTATCTGAGTAAAAAAAGGATGATAATAAGAGTAGAACGTCAACTATAATTAAAACTGTAAAAAACTCATCAAAGAATATATTATTGATATTCTTGAAGGCAACGATTCCACTTCCATAATCACTCATTGTAGTATTTACCCATATAACAAATGTATAGATAGCAAGACCCATTAACAGAGGAACCAATAGTATAGCAATTGTTTTTTTCAGGTTTATAAATCTTTCTATATTTCTCTTTTGATTTTTTTGAGTTTCTACAATTGAATCATCTCTCCCTGCAATATTTTGGTAGAAGAAATATATTAAAAGAAAAAGAACTAATGATGTTAGAGTATCATATGTAAATTGTAAATCACTCTTAGATTGAAACCATTTTGAATTAAGTTCTAAATTTGCAATATTTTTGAAGATTCTTCTTATTACGATAAGTGTTATTATTTCATATTGTTTCCCAATATAAAATGAAATTGATTTTGGCAGAAAAAATATAAGTAGATAGACTTCATAAACCAATATGAATGAGAAAGGAGTGTAAATGGCTGCAATAGGATTCTTAAGTAGTTTCGATTCTATTTGTATTATATCATAGTTAGCTAATAGAATTAGGATTAAGTGTATTAAATAACTAACTATTGCAATTGAAAGAATTACTCTTTCACTTTGCTCCTTAACTTTTAATGAAAGCAATTTGTCGAAAACTTTGTTTGTCATAAGTTCTTTTGCATTTCTTTACTGTTGTACCTAACAGTTGTATACCTACCAAAGTGGAAGATATTTCTTTTATATGTTTTAATGAATACCTATATGTAAAATATGCCACTGCTACTTAGGACAAAATAATGTTATCCTTGAAATAAGTAAACATGTTAATGATTAATTATATCAAATATTCATTCTTTTTATGAATGTTTTTTTTTATTCATCTTCAAGTTTATCATATTTTGGTATGATGAGATTGATCTTGATATTATCCACTATTTCTATTTTATTTTTCAATTGTAAGACAGAAAAGAACATCAATGCAGAGTTGAGTTGGTGTGAACAAGAAATAAGACCTCAATTCGAGCAACACTCAGAAATATCCACTTCTTCATCGTGGTTTAAAGTCTACAAAGTGGGTCATGACGTATTTGCCATTGCTGAACCATATAACTATCAAGAAGTCATTTCATATCTCATTTTAGGCAAGGAGAAAGCTCTACTTTTTGATACAGGTATGGGATTAGATTCCATGTCTGTCGTGGTAAAGGAAATTACAAACCTACCTGTCATGGTCGTGAACTCACATACACACTATGATCACATAGGAAGTAATTATGAGTTCGACAATATCCTTGCTATGGATATCGCATATACCCATAAATGGGCCGAACAGGGATGGTCACATGCACAAGTAGCACATGAAGTTGAGCCTGAGGCATTTTGTAATATTCATCTTGAGCATAGAGATGTTTCTAATTATCATATCAATCCATTTAAGATCTCAGGCCACATAGGAAATGGATCCATTTTGGAATTAGGAGAAAGAGAAATTGAAATAATATCAGTGCCTGGTCATACTCCAGATGCTATAGCAATTCTCGATAGAACAAATGGATATCTATGGACAGGAGACACTTTTTATGAAGCAACCATTTGGTTATTTTTTGAAGGAACTGACTTGAAATCTTATGAAAAAAGTATCGGCAAACTAGCTGATTTAACACCTATATTAAAGAGGGTTTTCCCAGCACATAATACTCCTGTGGCTCAACCTGAAAGATTAATAGATCTTAAAAATGCCTATGCTGATATTGTATCTGGGAGGAAGTCGGCTAAACCAAAAGATTCAGATGCACATCCCGAAGACGACAACGCGGCAATTTATGAATTTGAACATTTTTCATTCCTAATTGGAAAAAATCATATGCAATAACACAAAAGAAAATCTTCTATTCTATCTGATATGCCCAATCTAACCCTCCATCTATCCTGACTAATTTGTTCATGGTAATAGTAGCAGCTATTGCTCCAAGTATAGGACCCAAAATAGTGCCTAATAATGGCATCAACATAATAAGATATACCGGTATTCCAATGACCAAAGCGACCCCTGCATATCTCTGTGCTACTTTGAAACTTTGTTTCAGAGTTAAATGAAATATCTCATTGTAGTTATCAATAATTGCATAACCTAGAAAGAAACATTGAATCAAAAATATTCCAGCAGGGTTAATCCATCCTAGGCCAATAATTGAGGTGCCTAATTTAAAAACAAGTGAATATATCGACTCCATAATAAAAGAAAAGATTGCCACTTTGACCATTCTCTTTTGAGCAATCCAAAACGCCTCAAAAGAATTATCAACTTCTTCATTTGTTACAATTTCCAATGACCTCCTAGCAAAATGAAATATCACAACCTCGGCTAAAATCAAGACTACATATTTAAGACCTCCAATCACAAACAGGTCATATCCACCTTTAAAAAGAGATGATGCCACACTTCCTAATTCAGTTAACGAGTTCACTTGATCAGGTGTCTGACTCCACCAATCCACAACTGACATTATGAGTAAAACACTTGCAAAAATTGCGAAAACAAACAGCATTTTGGATAGCCATTTATATTTCATCAATCCTTTCCAGAGTTCATTTTTACGTGTAAACTCATTGACATTCAATAGGTTATGAAAAGTAATGGTACAGTCTCTCAGAAAATACGATGTAGAAGGAAGTGGCATTTCATTTTTTAATTGAGGTATAATATTCAAATGTACAAGACAAATGAATTCTAATCGTAATGTAAAATGATTTAGATTAAATTTTAAAATTTCTATACAAAATAATCATAGAAAGATAACGGCCTATTATCTCCCTCCGATTCAAAACAAATACAGTATTTTTTTTTAAAACAGATCTTGGTAAATAGAAGTCTCACCTTTAGTATTGTAGAAATTTTAATTTTCTACTAAATCAGTAAGCCCACTTCATCAAGCAACTCCCCCAAGTGAATCCACTTCCAAAAGCAGCCAGGCATATCAAATCTCCTTCTTTTACTTTGCCTAGTTCCCATGCTTCATTAAGCGCTATTGGGATCGAAGCAGCTGTAGTATTGCCATATTTCATGATGTTGTTATGAACTTTTTCATCCGGAATCTCTAAAATTCTTTGCACTGCCTGAGCTATACGCAGATTTGCTTGATGGGGAATAAGCATATCTAAATCACTAATAGAATTACCATTGGCTTCTAAAGCTTCATTTATAACAGCGGGAAATTTTTGAAGTGCATGTTTAAATACTAATCTTCCATCCATATTAAGGCCCATTACTCCATTGCTCATATCTTCTTTCCGATTATGGGATCTAGGATATTCTACCATCAGATTTTCTGCATATGTCCCATCAGAATGGAGATGAGTACTCAGAATACCCATATCATCTTCCTCATTGGCTTGTACCACTACAGCTCCTGATCCATCAGCAAATAAAACCGCGGTGTTCCGATGTTCATCAGTCATTTCTAAGAAAGTAGATTGAATTTCTGAACCTACTACCATAATGTTCTTATAAGAGCCTGATCTTATAAAATCATTAGCCATTGCTAATCCATAAATGAATCCACTACAAGACTGTCTGATATCAAAAGAAGGAACAGACTTTCCACAAAGGCCTAATTCTCTCTGTAATAGTACAGCACTCCCTGGAAGTGTGTAATTTGGTGTGATAGTCGCTAAAATGATGCAATCTATTTCTTGTGCATCTAGATTTGCCCTTTCTAATGCCATCTTTGATGCATGCCCTGCCATACTAGATACAGTATCTACCCCTTTTACGAAATATCGCCTTTGTTCAATACCTGATCGTTCTCTTATCCATTCGTCTGATGTATCTATAATTTTGGCTAGGTCATCATTTGTTACCACATTATCAGGTACGTAAAAACCAATACCTGTTATTTTCCCATTTGGCATTTATCACTCTTTATTGATTGCAGTAAATGTATGATTTTAAATAGAGCTGTAAGAAGGTCTATATTAAAATATAGAATAGCTCTTTTGAATCTTTTAAAACTTTTAATCCGATTCAATTCTACTAGCATTCATCGAATATGATCTGAATGATCTTTTTACAAAAAACCAATAGATAAAAATGAGTAGTGCTAAAGCGCTCAAAACTTTCAACTTATGCATAGAAAACAGCTCAATATTCTTAATCAATAGATCAGCACAGTGATAACCTAAACCTCCAATGACCAATACCCAGAGTAACACACTGATACCAGAATGTATAGCAAATCTTAAGTATGAAACATTTTTTAATCCTGCTAAAAGTAGAATAACAGTGGTCGTGCCTAAAAAGAACTTGTAAAAGGTCAAAATAAGATATGGATGACTCTCAAACCATGTCGTAGCTTTATCGACTTTCAACAGGATTTTGGGTTTCTTTTCTAAAAGAGCCTTGCCTTTGGTCTTTCCTATTAAGAACTTGAACCAATCCGCCACCCATGCCCCAGCAAATGCAAATCCCATGGCAATCCCAACATTATAATAACCCATTTTTGCCCCAAGCATAGAAGTAATTAGAGACAATTCTCCTTCCAATAAGGTGCCTAAAAAAGTTGCGATATAACCGCAGCCTTCATAAAAACTTTCCATTTACCAATTTTACTGAAAAACATTATGAATTCATATAGTCCAAAATTTCATTATTCTCCAAAATCGATTGAGAAGGGGAATTGAAGCCTGATAAGAACATAGCCTCTGCCAAATCTGAAGATCTTATACTGACTTTGTTTCCGAAAAGTCTGATTAATGGATAAAGGAATCTGGTAACGATATACATTAGATTAGGCTCTTTTCTGGGTGTTACGGGATAGATATAACCAGGTCTAAAAATGAATAGTTTATCAATGTCCTTCAATAGTACTTTTTCTGCTTTACCTTTAAACTTAGCAAATGCAGCACGACTCTTTTCTGTTTGGTCTGCCCCTGCTCCACTCAAGAAGGAGACGAATGCCATTGGGCTTTCTTTCTTTAGTTTATTTATAAATGTTTCAACATAATTAACTGTAATTGTTTCAAACATTTCCTTAGAAACCGCCCCTGTATTTACACCTTGACACTAATACACTCCATCTACATATATAAAATGATCCGAGATATCATCATAATTTAAAAAGTCTACTCTTACAATTTGAGTGAGTTTTGAATGCTCTTGATTGATCTTTCTTCTACCTATTGATACTACTTCGTCAATCTTATCTGAGTTAATGCAATGGTCGAGAACAATACCACCGATCATACCTGAGGCTCCAGTTATAATTACTTTCATATCATTTAATTCTAAGTTATTTCAGGTTCTGCTAACTCCATTAAACCTCCATCACCAAGAGCAGTACCTGCTATACCTTTTATATCTCCGAACAGGGCATTTACATTCTCTTGTACCAGCCAAATTTGTTTCTCTCTTTCACCCCACATTCTAAAAGTTGCTTTCTTTTCAGAATTCAATTGTTGGACCATAAGATCATAGGTTTCTACTACCCTTTTCACTTTTTGAACAAAATCATTTCCAGTAAGATAGCTATAGAGCAATTCCATCTTATCTCCTTTATTAGCTTGGACTATTTTTACGGACTGCGTAGCAAGTAAAAGTTCTCTGAGAACTTTTGATACGCTTTTTATTTCATCAAATCGACATATCCATACACCATCCTTGTAGTCGAACTGATTCAAATCTTTGGGCAAGGTTTGGGTAACTAACACCGCAATGTCACCTTTTACTCTTACTTGATCCTGCTTCAATTTTTCAATCCATTTATTGTCAAAATTCTTAGTTCTCTTACTTTCATAAACGATTTTACCACATTCTTGCTGACTTCGATTTAACACTGTCTGTATTACATCTGCACCATTTATCCCCTTTGGCACTTCTTGAATATCATCAAAAGGATAGGTCTGAGCCAATAAGTCCTCTATAGCAATCTCTTGCACTTCGCCTTGCAATTGCATGGACCCCTGCTCAGCCTTGCGTTTCATCTCCTCAGCCAGTTTCTTATTATCCTCTATTTGTTTTAGAAGTTGTAGTTTTTCTAATTCAAAAGCATCCCGCTCTTTTTTCCTCGCTACTTCTTCTATTTCACCTTGTCTTTTTATCATTTCCTTCTCTAGAGTTAATTGCAGTTCTTCGGTTTTTTCATTGATTTGATTCTCTCTTTTAAGAAGTTCCAATTCCTTATGCTTCAGTTCAAGATTTTCAGCTTTCCTCTTTTCATTCTCATCTTGCAATGCACTAAGCTTTAATTGAAAAGACTCTTGGGTGTCTTTAAGATTTTTTTGAGATTCTACAGCTAACTTTTCATTGAGGCGTTGCTTAAAAAGCTCATTTTCTTTTTCTTTTTTCTTTTCAAATTCTTCCCTTTGCTTTTTTAACTCATGTTCCTTATTCTGAAAAATTTCTGCTTGCTTTGATAACCTCTGCTCGAATTTAGCTTGAAGTTGAGCTTGTATCTGACCACTTAATGCTTCCTCCACATCGAATTGATGAGAACAATTTGGGCACTTTATTTTATCGTTCATCTAAGAATCATATTTATAAATTCGAATATATAATTATTAGAGTAATGATTACATGGCTGATTAAGGGTGTGACGGCGTGGCAATTGACAAAAAGACTTTCCTTAAGCCTAGTCAATTTTCATGTTTTAGTCTTAAAGCACTTTGCAAGCAGAATGAATCAATCATCATCTAGGGTTAGAATTTTCAATTAATGGTGACTATATTTTAGTCTCAGAAAGGAAAGCTCAGGACAAAGGTAATGGTAAGCCTAGATTAGTTTATATCTATCAATACAATGGAGCTGAATAGTAATTGGAAGAGAGTCGCTCAGATCCTCTAGTAGAGGAAGATGCTCAGCATGGCCAATCTTCAGATCTTCATGGATCTAATTATATTATAGGCGTTACAAGAGCAGATATTAATGGTACGGCAGACGAGTGAAAAGCGTTTTTGGGAACAATTAAAAAAACATCTTCAAATTCAAAATCTGATTTTGATTCAAGTGCAGATTTTGTATCAACTTAACTTGTTGATTTAAATCGTTGCTTTCAGAAGATTGAGAATGTGCTCTTTAGAAAGTTGTGGGACGTCATTAGAGGTTACTTTATGATATAAATAAGTAATCTATTCTAAGCACAATCCTTCAAAATTGTAAGAAGCACATTCTCAATTCCAATATAGATTCTAGACATTCATGAAAGAGTATAAAAATGGCTTGATCAGATATTAACTTTAGTCTATATGTTTAGATATATAAGTTCACATTAGAGTGAACAAGCCTGTCAATCTTCTCCTTTAGCATGTTTTTGATATATAGCCTCTCCGAATTGGCCATATCCGCTCTCGTTAGAGATATAATCAACAGTTTTTATACTTCCATTTTCTAATGAAGTGTAAGTCGTCTTTCCTGATTCAGGTGATTTTTCATCTCCCCAATAAATGACCAATTCATTATCGCTGATAGTTCCTTTAAGTGGTAAAATATAGCCTCTTGAATCAAACCATTGCCCATCTACAATTGAGTCATTGGCAATACGATAATAAGCCTGAGCTTTGAAAATCATTGGTTCTCGATCAGGGATCATCATTTTATTATGAAAATCTAAATGCATAAATTTTTCATCAAGTGCTAAAGTCCAGTCCATCTGGAATTCCGCATTCATGCCCATCAGTTTCCCTTCACCTTTCCATGAGTTATTTGTGAGGGTTTCACAAAGTGGCTGAGCATGAAGTGATGAAAAAAATATTCCTAATGAGATAGTTATTATTAAAGAGAAGAATTTCATCAATTCCAATTATTTATTAATTCTATAAATAGTCCTTCAATACCTTCCATACATTCTCTACTACCACTTTCTGCCCATCAGTATTTGGATGCTTTCCATCTCCTAAGAAAAGGTCGGGACGAGTTTCAAGGCCACTCAGGAGAAAAGGTATTAGTCCTGCTTTATACTCGGAAGCTAAATCTGAAAATATAGACTGAAACTCAAAAGCATATTCAGCACCCATATTAGGGGGAGCGAGCATACCTGCAATGATTATTTTCGCTTCAGGATATTTACTCTGCACAACATCTAAGATGTCTTTCAAATTTTGACGAGTAGAATTGATATCTAGTCCTCTTAGCATATCATTGGCACCTAATTCAAGGACAAAAATGTCCACTGGTTGCTCAAGTACCCAATTAATTCTACCCTTTCCTCCAGCGGTCGTTTCTCCACTAAGTCCTCCATTTACACTCACGTATTCTAATGATAAAGAGTCCAATCTATCTTGTATGAGTGAAGGGAAGGACTCTTCTTCATCCAGACCATATCCAGCAGTGAGACTATCACCAAAAAAAAGTATGGTCTTCTGAGGTTGCTTTTTCTTCACTTCAGTCGATGTATTAGCCACATTAGTAGGATTCTCAGCAACATGTTCGGCTTTATTTGGTTTATTGTTGCATGAAATGATGATACAAATTACTAGAAACCAACAGTAGTTATATTTTCGCATTTTATTTTTTGAATTCAATTATTAAACAGACTCGCCACTTAGGCTATTTTACAAAGCATGCAAGAAATATTAAAGGTTAATAATCTATCAAAAGTATATAAAAGCGGTTCTAAAGAACTAACCGTTTTATCTGAAATACTTTTTTCTATAGATAAAGGAGAAAAAGTAGCCATTGTAGGCCCTTCAGGAAGTGGAAAAACTACCCTTCTTGGGCTATGTGCAGGATTGGACAAATCAACTACAGGTACCGTTACATTGGCTGGATCAGAACTAAGCAATTTATCAGAAGACGAAAAAGCTGCTGTTCGTAATAAAAGTGTTGGATTCATTTTCCAAAATTTTCAGCTGATCCCAACACTTACTGCTTTGGAAAATGTAATGATTCCATTGGAACTTCAAGGTAAATCTGATATAGAAGAAAGAGCATCTTCACTATTAGAAAGAGTAGGATTGGGAGGCAGAATGGACCACTACCCTTCTCAGCTGTCAGGAGGAGAACAGCAGAGAGTATCTCTTGCCAGAGCATTTAGCAATGCACCACAAATTCTTTTTGCTGATGAGCCCACAGGGAATCTTGATGACGACACGGGAGGAAAAGTAGAACAGTTACTTTTTGAACTTAACGAGCAAGAAGGAACCACATTAATTATTGTGACTCATGATGGAGAACTTGCAGCCAAAACAGATAGAATCATCAAATTGAGAGGCGGAAAAATCATAGAAGACAAATCAAACAAATAACTCAAAAAGCCCTTCTATGAAATTATCATTCATCCTCAAAACAGCTCTTAGAGACAGTCGAAAGAACAGAGGTAAGCTTGCCTTGTTTATGTCCTCTATCATTTGTGGTATTGCTGCTTTAGTAGCCATTAATTCATTTAATCACAATCTTGTAAAAGATGTAAACGAACAATCCAAAACGCTCCTAGGTGCTGACATGGTCATATCTGGGGATCGACCAGCACTGGAGTCTCTTCAGTTAATGATGGATTCATTAGAAGGACCAAAATCGACTGAAATTGAGCTGTTTTCCATGTCGTTTCTACCTAAATCAGAAGAGAGTCAATTCGTTAGGGTAAAAGGATTAGAAGGTGATTTTCCATATTATGGAAAACTTATAACTGTTCCTCCAGAAGCGGGTAAAGATTTTAAAAATAATAGAACTGCACTTGTAGAAGAATCTATGATGCTCCAATTTAATCTTAGCCCGGGTGATGAGATAAAATTAGGACAGGCTACTTTCGAAATAGGAGGATCATTGAAAAATGTCTTTGGAAGTTTAGGTGCTGGATCATCATTTGCTCCTACTATTTATATTGCTAAAAAACATCTTGATGAGACGGAGTTGATTCAGCAAGGGAGTATGGTTGATTATGGCTACTATTTTAAATTGCCAGAAGGATTTGATGCTGATGAATGGGAGGATGCGCGCCGTGAAACATTTAGGAACGAGACTTTCCGTATCACCACTATGGAAGATCAAAGAGAAAACTTAAATGAAGCTTTCACTAACCTCAATTCATTTTTAAATCTCGTAGCCCTTGTAGCATTGCTTCTTGGATGTATAGGTGTGGCAAGTAGCGTTATGATCTATGTAAGAGAAAAAATGTCTTCAATTGCTGTTTTCAGATGTCTAGGAATGAAAGGGAATCACGCTTTTTTGATTTACTTCATTCAGATAGTCACATTAGGCTTTATAGGTGTGGTTATAGGTGCTGCATTAGGCAGTGCTATACAAGTTTATCTCCCAGTTGTATTAGGAGATTTCCTACCCTATGAAGTCAATATGGAAATCTCGTGGAAAGCTATTACCCAAGGACTTGTCATAGGACTTATTGTATCAATTCTATTCGCTCTAATTCCACTTTTGGCTATTAGAAATGTGAGTCCACTGAGAACATTAAGAGCTTCTTTTGAAGAAGATGTCGCAAAACGTGATTATTTAAAATGGGCTGCGTATTCGGGCATAGTATTGAGTATTGTTGGATTTTTATATTCTCTCACGGACAGTATTCAGGACTCCTTAATATTTACACTTGGGTTAGCTGCTGCTTTTGGAATCCTATACGGAGTAGCTGCAGTAGTCACATGGACAGTAAGGAAATACTTGCCAAGATCATGGTCTTTTATTTTCCGCCAAGGACTTTCAAATTTGTATAGGCCTAATAACCAAACAAAAACACTCCTCACTTCGATAGGTTTAGGTACTGTGGTCTTGGCTACACTTTTTATCATACAAGGATTATTACTCAAAAATGTGTCTGGAATGGATGCAGGTAATCAACCAAATATGATACTCTATGGTATAGAAAAAGAGCAGAGCAATAGACTCGCAGAAATTACTGAGTCTTATGACCTTCCTGTTATCCAGCAAGTACCTATAGTCACCATGAGGTTAGACGGCTGGAAAGGAAGGAGCAGAACAGATTGGTTAGCGGATACTGCACGCACAGCAAGAAGGTGGACTATCAATAGAGAAACAAGAGTAACCTATAGAGATACACTCACTGAGTCAGAAAAACTAATAGAAGGAACTTTTACCGGAAATGTAGAGAGTGGAGATTCTATATTCATCTCATTGGCCAGTAATTTTAAAAGATCTCTTGATGTAGAGATTGGAGATGAACTAGTATGGAATGTACAAGGGGCAAGAATTAAAACGTATGTAGGCAGTATAAGAGAAATAGAATTCAACTCAATGTCAACAAGATTCTTTGTCTTATTTCCTAGAGGAGTATTAGAAAGAGCACCGCAATTCGAAGTTTTAGTTACTAAATCTCCTGATGCACAGACTACTGCTTCTTATCGAAATGAAGTAGTGAAAACATTCCCGAATGTATCGCTCATTGATCTTGGGAGCATATTAGCTACCCTTAATGACATTTTGAGCAAGGTGAGTTATATCATCAAGTTTATGGCAGGTTTTAGCATTCTTACTGGTTTTCTAGTATTACTCAGTTCTTTGATTCTCAGCAAGTTCCAAAGAGTAAAAGAGAGTGTATTGCTGCGAACTATAGGTGCTAGTCGAAGACAAATATTTAGAATCAACTTAGTAGAATATGCTCTACTTGGATCTTTATCTGCTATGACAGGAATAGTCCTTGCACTAATTGCAAGTTTCCTATTAGCTAAGTTTATGTTTGAAATTGACTATAGCATTCTTTGGACACCAATAGTATTAATGTTTGTGATTGTAACTGCGCTTACAATGTTCATTGGATTGATGAATAGCCGTGAGGTTTTGAATAAATCACCATTAGAAGTGTTGAGAAAAGAAGTGGGTTAATATAATTTTCTTTAAATATCAGCTTCGGAAATAAAAGCGGAAGGAACCCTTTCAGATTGATTGGGATCAACAAAACCTGAAGCTCCTAATGATAGAGCAATTGGAGCTTCACAAAATAGAAGTGAATCAACAATTCAAATTTCCATTATCAATTCTTGAATTGAATTATTCTACGAATTGAGAAATTCCTACTTTGATCTGGATTTTGATCAATTTTTTCTAGTGTGGACATATTCAGTGTTGTACTTGTAATTCTAACAGTAATATCTGTGCTAGTTCTAGATCGAAACAAATTTGCTATCGTTCAAAGAATTCTTAAATGGATTCCTGCCATACTATTTGCTTATGTCATTCCAGCCCTTGTAACACATCTTTTTCAATTGGATCTTTCAAATGTCATTCTCCACAGATATAGCAAAGATTTTATCATGCCTATGGCGATCATTTTTGTAATGAGTGCTCTTTCTTTCAGGCAGCTTAAAGCAGTTGGCATGAGGCCCATTTTGGTCTTCCTAAGTGGTTCATTAACTGTAGCAATCATGCCTTTGGTCTTACTCGGTATATTCTCTTTATTCACCACCTCTTTTACAGATCAAATTATAGGCGAGGAATATTGGAGAGGATTGGTCACCTTGGTAGGAAGTTGGATAGGAGGAAGTACTAGTATGCTCATTTTAAAAGAGCTATCAGGTGCCAGTGAATCTATTTTTCTGGTCATTTTAGTAATGGATAATGTCTTGGTTAACATTTGGACAATTTTCATGTTTCAGAAAATAAAAAGAAGTGACGCTGTAAACTCATTTTTTAATATTCAAGATACCATTCAGGACTTCATTCCTGATACAATTAACCTGCATCAGAATGGACCTGCATATTCTTTTATCACTTTAAGCACATGTATTATCGTAGTTGTGTTGAGCTACTTTTTTGTTGAATCATTTTTATTTAAAATCGTTTTACTCTCCATTATTGGGCTCATTCTAGGAAATATAGTCAAGTTTTGGAATCATGGCTTAATGATCAAAGGTGGAGGGTATCTCATCATTACCATCATGGCCATTTTAGGTCTAAAACTCAATTTTTCCAATTTCAGTATTCCTTTAGAGGTCATTCTGTTCTCCGTTCTTTGGCTTATTTCTCATTATATCATTATGATGATAACTGCATATATTCTTAAACTTAATATGGCTTGGGTCCCTATTGCAAGTATGGCTAATGTAGGTGGAATATCCACAGCTCCTGCGGTCACCAAAGCCTATAATGAAGAATGGATGCCTCATGCAATATTGTTGTCAATCCTGAGCATGGTAACTGGGACTTATTGGGGCATGCTGACTATATATCTATTCACACTTTTCAATACATAAATCAAAAATGAGATTGACAAGCAACTTCTGCAAATTTCTTTAGTTCTTTTAATAGTTTTTGAATCTAATAATAATTGGAATGAAATCTATTTTTTCTCTTCTTATAATAGTCTTGTCTATAAATTTTAATCACGCCCAAAGTTTTGATGATTTTCAAATAACGGAACTTGTTAAATCCACCCCGCTAAAGAATCAAATGTCTTCAGGTACATGTTGGAGTTTTACTACTTTCTCATTTATTGAAACAGAGGCATTGAGATTGGGAATGGATACTGTGATTATATCTCCTATTTACTACGTTACACCTACTTATCTAGGGAAAGCACAAAATTTTATTGAAAAGAAAGGTAATAGCTTTTTTAATGGAGGAGACCTCACTTTTAGCGCATTAGATGCATATGCAAAATACGGAGCTGTTCCTGAGAGTGTCTACAACGGCATTATTGATGGAGATTGGCAACATGATCATTTAGAAATAGATGACCTCTTACGAAGAATGGCGATCTCAATTGGCAAATCCGGTTATGGTCGTATCAAACCAAATAGCTGGAAAAAGAGTATTGAAGGTGTGCTTGATGCATATATTGGCAGCGCTCCTGACACCTTCACATATGAAGGAGAAAAGTATACGCCTCAGACTTTTGCTCAAAAAAAAATAGGAATTAACAGAGCGGATTATTTAGAAATAACCAGTTTTTCTCATTTACCATTTTACAAAATGACTCCTCTCAACATTCCAGCAAACTGGAATAATAATGACTATCTGAATTTACCTCCTAATGACTTTGAAAAAGTAATAGATAATGCTATTCAATCGGGTTATAGTATTGCATGGGATGGAGATGCGGATGAAGCCCGATTTGATTATTCAAAAGGATTAATGTTACTTACTCAGGAAGAAGAAGATAATGCTGTGACTCAAGAGTTAAGGCAAACCCATTTTGTAAAAGGCACTACTACTGACGATCATAATATGCATATCATTGGCATGGCAAAGAACAAGGCTGGCAAAGATTTCTATTTAATGAAAAATTCTGAAGGAGAAAATGATATGGGGGGATATGTGTTCATGTCAAAAAAAGCCTTACTGCTTAAAACTATTTCGGTCCTAATGCATAAGGATGGTTTGACTCAGGAGGTTAAGAATGCTTTGGATTAAATCTCTATAATTTCTTTTTTCAACCAAACTTATATGACTACATCAAACCAACTTTCAAATCGTTTCAAGGAGGTCATGCTTTCAGGTAAACTGATAGCCTTCACTAATTTTAAAGATCAATTAGAGCAAGTCACATTTAAGGAATCAATCAAGAAAGTAAATAATTTAAATTCTATAGCAGCACTTACATTTCATGTCGATTATTACATAAAAGGTGTGCTTAAAGTTCTTAAAGGTGGATCATTAGATATAAAGGATAAGTATAGTTTTAATATGCTAAAACTATCTTCAGATAAAGACTGGAAGGATCTTAAAACTAGACTTATTGAGAATTCTGAAGCCTTCACAGAAGCAATTGGTCATGTAGAAGAAAGCAAATGGCAAACTCATTTTGAGGATAAAAAACATGGCTCTTAGAAAAGAAATATTGAAGCAATCATAGAACATGGGTACTACCATTTAGACCAAATAGTATTAATAAGAAAGTTAATGGCAAATTCTTAGTTTTGAGGCTTCATATTAAATAACAACATGCCACAATACGACATCAATGACCCTACTGATCTCGATATAATGAGAGGACAGTTCAACATGTATACTGCAGATGAATGGCAAGATTATATTGATATTGCAGAGGAGAGAAGCATTGGTTATAAGAATATCAACATTCTAAAATCAGCCCAACGTAAAGCAGGTATAGCTAAATACTTGAGTCCTAAGGTAATTCAATGGGTACTCAATTTGGTAGACCGACTGGATGATGATGAAGAGGAATAATTATGACTATTTATCTTGTAGAATCAATCTTTGAAATTAAATACTAGGTCAAATAATCACCTCAATTTTTACAATAACATAATCTTCACAGTTCATAATTTTTCAGGTTCTAAATTAGAGCTTCACCAATATTATCATCCAAGATGTTCAAAAACAGAAGATCATTTATCAAAAAAGGTGCGACTGCAGCGATAGCCACTTCTGCCTTATTCAACTCACCTTTTCAAAACGATCCTTGTGGGACAAAAACAGCACTATCTGAGGAGAATATCATAGGTCCTAAAGAAGGTTACACTCCTCACGTGGGCGCCTTGGTATCGATGATGAATTGGATGAGAAGCACCATTTTACGTCCTGTAGAAGGCCTTTCTATTGCAGAGTTAGATTATCTCCATGATGAAAACTCAAATTCAATTGGTGCGATGCTATGGCATTTAGCAGCAACTGAAAGATTTTACCAACTAAATACACTTGATGGAAAAGATTGGGGAGATTGGCCTGCTGCCGATACCAAGGAGTTTGATATGGCCATGAATTTGGGTGATACTGGTAGAAATGAGATTAAAGGCAATTCATTAGATTTTTATTTAGAAAAACTAGATAGAGTTAGGAACCAAAGCCTGGAAGAACTAAAAAAGAAAGATGACAATTGGCTTTTAAAGCCTGATGAAAGTTGGTTTTGGGGACCTACTAATAACTACTGTAAGTGGTTTCATGTGGTAGAACATGAATCAAATCATAACGGCCAGATCAAATATATCAAGAGCAGAGTTGAAGTGTGATCCATCAAAATGGTTCAATAGTTCTTCTTGAAGCATCTATTTCTTTTTCTTTGATCTATGAATAGAATCATGGTTATAGGTTGCTGTGGAGCAGGTAAATCTACTTTTGCCAGAAAGCTACATGAACATACGGGAATTGATGTTATTCATCTGGATCAGCATTATCATTTACCCAATTGGGAAGAGCCTTCAAAACACAGTTGGGAAAAGAAAGTAAAAGAACTTATCCAAGGAGATCAATGGATCATAGATGGCAACTATGGAGGCACAATGGACCTCAGATTGGAGAAAGCTGACACTATTTTCTATCTAAAGTATTCTACTCTTTCCTGCTTGTATCGTGTGATCAAAAGGACAATAAAGTTTCATGGTAAAAGTCGTCCCAATATGGCTGAAGGATGCTATGAGAGATTTGACCTGGAATTTCTCCATTATGTAGCAGTATTCAATATAGTAAAAGGAAAAAGCATCGCTGAAAAACTTAGTGCATTACCTAAATCTAAAAAGGTAATCATACTTAAAAATGATAGAGAAGTGGATCAGTATCTAACGAGCAGAAAGTCTATATGAACTGTACAGAAGTTCCTTTTTTCCTCTTCACAGTAATCCTAACCAAATTCAATAGCATTATAAGAATCAATAATATATCGACTCGATTAAGAATTTATTTGAGAATTATGACGTTATGAGTAACGATAAAAACGAAGAACATTTTTAATGAAGAGTTCAAAGATTTTACCCAACGTATTGGTCTCTATATCATGCAGCCTTATGATTATTGGAGCTTATCATTTTTTGATCTCTCCAGACTATACGCTTATAGAAGATAAAATACAAGCTCATGAAGTCAGCATAGATGAATATCTATATTCTGGGCAGGTCAGAAGTAGCACTCCATTATCGAGTTCGGGTAATTTTGTAAATGCTGCAAATATTTCAAGAGAAGCCGTCGTATACATTTTAGCCTATGAGAAAATAGAAAATCAAGTATTCAAAAAAGGATTTAAAAGAGAAAAAGGCTCAGGGGTAGTGGTTCATCAAGATGGCTATATCGTGACTAATTATCATGTTATCGAGAAAGCATCTCACATAGAAATAACTCTTAACAATAAAAAAGAATATTTAGCAGAAGTAGTTGGCACTGATTCAGTCACAGATTTAGCCTTACTCAAAATAGAAGCTAATGATCTACCATTTCTAATTTTTGGAGATAGTGATGCCATAGAAGTTGGAGAATGGGTCCTAGCTATTGGGAATCCTTTTGGTCTTCAATCCACAGTTACAGCTGGAATTATAAGCGCAAAAGCCCGAAACATTGATTTAACTGAATTCAGTAACAATATTGAATCCCTCATACAAAGTGATGTTGCCATTAATCCTGGTAGTAGCGGCGGTGCTTTGATTAGTGAAGATGCAAGGTTAATGGGTATTAATACAGCTATAATTTCCGCATCTGGGAATTATGAAGGCATATCATTTGCTATCCCCGCAAATGTCGCTCGGAAAGTTGTTTTTGATCTTAAGCAATTTGGAGCTGTACAGAGAGCGAAAATGGGAATAACCCTTCGTGATGTAGATTCTAACTTAGCAGAAATGCTGGATATGAATGAAGTAAAAGGCGTATTCGTTGTGGCTGCTTCATTCTCAGGTGCAGCTCATGATGCAGGAATAAAACGAGGAGATGTTATCTTAAAAATCAATAAAAAGAAAATCAATACTACTCCAGAATTCACTGAAAAACTAAATGAATTTAGACCAGGAGATCAAATAGAAATTGAATATATACGGGATAAAAAAGCCTATTTCACTTCGGTACTGTTAAAAAATCATCTCAACACCACCGATTTTGTAGCTATCAAAAACAGCCCTAAACTAAGGGAAATCGGGATCGAAATAAGGAATCTAAATTCGATAGAAAAAGAAAGAAACAACACAAGTGGGATTTATGTAGTAAGTGTTTCAAAAGGTTCTGTAGCGCAAAAATCAAACATAGAACCAGGTTATATTATAGAAAAAATAAATGGTCAGAAAATCACTTCTGATCAACAGTTTTTAAAATTAGTAAGCAAGTCAAATAGTGTCATGGAGCTGAATGGATTCTATGAAAGATACCCTGGAGAATTCCCATACAAGATTGAAATAAATTGATAAAACCATCAGTCTGGCAGAGCATATGCAATCACTGAATCACCTAATTTAGAACCTCCTCTACCATGGCCTCCAGCTGCAATTACGACATATTGTTTTCCATTCGATTTTAGACGATAAGTCATAGGGGTTGCTTGTCCACCGGCTGGTAATCTCTTTTCCCATACTTGTTTTCCTGTTGAAGTCTCAAATGCTCGAATGTAATTATCCAATGTTGCACCAATAAATATCAATCCACTTCCTGTCACCATTGGTCCTCCTAAATTTGGGACTCCATACTTTATCTTTAGCGGTATTGGAGCCAAATCTCTGACCGTACCAAAAGGCTCTTGCCAGAGGATATCACCATTGTTCAGGTCTATAGCTGCAAGTGTACCCCATGGAGGAGGATTGCATGGCAGTCCTAGGTTAGATATAAACATTTCTCTTTTCATAGCATAAGGAGTTCCTTTTTGGGGAGCAACTTCTACTCCTGGGTTATCCTTTTTAGTTTGTTCATATTCATCCTCAGGTATGAGCGTAATAATCCAAGCAAGATCCATAACATTAGCTACCAGAATTTGTCTTTCTCGATCTACTGCTACTCCTCCCCAATTGGATCCACCAGAATTTCCTGGATACATCAATGTAGCTTGACCTAACTTGGGTGGTGTATAAGCACCTTCATAATGTAATTTTTCAAATCTCCCTTCACAATCACCATTTATACCTAATACCCCCCAAGCTTCTTCTTTCGTCATGTTTTGTCTGATAAGAGGAAGAGGTTTTACTGGATATGGTTGAGTAGGAGAAGTGTACTCACCAGGCACTGAAGTTTGTGGAACAGGTCTTTCTTCAATTGGGAAAATCGGTTCACCCGTTTCTCTATTGAGTATAAAAAACAAACCCATTTTTGTAGCCTGAATTACTGCAGGGATTACTCTTCCATCTTTTTGAATATCTGTAAGAGTAGGTTGGGCAGGAACGTCAAAATCCCATTGATCATGATGCACAGTCTGAAAATGCCAAACTATTTCCCCAGTAGAGGCCCTTATCGCTACAATCGAACTTCCATAATGGTCCACATTATTTCTCAAACCTCCATAATAATCTGGTGATGGATTTCCTGTAGGCACGAAAAGAAGGTCTCGCTCTGTATCCGTCGACATAGGTGCCCATACATTTGGGCCTCCTAAAAGGTAACCTCTATCTGTAATTAATGAACTTTCAACTGTATCTAAAGGAGGTTTCAAATCCCAACTCCATACTAAATCTCCAGTGATTACATTGTAGGCTCTTACTACACCACTTGGTGCATCCGTCCTCATGCCATCAGATACTGCCGAACCCACAATAACCAAATTATTGAGAATTGCCGGAGCAGAAGTTACTTGATACTCCCCTTTATACAACTGCTCTCCTACTCCTGATAAAAGGTTTATCTCTCCTTTGATTCCAAAATCAGTACATAGCTTTCCACTCTCTGCATTGAGGGCAATAAGTCGAGCATCATTTGTGGCCATAATAATTCTTGAAGGCTCATCAAGGCTGTCTTTTTCCGACCTTTTCCAATAAGACACTCCTCTGCATATCAATTGGTTAGCATAGTGTCCTTTCAAATCAATCTTTGGGTCATAAGTCCATTTTTCTTCTCCCGTTTCTGGATTAAGTGCAATAACTCTATTGAAAGGAGTAGGAAAATATAAAGTCCCATCCACCATAATAGGTGTCGCCTCAAAAGCTGTAGTTGATGGAATTTCACTTGTACCTGATGACAAGTCTCCAGTATTATATTCCCATGCCTTTTCCAATTGTTTGACATTTTGCGGGGTTATTTGGTTAAGAGCCGTATATCTTTCACCAAGCTCTGTACCTCCATACGACGGCCATTCTGCTATTGGTCCAGAATAATCTATAGCCTTTTTATTTTGACATGAAAAAAGGAATAAACCTGAGCAAAGCAAGGTAAAACTACATTTTAGAAAAGAAGATTTGTTCATTTCCAACTTATCATTATCTCGACATAATACTGTAAAAACTACTTGAATACAATAAAGGTTGCACCAATATTATTTGATCTGAAATATGTCAAAGTTATATCATGAATCTTGTCTGAGAAGAAAATTTGTCATAGGGCCCTTTGCAAATTGTCCAACTTATCTATTAGGTTTCTTATCTTCTCAATAGAATGATCAGAGTCGTGCACTTTGATTAATATTGGTAATATGACAAAGAGAAAAATAGCTATTCTTGGCCCCATTCCTAGAGATACCATAATCACTTATCAAGGTGATAAAATTAAGAACTACGGATGTATTACTCACCCTGCCGTGGCATTATCTAAATTAGAAGAAAGCCATTTAGAAATAATTCCAGTAGCTCATGTAAGAAAAAATGACGAAGCACCAATAAAAGAAATGCTTCAACCATATAGCCAAATTAATCTAGAACATATCACTTCTGATCAAGACAGAGGAAATGTAATAAGACTGGAATATGTAGATCAAAACAAAAGAATGGAAAAGCAATTGGGTATGATGAACCCTATTGTTCCTGAAGATATCAAAGACCTCATGGATTGTGAGGCTTTTGTTTTTCTTCCAATTTCTGATTTTGAAATAACCTTGGAAACATTGCAATTCATTAAAAAGAATAGTAAAGGCATTATAATTTTTGACGCCCATGGACCTACTAACGGAGTAGCTACAAATGGCACGAGATTCCATAAGTTCTGGGTAGATATGAAAGCTTGGCTTCCTTATATAGATATACTAAAGATGAATCTCGAAGAGTCACAATGCTGCTATGTAAAACCTGAATACTCTCTTGATGAATTAGCGAAAGAACAAAAACTGGATACAAATCATCTACCTGATCTTGCAGAAGAATGCCTAAATGCAGGGCTCAAAACTCTCATAATTACTGTAGATGCAGACGGTTGCTTGATATTTACTAAAGAAGAAGGAAAAATAAAGCAAACTAAAGTTCCTTCAATGAAAATGGAAAGTGTGGTGGATACAACTGGTTGTGGAGACACTTTTGCGGGAGGGTTAGCCTATGGTCTTTTGAATAATTCAGGAGATCTGATTGTCGCTTCAAAGTATGCAAATGCATTAGCTGCTCGAAGAACACAAGGCAAAACTTTTGATGTTTTCAAAACAATTCAAGAGACAGAAAAAATGATGATTGAATATTATGGAAGCATTTGATATTCCAATGATCCCAAAAAAAAGTCAATGATAAATTATAATGATGGAAAAGGAGAATTTGAAAACTGGCTAATCACCGAAGATCGATTTGATCCTAAATATCAAGGAAAATGTGAAGCTGTAATGAGCTTGGGAAATGGTTATTTAGGTATTAGATCAGCGACCGAAGAAGATTATGTTGGTCAAACTAGAAACACCTTCATCAATGGTACTTTTAATAAATTTGATGATTACGATGTAACCGAATTACCAAATGCAGCGGATCAAATTGCAATAGAAGTCTGGATAGATGGTAATCGATTTAATTTGGACAATGGACAAGTTTCAGACTATAGAAGAACACTCAACCTTTTAACTGGAGAACTTTCGCGGTCATTTTTATGGACTAACACTTTTGGAAAGGCATTCAAATTTGATATAAAACGGTTTGTTTCATTCACTGACCTTCATCTTTTTGGCACTAAAATGTCAATAAAATCACTAAATCAATCCGCCAACATTGAAATCAGAAGTGGAATAAATGGGCAGGTAACTAATAGTGGTGCTCAGCATTTCCATGAAGGTGAAAAGCAAGTTCTAGAAGGGAAATACCTACAAATGGTGCAGACTACGACAGAGTCGAAAGTTGACTTTGTACACAATTCAGTACACTCTATATTAACCAGTGAAAGTGACATTGAAACAAGTAATCGCTTTGAAATAAAGCGAAGAAGAGTACGAATGCTTTATACTTTTGAATTGGGAAAGGACCAAGGTTGTACCATAGAAAAAGTCTCTAATGTATTTACTACTAGAGATAAAGAAAATGACGGCTTGTCTTTGGCTCAAATAAGAAAATCATCATTTGATCATTTACAAAAGGCATTATCATTTGGATATGATAATCTTGCAGCTGAAAGTAGTACTCACTTAAAAGACAAATACAAAGAACTAGACATAAAAATTGAAAGCGACAATGCTTTTGATCAATTAGCATTGAGATTTGCAATATTTCAGCTTGCTGTTGCAACTCCAGCTCACGACAACAGATGTGGAATTGGAGCAAAGGGATTGTCAGGTGAAGGATACAAAGGCCATTCCTTCTGGGACACCGAAATATTCATGCTACCCTATTTTACATTTACCCAACCTGAAGTGGCTCAAAGTTTACTTGAATATCGCTATTTCACACTTCCAGGGGCTAGACAGAAAGCTATTAAAAATGGGTACAAAGGAGCAATGTATCCTTGGGAATCCGCTTGGGCAGAAGATGGCGAAGTCACACCAGTCTGGGGTGATGCAGATGTCATATCTGGTGAGGCTATGAAAATTTGGAGTGGATTTATTGAACAACACATAACCTCAGATGTAGCTTTCGCCGTTTGGCAATACTATATGACTACTAGGGATGAAAAGTTTATGGAAAATTATGGCTACGAGATTTTATTGGATACTGGTATTTTTTGGGGCAGTCGATTAGAGTGGAATGATGCTAAGAAAGAATACCACATCAATGATGTAATCGGTCCAGATGAATACAAAGAACATGTCAACAATGATGCGTTTACCAATTACACTGCCAAATGGTGTATGGAAAATGCTATTCGCTATTCAGATGTTTTGAAGAAGGACAAGCCCAATATTTATCAGAAACTAAACGACAAACTCAATCTAGACTTTGAAATCAGCGAGTTGAAAGCTAGATATAATAATGTTTTTATTCCTGATCCTAATCCCAATCATGTTATTCCTCAAGACGACACTTTTTTAAACTTGGAGCGAATAGACTTGAGCAAGTATAAAAAACAAGAACATGTAGGCTCAATATTTCATGATTTTAATTTAGAACAAATAAATGAGATACAGGTATGCAAACAGGCTTCAGTAGTGATGCTGATGTACTTATTAGAGCACAAATTTGACAATCAAATCAAGAAAGCTAATTATGAGTATTACGAACCTTTGACTCTTCATGATTCTTCATTAAGCCTTTCTACTCATGCGGTACTAGCTGCAGATATAGGTGATAAGGATTTGGCATATTCTCTTTTTCAAAAAGCCATAAGAATAGATCTAGGACCAAACATGAAATCATCTGATCATGGCTTACACACAGCATCTTTAGGAGGTATATGGCAAATTATAGTTTTTGGTTTTGGTGGAGTAAGAATGGTAGGAGGTGAACTAAGGATATCTCCAAATCTCCCAAAGGGGATATCTAATCTAGAATTTCAAATAATATGGCAAGGAGAGAAATTACAAATTGGTATTACCAAAGAAAAACTTACTATAACTCCAACTAATCTTCATGCTACAATTCAATGTGAAGTCTTTGGGGATAAAGTTTCTATCACAGAAGAAAGACATTTCAACTATTGAGTGTATTTCAATTGGTGATATTCTTCTAGTAATTGGGATGGGCCATCCTAGAAATGATAAAACTTGAATGAACTCATAGACCCTGAGACTCTTTATTTATCGTTAGTGTCCATCTGAATGAACTTTCTTGACCTTCACTAATTTTTCAACTACTTTTCCAATGCTCAGGCCTTGAACAACAATTGAGAATATTACCACGACGTAAGTCACAGTAAGGATCAAATCCCGATTCATATCCGACATCAATGAAAGTGCCAGTGCTATAGAAATTCCGCCACGGAGGCCTCCCCATGTCATAATTAATCCTGTATTTGGAATAAAGTCTAGTTTCTTCTTATATAATCTTATAGGAATACTCAGGCTAAACCATCTGATTAACAATATGATAGGAATACAGATCACTCCAGCTATCAGATGAGTAGAATTATATGGAAGTATTAATATCTCTAATCCTATTAGAACAAAGAGAATTCCATTCAACAAGGCATCTGACGTCTCCCAAAATTTATCAATATATAGTTCGGTATTTGCTGACATACTACTATCTCTAACCTTATCATGCCCTACTATGAGGCCTGCAACAACGACAGCCAAAGGGCCAGAAAAGTGCATATACTGAGCTAGCACATAACCTCCCATGACTATAGCTAAGGTGATCAAAACCTCCACACTATAATCATCTATGCTCTTCATTAATTTATAGGCTATATAACCTAAGACAATACCTAATACAATACCTCCAACAACCTCTTCTAAGAGCAAAAAGCCAATCTCTCCCATTGTAATATTTTCAATGCCTTTTTGAGCTATGGCGTAGATGGTAAGAAATATCACAACCCCTATTCCATCATTAAAAAGTGACTCTCCTACAATTTTTGTTTCTAATTTTTTAGGGACACCGGCCTTTTTCAATATTCCCAATACAGCGATAGGGTCTGTAGGAGAAATCAACGCTCCAAAGAGAAAGCAAATGATATATGGTACTTCTATCCCCATAGTACCAAAAAGATAAAATGAAGCAGTCCCTATTAATAATGTTGACACCAAAACTCCAAAAGTCGCAAAAGCCAATATTGGGCCTCTTTGTACTCGAAGTTGATCAAAATTAGTATGCAAAGCACCTGCAAAAAGGAGAAAACTCAACATGATTTCTAACAGTACCGTACTAAAATCTATCTGTGTGATCAATTCTTTAAGGGGGTTAGTAATCCCTGCATTCGTCCACCCTAAAATGATTAAAACTACACTCATCACCATGGTAATCACCATTTCTCCAATACTATAGGGCAACTTAACAAACCGTGCATTAGCATATGAGAAGACAGCTGAAACGACCACCAAAAGAGTAATAATATTGAATAATTCCATAGAGCAAACATAAAGGAATGGTAAGCATTAAGGAAATTAATGCGAAATACTAGTCTTTGACTACTTCAGTTTTGACGTCATTTTAAATCAGTTGGTCTATTTAGTAGTCGAACTGAGATCCACAACCATGACAGAGAAAGATAGAAATTCGTTTTCATAGAGTTCATTTCTTTCACTTAAAACTCTATTATGAAAAGGCTATTTCTTACTCTATCCCTCTCATTTCTACTGATTCAAATATCAAAAGCACAAATTACATTACCGCCTAGTGGTAGCAATCAAAAATCCTCTGTGACTCAACAAATTGGTTCACTGGTAAAAGTTACTATTAAGTATAGTAGTCCTGATGTTACAGGGCCAAACGGACAAAGCAGAAAAGGAAATATTTGGGGTCAATTAGTACCTTATGGCCTAGCTCCAAATAATTTTGGATCTGCTAATGAAATTCCTTGGCGCGCAGGGGCCAATGAAAATACAGTAATCAAATTTAGTCATGACGTATTGATAAATGGAAAGGCCATAGCTGCAGGGGCTTACAGCATCCACATGATCCCTACTGAGACAGGTCCTTGGACTATTATCTTTAATAAGGACACTGAGTCATGGGGAAGCTATTTCTATACTCAAGAAAATGATGCTCTCAGAATTGAAGTAACATCAGAAAACATTGAATATCAGGAATGGCTTAACTACGAATTCACTGACAGACAAAATGACAAAGCCACCTGTGCTCTCCAATGGGAACATAAAAGCATTCCTTTCACTATTGAGGTTGCAAATTATAATGATCTCTATGTGGCAAATATCGAAGACGAACTCAAATCTTCTAAAGGGTTTG
Organism: Saprospiraceae bacterium UBA7328; assembly: GCA_002471345.1. Classification (GTDB taxonomy): domain Bacteria; phylum Bacteroidota; class Bacteroidia; order Chitinophagales; family Saprospiraceae; genus UBA7328. The sequence goes on from DKPS01000273.1 coordinate 50,177, forward strand.
TATGGACCAATTGGAATGCAGCAGCAAACTATGCATTATCAAATAATACTCATCTGGAAAAAGGTTTAGAATGAGCAGAATTTGCAGTGTCGGGTAATTTCATTGGCCAAAAGAATTTCACAACATTAACTACTAAAGCCAACATCCTAATGGCATTAAATAGAAATGATGAAGCTGCAGCAATTGTAAATGAAGCCATCCCAATGGGTACTGCAAATCAATTACATGGACTAGGCAGAACACTTATTACCAATGGTCTTAAAGACAAAGCTTTAGATGTATTTCAGAAGAATCATGAAATGAACGATGGTGCATGGCCTACAGAGGTAGGAATGGCCAGAGGATTCAGTGCAGTAGGTAATTATGCTAAAGCTTTAGAACATTGTCGCATAGCTCATATGCAAGCACCAGACAAGCTAAACAAAGATAATCTGGCTTCTGCTATAGAAAAGCTGGAGAAAAAAGAAGACATCAATTAACTGATAGATTCTAGTAAAAAATAAGAGGTTATTTCATGTAATGGAATGACATCTTTATTATTACGATGCAATTTTACTTTGCACAACTTTTATGGTTTTGAAATGAGAAATCATTCTATATATTTTAGCATGTAAAAACTTAATCTGTCTCAACCTTATCCCCCGTACTGTATTCTGATTTTTCCTTATCCATCTATTGTCAAATCAGTATCTTGACCCTAAATTTTGAATTATGAGTTGGATCAATACGATCAGCTATGAATCTGCAACAGGCAGGTTAAAAAAGCTGTATGACAGAATAAAAGGACCTAAAGGTGTTTTAGATAATGTATTGACCATTCATAGCCTCAGGCCACATACCCTCGAGGCTCATATGACTCTTTACAAGGCAGTGCTTCATCATTCTGGTAATACCTTGCCAAAATGGTATTTGGAATTGCTGGGAACGTATGTAAGCATGATTAATAAATGTAATTACTGTGCTACTCATCATGCTGTGGGCTTTAAAAGAAATTTAGGAAGTGATGAGAAATACGAGAGACTTATGTCTTGTTTAGCCGATGGAGTTTATACTAATCATCTTGAAGGAAAATACATTGCGGGAATCAGATATGCTAAACTTCTCACGATCGCTGCTCCTGATGTCAATGAAAGTCATATTACTTCACTCAGAAATGCAAATCTCACTGATGGTGAAATCCTAGAAATCAACCAAGTCGTCGGTTATTTTAATTATGTGAATCGCATGGTTGTAGGCCTGGGAATAGACTTAGAAGAATCTGATATTGGCCTGTCTCCACAGAGTAGTGATGGAGATGACTGGTCACATTCATAAAACATATTTAATTGAATAACAGACCAATTTTCAGACTATTCATTTTTAAATCAATTACTGGCCATATACATCTGTACCAGTAAGAGTGTGTCCATGTATACATGAGCTAAGACTAAAATCCATAGTCTTTTATTCAATTTGATATAGCAAATCCCCATTGCTAATCCCATGAATCCAGTTTGAACCATGCCCATTGGGCCCCATTCATAGTGCGCTAATCCAAAAAAAAGAGAACTCAAAACAACTGCTAAAGCTGTGGTATATTTTGATGATGTACCAAATTCAGAAATTCGATTGATCAAGAAGGCTCGAAAAACAACTTCTTCACCAAAAGATGACACTACATACACACCGCCTAACGTAAGCATGAGAAGACCAAGATTGTCTTTCAAAAAATTGTATTTACTATAATCTGCACTTTCGGGGATTCCTGTGAAACTAGCCATTAAGATAGAACCCAAAACAAAAGCTGCTACCCCAAGTACAAAAACAACTAATGACAATCCAAATACATTTAGCGCCTTTTTAAAAGACAAAGATTCAAAGGTTAATCCGAATTCGCCCCACGACTTTCCTCGAAGTTTCAATCCTACCCAGATCATTATGAGCATTATCGCATATGCTGCCCATACAAGGCTTTGTGTTTTTATGGGGTCTTCACCTGCCCAACTTCTAGTAAGAGATAAAAGAAGAGCTGCTGGAAGAAATACCATAAGTAACTCGCCGATTTTAAAAAAGAAACTTGATCTATTATCAATTGATAAATCTTTATCAATTTGTATTTCCATAATTTTGAATTTTAAGTTTGACTCAAAAATCAATGCTCAAATCATGGAAATCGACCGTTTTCCGGAAGGTGGACTCTTTTTATATTCAATTATTCTAAAATACCAGTACTGAAAAGGCACTAATTCTCATTAATCTTCGGCAAGCTTCTTTTATACTCACTCGGTGTCTGGTTGGTGAGTTTTTTGAACTCTTTATTGAAGGAAGATTTCGAATTAAATCCAGATTGATACATCGCTTCGAGGATAGTTATTTTTTTGTCGTGGACTTGTAAGATCTCTTTCACCTCCTCACAACGATAGCCATTCACAAAATCAAAGAAATTTCTCTTGAAGCTTTGATTAATTACTTGAGAAAGCATCTTAGCACTGATATTCAACTCCTTTGCTAAATCTTGAGTTGTCAATTCAGGATTGAGATACATTTTTTCACCTTTCATCAATTGCTCCAATTCCATTCTGTATTGTTTGAGCTCTTCAATTTGAAGATTAGAAGAAGCGTATTTTTTAGACTCCTCCCGAGTGATTCCTGAAAAGATATCAGGTTGATTCAATGCTTTGACCAGTACACGATTGATGAAGAAAAAAGAAACAATCAGTAACAAAATCATCGATGAGTAGTGAATAAAAACATTGCCAAAAACAGGAATCACGTTGTTGATAATGGCAATTACTGTAATCCCTGCAAAAGCCTTAATCATAAAACTGAGCCACTCCAGGTTAATTTCATCAATTGAAGAAAATTGGTCTTTGATAATAGATTGATACTTTAAAAGAGTGTTCCAACAGAACCACAAGTAGGCGAGGATATGAATATATATAACCAAGCTTCCTAATAAAAACCATGCAGGCAACTCGGCATCAATGACTTTCTGGGTCACTTCTGATTGAGCTTCCAGATCGACGAATATTACATGGTAAATCAAGTAAATTGTGCAGATTAGAAAGGGTATCAAATGAAGTGCATCACTAATTTTAAACTTGAAATCACGGTAAACTACCCCTAAAACATAAAAATATAGGATAGGCCCATAAAGAATAAAAAAACCGTCATCTATGAGATGAAGAAAAGGAATAGGTAGAACTATATCACTCACCCTTATAGTGAAGTCCATCAGACTAATGGCAAACATCAAAAACACCAGACCTAAAAGCCCATTGTTTCGTTTGTTTCCTTTCTTATTAGTGAACAGGTATAGAGCCACAAAAAAGAACTGGAATGCCACCAGAAAAGAAAGTAATGCACCGAGGTTGTAATTCATCACTTGTAAATCTATGAATATCAAAACAAAGACGGAGCATAATTGAATTTGTCAAGAATTACTGTCTGTTAAAAATGATATGATCATTTCAGAAGACCTCAGAATTCAGAATTCTGACCTATTTGGAACTACGTGTTAGAGTTAAAATTAACTGAAAAACTCAATACATGCTCTGAAATAATTATCCTCGATTCGCTAAAAAGGGCACTCACCACTAGTTTTTTTGTCCTCTAAGTTCAAGGCTATGCAATATTATTTTTGATTCTTTACCTCTTAGAATGGTGTTTTCGACGTAAGAGGCTTTAATCTCGCCTAATTGGTTTACTTTTTTCAGTAGTTCTTCTGAAATTAAAAAATCCTTTCCTAAAGATTTACAATATTCCTGGATTCTTGAAGTGGTATTAAGCACATCGCCTATATATACAATTTCCTTCTTTAATTCACCTATCCATGTAACAATCACCTTACCCCCATGCACTCCGGCCTTAAATTCTGGATACACTCCATACCGATCCATATATTTTGGTTTCAAATCATTTATGATTTCTCTCATTTGGAAAAAACAATTAATGAAATTGTTATTTGCCAAGCCATTTTCATAGGACCAACTCAAAACAATTTCATCCCCTACATACTGATATATTTGAGCATTTGTTTCTCGAAGTGCCTCCGTTATGTCTGAGTAATAATCTTTTAAAAACAATGCAAATTTTAAATGACCTAATTTTTCAGCAATGGATGTCGAACTCTTAAGATCAATAAAACAAAAAATACGTTCCACTTCTCTTGGGAAATGGTACTTGCCCATAACAAAGCTTATTAATTCCCCTTTTCTGTGAAGACTATTAATTTGGGTCACACCAACAGTTAACAACAATCCTAAAAAAGTAAAACCAAGATTTACTATATAAATTTCATTCTTAAAATAGAGATTAAGATGTTCGTATACTGAGAGATCTCCTTTGATCACATACCAAACTCCATTTATGATAGTAAGCCAAAATGTAATTATGAGAAAATAGAAAATTGTTCTTACCAGAACCACAAATAAAAATGGCCTTTGTACAAATCGCTTTCTAGACAATACTTCAACAATGGCAACAGTACCCAAAATGAATGAACCCGTTATTGCAGACCTTATAATCAGAGGAACAAATTCCTCTGGAAATTCTCCATGTATCTGCATCAAATATTCAATGCATGCAAATAGAATTCCCCCAAAAGCCCCAAGAATTAAATAGGTGATTACTCTGGCTTTTTCATTATTTAATAATTTCAATTGCATACGATCAGATAACTGGATTTCTAATATTTTAAATTGTCTCAATCTTTATCAATATATTCTTTTTGTCTGTGCATTGGAAAGGATATATATTATTCTTTATTAACAGGTAATCACATCAAAGCTCTCATAATATTTGAAGCTCTCCTTTCGCCACAAATTCCAATTGAGTATTACATTCACCGACTAATTGACTAGATAAAAGCTCTTATAAAAAAATTTGTGAGCTAACTGTTCAGAATCAAATCATTCATTTAAAATTCACTTCATATTTCAATGCCAAAGAATGAAGTCTGAAATGCAATCAATTTTGGAACATATCGGATTCATCATCTTCTCTTAGATCACCTCTTTGATTTTAAGATAATAGATTTTTCACTTAGAAAAAATTACAAATTTTACTATTTCTATCATTAGTTTGACAAAACACAAAGATATAACCTACATTTGTTTGACATAAATCATACTAATGGGCAAATCTTACTTAAGTGAATTTGAAGAATTGATTCTTACTGTTGTAGGAATATTGGGTGAAGAAGCATATGGCAATTCGATAGTGGAAGAAATCTGGACTCAATTAAGCAGAAAAGTAAATTTGAATTCTGTTCATATAACGCTCTACAGACTAGAGGACAAAGAACTAGTAAAGTCTCACTATGGTGGTGCCACTTCAGCACGAGGGGGAAGAAGGAAAAGACTTTTTACAATAACGAATTCTGGTCTAAAATTAATAAAGAGACAACAAGAAGAGCGACAGAAACTTTGGAGCCTTATTCCCAAACTAAAAATGATTCTTACGTGAAGGATCATTCCAATCAACCAGAATTACCTAAGAAGTCATTGGCTTTTCTTAATTGGTTTTGCCCCGATTATTTACTGGAAGGTATACTTGGAGACTTGACGGAGAGCTATTCACATGATTATGATGAATTGGGGAAACAAAAAGCTGATCTTCGTTTTACAAAGAACGTTCTGCGATTTTTTCACCCTACCATTATTTTAAAAAATGATAAAAGGATGAGAATGTTGAATATAGGATTATTAAAAAGTCATGCAAAAATTTCCTTTAGACATATACTGAAGAATAGAATTCATTCATTTATTAATATTCTCGGCCTTTCAATATCAATTGCATTTGTATTACTTGTATTCTTATTTATTCAGAACGAGATGTCATTCGATCAGTTTCATTCTGAAAAGAATAACATTTATAGGGTATATCATCAAAGAATAAATGCGGAGACTGGTGACATAAAAGATCAAAGTGCAGTAACCGCTATCCCTTTGTCAAAGGATCTTAAAAGTGAACTACCTTCAATACAATCATTCACAAGATTAGGAAGTGCGGCTGTAACTGTAAGTAACAATAATATCCCATTTGAGGAGAAATTAAGCTTTGGGGATGCTGACTTTTTCAAGATGTTCAGTTTTCCGATTATTGATGGTGATGACAACTCACTTTTGTCAAATCCGAATTCTATTGTTATCTCTAAAGAAAAGGCGCAAAAATATTTTGGAAATAAAAACCCAATCGGAGAGACACTTGAAATTAATGCAGGTGCAACCACTCTTGAAGCAATTGTCTCTGGTGTAATCGATCCTAAAAAAGATATGTCTAGTATTCAAGTAGACATGATGATGCCCTTTGAAAATTTTGAATTTGTTTCTTCTAAAGACATGATGACCTCCTACAAATATGGACTGGTTGAAAATTACATTCAGACAAGCAATCCAATAGTAAGAGAAGAATTCGAAGAATTGATAACGGATGCTATACAAAAGTTTTCTCCTGCTAAAGATTATAAAACAAATTTGGCTATTCAGCCCCTTACGACCTTGCACCGCCAAGATCAAATATTGGGGAATACCTTATATGTAAGCCCGAAGAAATTAGCAATAATGCTTGGTATTGGTCTTTTGGTTCTTATCATAGCAACAATCAATTTCGTCACACTTTCTACAGGACAGGCAATCGGTCGAATCAAAGAAATGGGTCTTAGAAAGTCCTTTGGAGCCATCAATGGACAATTAAGGAGTCAATTGGCCCTTGAGTCTTTTGTTATTGTCATCCTATCCTTGGGTTTTGGATTAGGGTTATCCCATTTGTTTCATGATTCATTTACGTCTCTTACCAGCAGTTCATTTATATACAATATAGGATGGTCTGAACTGGGTTTTCTTGCTATTACTGGCCTTGTCATCGCCATTCTTACAGGTATAACACAAGCTGTGCTCACAGTGAAACACAAAATGGTCGATACATTTCAAGGCAAAGTAATTTTTGGTGAAAGTAGAGATTGGTTTAATAAAAGTCTTATCGTATTTCAATTTACCCTTTCCATAATATTGATAATTGCCGCGGTTCATATTAATGCACAAATGGCATACATTAAAAATAAAGATTTAGGATATGACTCTGAAAAGTTAATTGAAATTTCGATGGGCAATCCTTCATCACTAGAAGATGGAAAGCTTATGGTAGAGCGATTCAGAACTGAATCAAAGAAAATTCAGGAAGTCCTTTCGGTAAGTTCCTCTATGAATAATTCTCGAGAACCTTGGACTGAATTAGGAATCAAACAGATGGATGAGAGCGTCGAAAATATATACTATAATCAAGTCGATCCTCATTACATAGAGACCATGAAAATAGAGCTGGTGCATGGAGAAGCATTCAAAACTTCTGTAGTGAATAACTCAAATTCCATATTGATTAATGAAGCATTGGCAAGACATTTTTCATGGGGTGACGATGCATTATCTAGGACGATTCCAGGTGCAGGATTAGATGGTGATCATCAAATTATTGGTGTTGTTAAGGATTATCATTTTGGTTCACTCCATCATAACATTGAACCTCTAATGATTGCTCTTGATGCAAGTTCTATTTCAAATGGAATAACAGGACTTTCTACTTACGTATGGCCACCAAATCTATATCATATCTTAGTACGTCTAGATGCTGGTGATGTGCAGCCTGTATTAGAAGAGTTAAAAGAAATATGGTCTAGGATCAATCCGAATAAGGATTTCGTTTATCATTTTGTTGATCAATCACTAGAAGCAAAATATGCAGAAGAAGAGAGATGGAGTAAGGTAATAAATATGGCATCCATTTTTGCCATAGGACTAGCTTGGTTGGGTCTTTTTGCACTCTTAAGATTGACGATAAAGAAGAAGAAAAAGGAAATTGGTATTAGAAGAGTTTTGGGTTCTACTACTTTCGAAATTACATCCTTACTTTCTAAAAAGTATATATGGCTAGTCTTGATAGGTGTCATCATTTCATTTCCAATCAGTTGGTGGATAGTGAAATCCTGGTTAGAGACTTTTGCGTACAGAATTGAAATCAACCCTATTTTATTCGCTGTGTCAAGTGCTGCTATTCTTATATTCACATTGGTGACTGTCAGTATTCAATCTATTAATGCATCTAAAGAAAATCCTATAGAAGCACTGGCATCTGATTAAATATTGACTGACATTTATTTGCAGTAAAACATATGAATCTCCAAAATGATATTGACTAACTGCATGATGCGGAAATGCAGTAAGGCCTAAATTCTTACTTCATACCAAAACTGAATTAGAAGAATAAAGATAATTCCTACCTTCAATGCATGCCTCCAAATTCTCAAAATCAAAACCCCTAATCAGAAAACAATCTAGCTTCCATCTTATTCGCAGATATAGCAGGATATTCTGCATTGATGCAAAAAGACAAGGCGGCAGCCACTACCCTACTTAAAAAGTTTCAAAAAGAGATGCAAAACAAGGTTGATTCTTTCAAAGGATGAATAGTCAATAAAATGGGAGATGAAATCCGATGGCACTTTAAATGTACGATCGGATTTCGTTTTGGGCATACCCATAGTTGCTCTGCTAATTCTATGTGAATTATGAATGAATCTACATCAACGTGAGAAAATAAAAAGATTTAAGCTAATGACATTCCCAACAAACTACATCATCATCAAAGATATCTGGGCATTCTATTTTAGCGCAGTTCGTTCCACTTGCAAAACTATTTGTAGGTGAACCTCCTGGCAAGCTACCACCCTGAGGCGCCCCTTGTCCTGGGTTTTTAATAGGTACAAAATGACCTGTTCTTAAAATTTGCATATGCTTGGCTGTTTTCCAACTTTGTAATACAATTGCAGCTTTACTATTAAGTTTCAAAACTCTAGCATTAAGTGGTTTGACTGGAGTCTTTGCGCGAACAACTTTTACACGTGGAGTTTCCTGTGCAAATGTGGTGTTAAACAAAGAAGTTCCCATAAACAACAAAAGAGGTAGCAAGAAAAATTGATTGAATAATCTCATGGAGGTAAGTTTGTAAATGAACAAAAGGCATTCAAAATTGCCAAAAGGGATATTCAGCAGCAGGTGAAATTAGAATACTATGTAAGTTAAGCAAATTCTTAATTAGATGTGCCTCTTCTTTTAGAACCTAGAAAAATTCTTAGTCTACCCATTATATGAAGAGATTTAGAAAAAGAAACAAATCTTCCAATTAAAACCATGTTCCATTTTTAACACCTCTTTGTGATCATCCGGATCTTTAAGAAATGTTAGTACCTGAGTAACCGGAAACTAAGAACTAGACTCAACTAGTCTATACTTCGATTGTATAGTGATCACACCCACACACATTAAGGTGATAAGAAGAATGATTATGCTCCACTGTGATAATGTCGGTATTGTTGGTGTGGTATTTATAACACAAGTTGATGCACAAGCTACAGTTGAAGTCTAATTTCCTTGTGCCCCACCAAAATCGATGTCTACAAACTCGTTGGGTAATCTATGGAAAATATATTTTATTGTTGTGTTATTTGTAGAGCCAAAAGAAAGGGGTGGCATGATTGGAGACCCTGTCATATCAAGGAACCCATTAGGATTGTTATTTGTCATCAAGCTCCAATTCACATTGCCCCCAACAGAACTTAAAATCAAAGTATCTCGAAATAAGTAGCCAAATACGTTGCTAGCATTAATTATATTGTTACAGCTACATGGATCAGAAGAATCATGAGTCCCTATCGTAACTCCTACTTCAAACGAGAATAAGCATGAAGGAAAACTCGGGTCATTGCTAATTATAACCAATTTCTCCGAGCAAGCTGAATAATTCGCTTACATAATTGATGTCATAACCTGCTGGCATCATATCCAACAATTTCATTCCATTCGAGTATTCCATTGTTTTAGGAATCGTAATAGTTAGCATAAATACATATACTGCATTGGTCAGTATGGAAAGGCATAAAACCTTTTTACCAGATATGTTGTCCTTTATGAATTTAGTTAAACGTTTCATTATTTTTTAAAATAAGTGCAAACATCCATGTATTAACACTAGGTACTGATGTTTAATATTCATCTGAAATATAATAACTTAGAATGTTACAAGAAACAAACCTTTTTTATAACTCCCTGTCTTTGTACTAAGAAAATTCAACTAGATTTTTGATTGAAATTTTAGCATGCTATTGCAAACTTGACCATTTATTGAATTGAAGTTTCAAAACTTTCAATAGTTATTGTTCTAGGTTCGGTATTAGCTTGATCTCAACTAAAAAGTATAGCTTATTCTTCTGATCCAATCATTTTGAAAATTTATTCATTTGAGTAACTAGGTCTCATTGCTAAATTGAAACCCCATTTGAACAACATTGCCCCTTTTATGTCCTTTATCAATGTATATGTGCGCATCGGCAATCTGCGCCAATGAATAGCTTCTATCCATGATTGACTTTACTTTTTTCGCAATCATAAGTTCCTTAATTTCATTGAAATATTGCCGAATAGTAAAATGAGGCAACATACCTGTGGCAGAAAACAAAGCCCTCTTCTTTCCTACTATTGAGGTAAACAACATTCTAAAAAGCAAGCCAAAATCAAGGACAGGAGACATATAAATTCCATTTTTTGTCAATGAATTTTTACTTTTTGAAAATGAACTATCACCTATAGTATCATATATAACATCATAGGTCCGTCCATTATCAGTGAAATCTTCATTTGTATAATCAATCACTTTATCAGCTCCAAGTGATTTCACTAATTCAATATTTCTAGTACTGCATATTCCCGTGACTTCTGATCTAATTTCTTTTGCTAATTGCACTGCCGCCGTGCCTAGGCTACCTAAAGCCCCTATAATAAGTATGCTTTGGTCTGCTTCAATTTTGGCCAAATTTTTCAAAAAACTTAATGAAGTAACATGTCCATCACCAACAACAGAGGCTTCTTCATAACTTATCTCATCTGGTTTTAGGATAATTATTCCGTCTTCTTCTATACATACGTTTTCTGCATGAGTCCCAAATGTTGTGAGCGATTCTCCAAAAACTTTATCGCCTTTTTTAAAATGTTTTACTTGTTCACCTACTTCTTCAATTGTTCCTGCAAAACCCGTCCCTGGTATAGGGTTTTTAGGTTTGATAAGCCCCATAAAAAGTCTACCGATTAAAGGATAACCCGTTCGCATCATAGTTCCTGCAGTGGTAATAGGTGCTGCATGGATTTTTACCAATACTTCGTTGTCATTTGGAATAGGTTTATTTACCTCCTGCAATTGAAAAACATCCGGGCCGCCATATTTTGTGGATATTATAGCTTTCATTTTATCGCCTATCATTTTTTTGAATTTTAATTTGAAAATCTCTGATGATTCAAAGATATGGTCGATAGAAAGTGGAATTGAAGCCTTGCTATTCTTAAG
>DKPS01000132.1 GCA_002471345.1 Saprospiraceae bacterium UBA7328
TTTAGGATTAACACCGAAGATTAAGGATAATATCACCATGACTTATTATGAAGCCGGTCATATGATGTATACAGAAAAGAAGTCACTTCAAAAATTCAAGACTGATCTAGATGCTTTTGTAGAATTGACATTAAGCAGGTAATAATTATCAAAAAGAAACTATTTATTTCTGATAAGGAATTTTCCATAAAGGCCATCCGTTCTTCTGGACCTGGAGGGCAACATGTGAATAAAGTAGAAACAGCGGTTCACTTGAGTTTTGAAATAGATAAGTCGTCTCTTCCAGATGAAGTCAAGCATCGATTGAAGAAATTAAAAGACAGAAGAATATCTAAAAAAGGAGTTATTACTATTAAATCAGAGAAGTGGAAATCTCAACTAAAGAATCGTCAGGAGGTCCTGCAAAAACTGAACAATCTTATTAGTAAAGTTGAAAACCCTCCTAAAAAAAGGAATTCTACAAAGCCATCTAAGGCCTCAAAACAAAAAAGGCTCAACACCAAAAAGAAAAGGAGCGAAGTGAAAAGTACAAGAAAAAAAGTGGGCTTGGATTAACCTTAATCGTTATAAAGCAGCTCTCTGATTTTTTAGACTTCTAAGTGTTTCAAATTTGCCAGGTTGTCTATTTTCTTGAGCCCAAGCTGTAAAATATGTATGATTTTCTAAGAAGCCAATTTGTAAATCATACCATTGACGTTGGTTTTCCAATTTTCCATAATGAGATAGTTCTTTATAAAAAGTCAAGCTAATTTCAGGATAATCGCTTCTACCTAGATAATCCAAATCTGCATCAGCTATAATCTCCTCTAGAAAATTTTTAGGGGATTGAGGAAGCTTTGTAGCCATGATTAATCCTCTTACCTTACTAATGCTATCTAGATTATAATCATGTTTTAGCATGATTTTAGCAACCATGTTGGCACTGGTAGCTTCATGATTATCAGGTGAAAACACAAATCCATAGTCGTGAGCTACAGCAGCAATTAGTAAATGTTCATGATCCTCTTCATCTAAGTCATACACCTCTACATAGTTGTTACAACATTCTACTACATCAAGAGTGTGCCTCAAATTGTGATAAGTTGTATGCACAGGAAGGCGTTCTCGAAGGTCATCAAGAATGTACTGAAACACCCTTTGCGCGGATTGAGATATTTTATTTTTGATCAAAGTCTCCATTTCCTTCACCAATAAGGACATCAAATCCTAAATATGCCAAAAAAAACATGATCAACATTTCTGTTGTTTCTGTTGTCTTCAGTATTCAAGTTTTCAAAAAGTCCTTCGATAATCAATTGGCAAGAAAATTATGAAAAATCTGATAATAAATGTTGTCAATCAATGATTTTGTTGTGATTTGTCACAAATTCCTGATTTCTTACCCCAACTTTAATGAGAAAATGCTAGAAATTTAATTTTTACAATTAGAATTTTTTCAAATTAACTCTTGAGATATTTCATAATATAAAGGATTTCAATTTCATTAATTCATGAAACTTAAGCAGCTTTTACGTCTTCAATTGACTTACTATTTTTTAGGTATGCTATTCAATGCTGTAAGCCTAATTCTTATATACCAAGGAGGGCATGCATTGACACCCAACGAACCCATTCTAGGAAGCATAGTTATGTCTATTTACGCACTGTTTCTTATTCCTGGAATCATGGGAAAATTGAATTTTTATCGCGGCTTGATGGTTTTGGCTATTATAATGCTTGGGTATGGTGGAGTATTTAATCATATCAATATGATCAGAGATTCTCCTGAGTTATATTATTCTAGTGCTGCAGGTGGAATTGGTATTCTTATCAATGTTTTTGGGTTAGTACTAAATATAATTGCAGCTCTTGGAAAATTTGATTCTACTAATAGTGACTAGGAGGATAAAAGTAATTCAATCTGGAAAAAAGGGCAGCCCAGATTTCTCCGAACCACCCCGCTCATTTTAAGATCTAGTATGTAATCTTATAAATTGTCTTTTAACTATCTATTCATGACGTCTGAGAATACTCCAAAGTTTCTCAGTACTAATCCTTTATCTTGAACATTCACATCACCATTCAAGTCGAAATCTGTGAAGTAATATCCTGAGTTGTCACCTTCTTCGCTTGACCATCTTGATAGATCATTTACATTGATATCACCACTTTCAATAAAGTCGCTTTGTTCGCCATTACCAGCTATCATAACCCATCTCCCAGGGTTAACTTCCTTCTGTCCTGTTCCTAATAAAGCTACGAACGAGTTAGAAGTGGTAAAGTCAAATGCAACCTTGCCATTTTCTATTGGCATTTTAGTAGGAGACATAATTGGCAAGTGGTTTCTATGTTCTATCACCATATAATATTCAATATCATCGTCAATCCCACAGCAATCAAATTCTTCAACAAAGAAGATCTCCCCGTCATCTAATACTAGAGCTGACTTTCGACAAACTACTGACTGAGGACTTGCCTCGGATCTTAGACTTACCAGCACCCAGTCTACAGTATTATCAGGGTAACCGGCAAGGTCATCTACTCCTTCATTATTAGCATCAAATGGATCCCCTTCTTCACCACAGTGATACCAGGGTTCAGAGTCATATGGTTGACCTGCTTCTTCTTTGTTTCCAAAGAAAGTTTGAGGAGCCTGACCTGGTAAGTATCCGTTTTGATAGAGGACATTGTGCATTCTATCTTCAGATCTCACAAATGCTCCTTCTAAAAATACTCTGGCGTCCACACTAATACATTGGGTAGGAGCAATTCCTATTTCCAAAGCATCATCATCATCTTCAGAAGCTTCCATGATATTTCCTGGAGTAGAATCATCATCATTAGAACTACTGCTAAATACTTCTGCTCGATTAAGATATGCATCACATAGGCTGATTACTTTTGTCAGCTCTCCTGAAAAAGTAAACATCATTTCCTCATTCATATCAAAATCATAAATTGTCCAATGTACTTCGTTACCAATCAAAACACCACCGTTATTAATACTTGAGATATTTATGATTCCAACAGGTACATAGTTGACAACTTTTACCATTGCCGCATCATCCAAACCTTTATTGACAAGTTTTATATCAAATGACACCGTCTCACCAATCTCATAGAGGTTTTCGTCATCCATAATGTTCAATTCCAGATCCGCGGTCTTATTGACAGATGCAATGTGAAGTGCTTCATCATTCTCAGCAGGAAAGTCACCCATATTATCAGGAGTTGAATTAGGGTCGAATTGACTTGCCATAGTGATTTCGGCAGCATTTCTTACATCGTCTCGATCTATATTATCTATCACATCGGCTATAAATGACAATTGTATTGTTTCACCCACTCCGATCTCCTCTATCATCCAAACAATCTGATTATCTGATAATAATCCGTTTTCGGATATTTCAGCTATGTTCTCTACAGCTCCTGCTGCTAAGTAATTCGTAATCTCAACACCTGTGCCTATATCAGGACCATTGTTTGTCAGATTCAAAATGTACTCAATTGTACTTCCTGGAGTTACCACTTGTCTATTAGCTGTTATTGTCAATCCAAGATCGACAGATGATGTCATTTCAGGTGCTGTAACTATAGATGACTCATCGTCTTCATTTAATCCCTGATCAGCATTTCCAGGAGTTGAATCAGCATCCTCTATTTCTGCAGATGTAATTTCCGCAGAAGATTCAAAGTCTCTTCCAGGTGCAAATTCCATTGCTTCTACCCTATATGCCACAAAAAACTCACCACCAACAGGTATATTCAAACCAGTCCATATAATCATATTTCCTTCTACAATACCACCATTCGAAATAGCAATAGGATTAACTAGTCCATTTCCAAAGGTTGCTGAGACACTCACATTTTCTGCATCTATTTCTCCATTATTTTTTATCATAATACTAAAAGAAACTAAAGAGTTAGGAGCAGGGGTTTCAGTACTAGCTGATAAAACCAATTCTAAATCAAACAGTCCAAACAAACCGGCATTGATTGACTCATAGCAATCTCCACTTTCTACTACTATTATACTAGTTCTATTAGTTTCTACATCTGCATAACTCTGTTTAGCTGGGTCATCCCCTTGACCAATAGGAGAAACATTTAATGCGTCTGGCTTGTTGACTTCCATAAAATAACTTCCTGGAGGAAGGTTAGTGAAGCTATATGACCCATCAATGTCTGAGAAAGTAGATGCTAATAATTCTGCATCATTATCTAATAACATTACTTGAATCTGAGCCAATCCTGTTTCATTTTCATCAAGTATTCCATCTTTATCGGAATCTGACCAAACAATACCAGATATTTTTCCAAGTCTATATAAGCCTAAACCAATATTATCGAGTGTGCCATTGGTTTCTACTGTTAATATTCCGGTAGACGATTTAGAGTTATTGAATGCATTATCACTACCAAAATTATCTTGGGTAATTCTAAATTCAGGAGTAATCTCAGTTCTTAAATAATAATCACCACCTGGCAAATTAGCAAAGGAATAAATTCCATTCCCATTAGATCTCATAGAGTCTACCAGTCGATCATCAGCTGTATAAATAATGATCAATTGATCACTCAATGGTGAATCATCAGAATCTCTTGTACCATCCCTATTCTGATCTTCCCAAACTGATCCAGAAATCACAGACGTACAACTTCCTGTATCTTCAATAATAATGTTTGTACTAGTACTACAACCATTCACATCTGTAACTGACACCTGATATTCTCCTGAACCAAGATTATGTCTTTCAATGTCCGTGCTTCCGTCATTCCATTCGACTGTATATTCTGATGTTGCTCCATCCACATTTAATGACAGTGATGCTAGTGAAAAGTTCTCACATGATAAAGGTTGATCCATGTTAATCTCAACGGAGAAAGGCTCTACTTCATTAATACTTACACCTAGGATAACTTGACAAGCTAGAGCATCGGTAACGGTAACTGTATGTGCCCCACCTTCTAGTGTTTCAGCTGTAGCTGCCATTTCTCCATTTGACCATTCATACGTATAAGGAGCTCTTCCTTCAGAAATGCTAACTGTGGCAACGCCTTGGTCATATGAACAAGTTCTATCCATATCCACAGTAACCGAAGCAACCAGTGCTTCTGACACATTTATTCTTTGAGTATGCGATATAGAATTTCCACATTCATCAGTTGCGGTCCATCTTCGTTCTATTGTATATCCGCAGTTTCCTGTAGTAGTTTCTTCTGAGAAAGTTACTTCTGCTGTACTGCAATCATCTGTAGCTGAAATATCTGCTACATCTGGTATTTCTTCTTCACTTGCCACACTCAAATCAGCAGGACGAGAAGATAATTCTAGTAAGTCCATATCAATTATCCCAATTATAGCAGCACATGTAGCACTATTTCCACATTCGTCAGTAACCGTAAATATAACTTCCTGAGTTCCAGTTCCTTCGCTACATGTTTGTGTAAATCCATCTATTGAGTAAGTATTTGAAAATGTAGGATCACCGCTACAAACATTATCTGCTGACACTGTTTCTAACCACTCTTCTATGAGTTGAGGATTATTTACATCTCCACACGAAAGAATTAAATCCTCAGGACATGTGATCGAGACTGAATTACTAATTGTCCACCTAACTTCTACAGTACAAGATGTTTCTATAGAAGAAACTTGTCCACAATTATCTTTTGCTCTAAATCTAATAGTAGAAATAAACTCACATCCTTCATTAGAGACTGATTCATCTATGACTTCTGCTTCAGCCGTTCCATCAGGATCAGAAGCTCCAACCATTTCTAATAAAATCAATGCGTTCCCATCAGGAATTACCTCTGGATTACATCCCAATTCTAATACCTCTTGAGCACACTCAATAACAGGTAGTTGATTTTCTGTCATGACTATTGTCACCTCACATGTCGTAGTACATCCATTTGCATCTCTAGAAGTTATGGTATAGTTGCCTTCGCCTAGACCTTCAATAACATTGCTAGTTTGGAAATTCTCTCCATCAATACTGTATTCGTATGGTGCATCTCCATTCTCTGTTGTTATCGTGACACTTCCCCCACTTTCATTAGAGCACGTGGATGGAGTTGTATTTTCTATTTCGCATACTAGATTGCCACTAGCTATTATTTCCACTTCAGAACAGGTTGTCACACAGTTACCTGCATCTCTAATTGAAATAATATAAGTCCCTGCTTCTAAGCCGCTTAAAGTCGGGTTTTGTTGGAAACTAATTCCATCCATACTGTATTCATATGGGCCATTTCCTCCAGATGCTGCGACCGTTATACTTCCATCACCTTCCCCGGCGCATGAAGTGTTAGCCACATTTGTAATCTCACAAGTAAGGTCACTAGGCTGTGATACTTGAAGATCACATATAGATATACAGCCATTTGCATCTTGCACTCTCACATCATATGATCCTGCACTTAGATTTTCAAAAACTCCGTTTACTCCAAATGCCCCATTATTAAGGCTATAAAGATATGGAGCAGTACCTCCACTTCCTGATACTTCTATTCTTCCATTCGCTTCGTTGCTACAGTTTACATCTACAAAGTCATTGATTACACATTGTAGTGATGTGGGTTCTTCTATATTAATTGTACAAGAAGACTGACAACCATTTGCATCTCTTATATCAACAAAATAAAACCCGGGCTCTAATCCTGAAAATGTGTTTGTACTTACAAAAGAAATTCCGTCTAGTGAATATGTAAAAGGTGCTAAACCACCAACTGGCATTGCTGTAAATGAACCATCAGCTACTCCTTCGCAGCTTACATCATTTTTATTTTCTATAGAACATGATAATGAGACAGGCTGTGATATGATGAAGTCACAGAAAGATTGACATCCATTTGCATCTCTGACTGTAGCAGTATAACTGCCTGCAGAAAGGTTACTAAATACACCTGAAGTATTTGATGTGCCATTTAGGGTAAATATTCTTGTTCCTTCTCCTCCAAGTGCATTGATTCGTACTGAGCCTTCAGTACCACCAAAGCATTCAACTTGTGCTAACACGGTAGAAGTGCAAGTGAGCTCTGCAGGTTCTGAAAGAGTCACTTCATCTTGAGCTGTGCATCCACTATCATCTGAAACCATAAATGTATATGATCCTGGACCTAAACCAGTTACTATGCTCGAATTCACTTGAGACCCATCAATAAAATATGAATATAAGCCTGAGCCTCCGCTTACAAACGCCGAGAAAGATCCATCATTCTCGCCAAAACAAGTCACATCATTCGATGATGGAATGCTAAGTGTCAGTCCGCTATTTTCATTTATTTCGACTTCACAATTGGATACACATCCATTTGCATCCGTAGCTATGATGGTATATACTCCACCATTAAGATTATTAAATACACCTGAGGTATTACTTACATTTCCAAGTTGATAAGTTATTGGAGCTGTTCCTCCCTCTATTCCTACCTGAACTGAGCCATCTTGCTGACCAGCACATGTTACGTCCTGATTTATCTACT
>DKPS01000164.1 GCA_002471345.1 Saprospiraceae bacterium UBA7328
TTCTCATGTAATGTGTCCATGGATCCCACACATTAAGAGAGGAGAGTTCAGCAAGGAAGATGCAGATAAAGCCATTGCTGCTTTCAATTCAGGAGGAAAAGTTTTAAAGGATTATGGGATCACCTTTTGTTATCATCCACATGGGTATGAACTTCAACCTTATAAGGATGGAACCCTCTTAGACTATATTATTCAAAATACTGATCCAGAATTAGTTTCATTTGAAATGGATGTCTTCTGGGTACAGTTTGGAGGAGGAGACCCTGTGAGCCTTCTTAAAAAGTATCCAAAAAGATGGAAAATGCTCCACCTCAAGGACATGAAAGAAGGAATCAAAAAAGATCTGACAGGAGGGACAGATGTAGAACATAATGTTATTCTTGGATCAGGTCAAGTCGATATAGAAGGAGTAATACGTACAGCTAAGGAAATAGGCGTGGATTTCTATTTTATAGAAGATGAAAGCAGTTCGGTTATGAACCAAGTTCCAGAAAGTGTAGAATGGATAAGGTCATTAAAAACAAATGATAAATAGACTTACATATCCATTACTTTTTCTACAGCAGGGTCTAATTTTGGAGGTTTTGACAACAGCGTAACTAATATAAATAATATCATGGAGACTATTAACGCAAATGCTCCCACGTCGATATTATAAGGTAATGTCCACTTTAACATTTTAAATGTAAAATTTATAACTAAACTGGATAGAATAGCAATGTTAGCTGCTTTTGCCGTAGCACGTTTCCAATTAAATCCTATCGTAACTACAGGTACAATAGCGGCGGCAAATGTACCCCAGCCAAATGCTCCTAAAATGGCAATGAGATCACCTGAGTAAAGAGCAAATACAGAAGCTACTACAGTGAGTAAGAAAGTAGTAATACGAGCTGTTAGTAGCTCATTCTTAATCTTTTTTCCAAAATATTTAGGAATATCATGCATAACTGCAGCGGTACCAATATTTAAAAAAGCATCAGCTGTAGACATAATTGCGGCAAAGAGCCCTGCGAATACAATGCCTGCTAAAATAGGATGAGCATAGTACTGTAGAAACTGAGATGCAGCTTGATCAGGAGATTCTAATGGTGGATGCGCTCCATTGATTACTAAAGCTCTCATTGCTAATCCAATGCCAATCCACAGTAAAGCGCTGAATAAATAGCCTAGAATACTAACAGGTAAAATATGTTTTGCATCAGAAATCTTTTTATTCATCATCATCTTAGTGATGACATGTGGCTGACCAGAGCCTCCCAAACCAAAAAGTAACATCCAGGAGAGACATCCGAACATACCTAAAGTGCCCCACGGTCCTATAGCTTGAGGATCATCTTCATAAATGATCTCATTCATCTCCATTAGGCCTCCATCAAAACTGTAAACAACCGTAATAAAGACTAACAGTGCGGCTATTACCATTACTCCTCCTTGGATCATATCGGTATAGACTGAGGCAATGATTCCTCCAGTGACACTATAAAAAACAAGTATAGAACAAGAAATAATCAAACACATCTCTAAACTCATATCACCAAAGTATCCACCTGCATTCAGAATATCCTTGAGTACTATGGACATGGCTAATACCTGAGTAGCTAAATATCCTAAAACACCTAAAATGATGGCAAGAGCAATAAGTAGTCGAGTTTCATTATTGCCATATCGCTTATAGACCACATCAGGAAGAGAGAAGAAGTCTCCCAATTCTGCAAAAAGTCTTAGTCGTTTTCCCAATAACATAAAAGACAGACTAAATCCTAAGACAGCAATTATCGCCATCCAAAATGAACTCATGCCCATACTGTATACCAGTCCTGGACCTCCTACGAATCCAAACCCACTGAGTGTTGTGGAAAAGACAGCAAAGGCAGTAACCCATATGCCCAATTCCTTACCGGCCATGAAAAAGTCATGTGCAGATTTGGTTTTACGCAGTGCCCATATTCCAATACCCAAGCATAAAAGCATGTAGAGTGTAATGCAGGTAAGTATGATCGGATTTCTTAGTTCTTCCATTTTGAGAAAAGTATTAAGCAATTCATTTTAGGAGATCCTAAAAATAGACAATGTATTGATAAAGACTGTTGATATAAATGGGATGAAGGCGTAATTGTATAAATAGAATTTATTCACTTTTTAATTTTATTGATTTCAATAAAAAGATTAGCAATATCACCTTTAGCATTTATAGAAGAAGGGGCATTGCATTCTTGCTGAAGCTTTTTTAATGCCTTCTTGCTTTTGGATGGAATTTTTAGTAGTTGATCATGACAATATGCATAATGATCATATCTCTTTTTGTAGAATCCATCTTTATCACCAACATTGAGAATAACGTTAAAATTAGGTGGATGAAATACTATATCATGATGTTTGTATAAGTCATAATTGCCTTCTACGATTAATTCTAGGATCATTGTTTCGGAGGTTTCTGGCAATAAGTAGTTGATATAAAATCTTTCATCGATGATAAAAGATTTTACAAAATCATTTCTGATAGAAAGGACTCTATTATTCAGGTTTTCATAAAAAATTGAACCTGAAAGATCAATGTTGAATTTAATATCAATAGTGTCTATCTTGGCAATGACCTTACTGTCACACCAATTGTCACAAAACATTCGATCTTTAAAATTTGGCTCTGATAACCTCAGGTCAAATTCTCTCATATTAAACCTTTGAAATGCAGCGTCTACAAAAAAAGATTGTGTGTCTTGGGCACTTATTGGGGCCGAACCAACTATTAAGACCATAATTGCCCAAATGCTGTAATTCATTATTTCTTGTTTTACAAAAGGCATTTAAAAAATTGAGTCAAATCTCATATTACTTTAAGAAGACGGTTGTTCCAAATATAACAAAGTCAGTTTTCTATGATCAATCTGAATGGATATGAGCGCTCTTTTACTGATATCATATTCTTTTTATATTGATCTTTGTCCAAGATATTTTCAATAATGATCAAAATAGGAGAGTACCAAACACTTAATATAGATAGAGAATTGCCCCAAGGTTTTTACTTGGTTGATGATGATGAAGACGATGTCCTTATGCCAAGAGCTTACATCACAGAAGAAATGGAGATAGGTGATGATATAGTAGTATTTGTGTATTGTGATTCGCTAGGAAGAGAGGTCGCAACTACTGAACGCCCTATGCTCACAATAGGAGAGTATGCAGCATTAACTGTGAAAAGTGTGAATGAGGTTGGGGCATTTTGTGATTGGGGAACAAGTAAAGAACTTCTCGTTCCTCATTCTAATCAGGCAGAGCGATTAGAAGAGGGTAAGGACTATGTTGTATACATGTATCTAGACGAACATTCTGATAGATTAGTAGGTACTACTAAACTTAGCAAATTCGTAAAGAATGAAGCTGATGAATATATCAAAATGGGTCAAGAGGTAAATGTCTTGGTGTATAAATCAACAGATATTGGATATAAAGTAATCATCAATCAAACCTTTGGCGGACTGATCTATAAAAATGAAGTAAAAAAGAATCTCAAAATAGGCCAAAGTCTTACTGGGTTTATAAAACCACTACGACCTGATGGGAAAATAGATGTCAGCTTAGACCCAGTAGGATATAGTAGTGTGAGTGAACATGAAGACATCATATTGGAGCGATTAGAAATGAATAATGGATTCCTGCCATTCCATGATAAAAGTGATCCAGAATTGATCAGAAAGGAATTTGGAATGAGCAAAAAACTATTTAAAAAGATTATTGGAAGTCTCTATAAACAAAAGAAAATTTTGATAAAAGATAAAGGGCTTTTTATAGAGAAAAGTGATGATAAAGAAATGTAGCAATACCCAAACTTATCAGAGTCTCATCAAAGAAAGAAGGCCCTTGATCACATAATCAAGGGCCTTCTTATTTATTTATTTTCAAAAACTACTGACTGTCTGCAGGTGCAGGATCCATTATTAGCTCAATGTAATTGTCTTTTGAGAAATATTGTTTTACCGCGGCTTTTATCTGTGCAGAAGTCAAACTATTGATTTTCACTTCATAGTCTTCCATCAGGATTCCATCAAATGACTTGTCATCTTCGTGTTCAGTATTAATCTGTCTCTGCCAGAATCTATTTTCTTTCAAATTTTTAATTCTGCTTTGACGCTGAGTCTCTTTGACTTTAACCATATCAGCATCATCTGGACCTTCATTTATAGCCTTGTTTATTACATCCTTAGCAGCTTTAATTAGTTCATCTGCCATAGGGGGATCAGCATTAAAAGAAACAGTGATACCATATCTTTCTATAGGTTTTTTACTTCCTCCTCCTCTGACACCCACTCCATATACTCCACCTTTATCTTCTCTCAGCTCTTCTCGTAGTTTGATACTTAGATAAGCTATTGCACTGCTCAATACATAGCTGTTTTCAGGTTTATAATCAAAATCACCGTGATAATACATATGTACATTTGTCTTAGGTGCTTGACCAAACTGAATACGATCTTTTAGCCCTCCAGTGACTGCTCTAATTCCTACATCTTTCCATTCTTCATCTCTTCCTGTATTAGGAAGATTACCTAGATATTTTTGGATATACCCTTTAATTTTTGTCTCATCAAAATTTCCAACAAATGAAAATGTAAAATCAGAAGCATCCGCAAATCTCTCCTCATATATATCCATTGCTGCATCATAATCCATCATATTCCAATCCTCTTCTTTTGGCCATCCCATTCTCGCATTATTATCATATTTCTTTTGACTTACATAGTCTGAGAAAAAGTATTGAGGATTAGACATTAGATTTTGATATAAACCTTTCATTCTTGTAGAATACGAGGTAAACGCCTCTGCATCTTTACGTGGCTCAAAGAAATACTTATAAACCATTTGGAATAAGATTTCTAAGTCATCAGGAGATGAACTTCCACTAAACCCTTCTGAATACTCTCCGATATAAGGACTGATACCCACTGTTTTTCCAGCTAGTAATTTGTCTAATTGGACATTACTAAAAAGCCCAATTCCTGCTTCTGATACTATACTAGATGCATTTGTAGCATTCATATGCTGTTCGTCCGTATAAAGCGATGCACCTCCTGGGCTGAAAGCACTTGCAATAATCTCATCATTCTTAAAATCTGTCTTTTTAAGATACACTTCTACACCATTTGCCAATTCTATGTATTCTACTCCTACGTCCTCATATGATTCTGTTTTAGTTACTGCTACTGGAGTTAATTCGGTATCAAAGAATGGAGCATCTATCGCATCATCCACATAAGGATCTACTTTGGTCATTGCCACTTTATCTAATAATCCTTGTACTTCTGCTTCTGAAGGTAATGGAGATTCTTCTTTTTCTGGTCCAGTAATAATAACTACTCTACTCTGATCTCTTACCCATTTTTTAGCTAATTGATTTACTTCATGTAGAGTTATAGTTGGCATATACTTTTCATACAACTCTAATGTCTGATCAGGCCCAGGGACAGGATTGTTATCTAAAAAATTGTAAACATATCTCATAGATAAATTTCCAGATTCAGTTTTGTCCATTTCCTTGAAGCTTTTTTCTGCTCCTTCCATGGCACCCTTTTTTGCTCTATCTAATTCTCCAGCAGTAAATCCATGGAGTAATACTCTCTTGTTTTCAGTAAGTATTGTTTCTAGTCCGTTAGCAGCTTTTCCTTCTGGTACAATGGCAAATGAACTATAAGTATCCATATCTCCTACACTACTGCCATATCCTGAGTTTGCGAAAATAAATGGCGGCTCTGCTGATTGGCGCAATTCGTCATATCTTACTCTAAGCATTCTGTTGTAAAGAGAGTTCACAACGGTCTGTCTATAGTCCTTCAGATTTTTTGTGTGTACTTTATCGTGCTTATACATAAGTTGGATCTGAGTAAAAGAAGCTTCCTTGTCCGAAACTACACTTACCAATGTCTCCTCATGTCTTGGAACATCATAATTCGTTCTTTCTCGTGCTCCTTCTGACTTTGGTATCGCTCCAAAAAGAGTCTTTATTTGAGCTTCTACAGCTGCCACATCTACATCTCCCACTACAACTACTGCCATGAGATCAGGCCTATACCAATCTCTATAGAATCTTTTGAACACCTCATAATCAGCGTTTTTAATTATATCAGGTGACCCAATAGGTAACCTTTCAGCATACATAGAACCATGGAATAGCACAGGAAAATATTCTTGTTGCATTCTTTGGTCAGGACTCAATCTACTTCGCCATTCTGATTCTACTACTCCTCTTTCTTTGTCTATTTCTTCATGAACAAAAGTCACACCATTGGCCCAATCTTTAATAATGAGCATTCCTTTGTCAAAAAGTTCTGCACTATCAGTACGTACTTGAAGCATGTACACAGTCTCATCAAAAGAAGTATATGCGTTGAGATCTGGTCCAAACCTGGTGCCTACAGATTCTAAGTAATCTACAAGTTCACTTTTTTCGAAATTTTCTGTGCCATTAAAAGCCATGTGTTCTACAAAGTGAGCCAAGCCTAATTGATCTTCGTCTTCGAGAATAGAACCGGCATTAAGAGCCAATCTCAATTCTGCCCGATTCTCAGGTTTTTGATTTTTTTGAATGTAGTATTTCATTCCATTAGAAAGCATTCCAGTAGTAAGTCTAGAGTCACTTGGAATCTCCATATTTGTTACAATCGGAGCCTTAGGTGCCATCGCTTCAGTTTCCACGGTTGTGGTAGTGGCAGTCTCGGTGACTTTTGGACTACATTGAATGATGAGGAATGAAGAAATTAAGAAAAGTAAGATTCGTGAAACGTTTTTATTCATCAGTTTTGTTTTAGTTATCTATTTAATTGCAAACTCACTCAATATAGTATACCGAGGAGCATTGTTTTCTTATTTAATTGTTAATAAATGAAATAATCAAAGGCATTGATTTATGTCGCAAGACATCAAACAAATCAGACTATTTTATATCTTGAATACTAACAAAAAAATAAACGTATAGTTGATGAATAATGCTTGCTTTCTGCTCATTGTTGTACTCTTCTCTTCATGTCAAAACTCTAGTCCACCACCAATTGAACAGGAGAGGAGTGAAAATGTCCAACTAGTAGAAAGCATAGATTTTGAAATACTCAGAGATACTTCTGTGCATTTTCTTTGGAGAGAAAATGTGTATGATGATGAAATTCAAGATTCAGTAAATTCAATTGTAATCAATGAATCATATGTTAAAATTATTTCACCTTCTGAAAAAGCCGCTTTAGCCTATGTTTCTACATTTATCGGCAATGACTGCTGGTGGGATGGGGCTATGAATGAAGAACGAAGCAATCTAAAATGTACAATTCTCACAGCATTGAATTTGGGATATCAATGTTCAGATGGTCATCTTGGATTGATAAGAAAATGGTTTTCTAGAGACAAGACTGTATTGAATGAGATAGTGAATTGTCCTACAATACCTTATACTTCTACTATGCAAAACACTTTTGAAGCTATTGATATTAAAAGAATGCAAGACACTTTAGAAATATTTTTTGCCGTGACCCAGATGAATATGAGAGAAGGTATTAATACAAAATATACAGAGAACAATATTTTCAAGGTCAATCAAAATGGATTGAATTTAATAAGCAAGGAAATGTCAGAATTCGTTAAGAGCAAAATGACAATTGGAGTAGAGTAGAAGTTTCCTTACTTTTCCGTTAACTTTTAATTTTCAAATGAATAGACGTAATGCTCTTATAAGCACTGGACTTTTTCCATTGTCCATGAGTATTTGGCGACAAGCCGAAGAGATGGCAATAAATATACCTGAAGGTCTGAAAATTCTTTTTCAAGGCGACAGTATTACAGATGCAGGAAGGAATAGAGGAAGTTATTATGCAAATGACGGATGGGGAATGGGAAATGGGTATGTCTCTTTTGCGGTGAAACAACTACTTGGTACAATGCCAGAGAAAGGGCTAAAGTGCTATAACAGAGGAATAAGCGGTCATAAAGTACACCAATTAGCAAATAGATGGGAAGATGATTGCCTTAATCTGAGACCGGATGTGATGAGCATATTGATCGGAGTTAATGATTATTGGCACACTCTCACTCATGGTTATACAGGAGATTTAAAGACTTATCGTACAGATCTTGATGCACTACTTAAAAGAACAAAAGATGAATTACCTGATATGAAATTAATCATATTAGAACCTTTTGTTCTCAAAAAAGGCACAGCTATAAAAGAAAGTGATTGGCTTCCAATGTTTGATGAGTTCAGAATGGCAAGCAAGGATTTAGCTCAGAATTTCGGAGCAGAATTTGTTCCATACCAATCCATGTTTGATGCTGCTTTAAGCAAAGCAGATACTGCTTATTGGTGCCCGGATGGAGTACATCCTTCTATGGCAGGTGCCCACCTTATGGCGCAAGGATGGTTAGAGGCATTTAGTAGATTGAACTTTTAAATTTTGATCTGAATGAGACCATATGTTGTTCTACTTTCTATTCTCATTACTCTTTTGTTGATCATTGGAGTTGCTCAAGTTTATGAGCCTCTTTCAGGTCTTACTGGAGCAAATCATCCAAATTTCAAAGGGATGAAAGTGAGCCCAGATAATACAGATCTTCATAATCATACTAAATGGATGGGTTATCTTTTTGCTATGGGATTGATAGCAATGTTTACAACTATCCTAATTATAGGAAGTAGAAGAGCTAGTAAGAATACTGGCATGTTTAAGGGATTAGTTGTCTTCGGAATTGTTTATGCCTTTCTTTTCACTATGATGATTCTTGCCAATTGGTCCTATGTCAATGATCCTAATCATTCGTTCTTTTGGCAAATGCCAAAACCTACTGCTTGGATGATTTATGTATTGTGGTTATCTCCATTAATTGTTACTGCGTTGTATGTTTTTAATTTTGAAAGATGGGTGATTTCCCCTGAAGATGAGGCAGAGATAAAAAATTATTTAGAGCAGCAATCCAAATAATTAGATTCTCCTTTTTTGCGAGATCTTATATTGTTGATAGGGTAGGAAAAGCAAAGAAAAGTCAATAAGGTAATCGAGTTTGCTAAGCTCTTTTTTGTTTTTAGTTGATTGCGCTAACTCGAGAAATCTGATACAAAATGAGCATCAAAAATCATATCATAAACTACTCCAAATAGGTCAATACATATCTCGAATTAATCATAGCTTTGGTCGCTTTTAGATGGCATGGCAAAATCGAATAACCAAAGTATTGCAATCAAAGATGAAATCCGTTCGGCTCCAATGTGGGAGCTTGTATGGAAACTGACTCCTGTAGCTGTTATAGCCATGTCTATTAATAGCATTAATACTTTTGTAGATGCTCTTTTCATTGGCCAGTTTCTTGGAGAAACGGCATTAGCAGGAGTTTCTCTTGCATTCCCATTATCACTTCTTACTAATGCCTTTGCCGCCATGATTGGAGTAGGTGGATCGTCGTTACTCAGTATTGCTTTGGGATCAAATGATACAATCACTCAGAAAAAAATTTTTAATGTAATTACTATTTTGTCTCTATTAGCAGGAGCTGCTCTTACATGTGTTGGATGGTATTTTGCCGAAGATCTAATATCTGCCATAGGTGGCAAAGGTGAAGTCTTGGCTCAAGGAGCTCACTATTATAGGATTTTAATACTTGGAGCCTTTTTTCAAGTATTCGCCGTTGTGATGAATTTCCTTATCCGAGCCGAGGGAAAGCTAAAGACTGCGATGTCAATGTCAATGGCATCTATGCTGCTCAATATGATCCTCAATCCATTCTTCATTGGTTATTTGGACATGGGTATAGGCGGTGCATCATTAGCGACTATTATTTCTATGTTCTTTTTATTGGTTATGGGTTTGATCTATTATTTCAAAGGACACAGCTCTTATCCCATTGATCATAAATATTTTAAGATAGAACCTGAAATCATTAAGCCTATTCTTGGTGTAGGACTATCTGCAATGATGCTCAATGTCATGTTCTTAGTACAAAATATTGTTGTGTTTAAACAGATATCCATCTATGGTGATGATTGGGACATTGCATTTATGGGAGCATGTTATCGCATTTTATTATTAATGCTGATTCCAGGTTTTGGGTTTTCTACAGCAGTACAGCCTGTTATTGGTATCAATTATGGTGCAGGAGATTATCAGAGAGTAAAGCGTGCCTTTTTTGTCTTTGGCTATGGGTGCATTGGAATTACCTCATTTCTACTTATCCTATTTGAGATATTCCCTGTGAGCATTCTCAGCCTTCTTCTACCAAATTCTACATTTGAAGCAAGTGATATTTTCAATTTTAGAATTATGATGGCTCCTATCTTTATGTCTTCCTTGTTTGTTATGGCAATTATCATGTATCAGTCCATAGGTAAAGCTAAAATATCAGGTATCATGACAGTACTTAGAGAGATTGTCTTTTTTATTCCTGTAGTAATACTATTGCCAAGATGGTTAGGCATTACAGGTATATATGTTGCTCCATTAGTCCAAAATCTAACCGTCTTATTTATCATTCTTTATTTGCTCAGATCACAGTTTAAAGAATGGGATATGAAGTTTGAAAAGGAAGATAAAGAAGTGAATTAAGGATAATTGTATTAACCAATATTCTTATTATGCTTTCAGTTTGATCCTCATCAGATAGTCATCACAAGTCATATAAAGGACAGATTCATCTGCATTAAAAGCACAATTCGAAGTGGCTTCTCCTGTCCTGATTCTTCCTAGTAGTTTCCCATCTGGCTGGAACACTAAAACTCCTCCCGGACCAGTGGCCCAGATTATTCCATTTTTATCCACTTTCATTCCATCAGGTGCACCTTTGCCAATGTCATAAGATGTGAGATGAAATTCTTCTCTATTCACAACTTGTCCGTCTCCACTCAGATCAAATTGCATATAGTTTGGAGGGAATTGACTATTAGCCACATAGAGTGTTTTTTCATCAGGAGATAAGGCAATTCCATTTGGTCTAGCCATATCTTTATCAATAACTTCTAAATTTTCTTCTGTGTTCAGTCTATAAACTCCTTGGAAATCTACCTCTTTTGTAGGGTCGTCTACATTTCCTTCAAGACCATAAGGAGGATCTGTGAAGTACATGTTTCCTTTGCTGTCAAAAATTGCATCGTTAGGACTGTTAAATCGTTTTCCTTCAAACCGATCAATAATGGTTTTAAATAAAGGCTTAGGATCAGATATTTGTGATGTCATACGGGCCATTCTGCGATCGCCATGTTGACAAAGTACCAGAGCACCATTTGAGTCTAGAAGTAATGCATTTGAACCTGGTTCCCCTCCTCTAGGAGTATCACCTGTATATCCTGATGGCTTTAGATAGAGTTCTTTTCCTCCTTTCTCTGACCACTTAAAAATACTATTTGGCGGTATGTCAGAATAGAGCAAATATTGTCCTTTTTCTATCCATAATGGCCCTTCTGTCCATGTATGACCTTTAGCTAATATTTCTATCACTGCATTTTCAGAGATGAGTTGATTAATCGCTGGATCAAGCCGTTCTACACTTCCTGTTGTAGGGTATAATTTAGCTTCCATGGTTTTTGGATTAGGTGTTGATTTTTCCGTCTGTGGAGCACATGAAAGAAGGAATGAAAAAGGAAACAGCAATAAAAGTCTGAACATCTTGAAGCCAATATTTGTCTACCTAAATTTATATAAATGGAATTAGAATAAGCTCTTTAGGCACTTAGATGTTGTAAGT
Source organism: Saprospiraceae bacterium UBA7328 (assembly GCA_002471345.1). Taxonomy (GTDB): domain Bacteria; phylum Bacteroidota; class Bacteroidia; order Chitinophagales; family Saprospiraceae; genus UBA7328. The sequence continues at coordinate 11,704 of DKPS01000164.1, forward strand.
TCTTTTCACTTGTCTTTTTATTAATTTTATATCAGGTCTATCAATAGTTTAATACTCTTTGTTTTTAAGTTGCTGATAATCAAATATTCAAGGCAAGGTTCTAAATAAATTTCTATGATTTTTTTATTCGAATTTTTAATTTGTTGTTCTTAGCTGCAGTAATATGTTGTTGCTCTTCAAGTGAAGTAGAAAAGAAGAAAGAAAAATCGAATATTAAGAATAACCCTGGTCACTACGTTGCTGTCAGTCCTCATTTTAATCTTTCAGAAATAAAGCATATTGGTGAACCTGCCCTGAAAGGAGTAAATAAAAGATACTTCTGGCGAACATTGGAGACAAGCAAAAACGAATATGATTTGTCCTGGATTGAGGAAGATCTAGAATTCTGTTCAAAAAATAATAAACAACTCGTAGTATTTCTCTGTGATAGGTCTTTTTGGATCAAAGGAGCAATGCCTACTTACCTTAAGGAATATGAATGGAAAAATGAAGGAGGAGGGTTTTGCCCTATACGATGGCATCCTGAATTTGTGAATCGTTTTCTGGCTATTGGAAGAGCTATAGGTGATCGGTTTGATGCTCACCCTAATTTTGAAGGAATAGCAATACAGGAAACGGCTCTAGACTTGACTGAAGAAGACGTTTTAAGATATGACTATTCTCCTGATAAATATCGGGATGCTCTCATCTCTACATTGAATGGCCTGCAGAATGCTATGCCTCAAAGTCATGTGTTTTGGTATCAGAATGGTCTTCATGATAATTCTAGACATCTTAGGCAAATTGCGGACTCTTTATCAGGAGGTAAAATTGTTATGGGTGGACCTGATATTCTCCCTTATAGAAGATGGCTTAGACATACCTATAAAATTTATAAAGAATATAAAAATGAGCTTACTTTATTCTGTTCAGCACAGGACGACTCTTATAAACATCATAAAAATGATATTCGCATAACTGAAAAGCGACCGATTCATGAGGAAGGTTATTTAACTATGGAAGACATTTTTCTATATGGTAGGGACTCAATGCACATTAAGTATTTGTTTTGGAACAATTATTATGATGGAATTGAAAATGGGGGACGCACTTTTGATGATGCTATCGAGGTCATTAAAAAATATCCCACATTTAATACCTCTAGTTAAAATCGAAGTATTTCAATATCAACCCTTTGAGCTAGAACTAATGCGATTCAAAGACCTAAAGCTGTTTTCTCTTTATTCCAGAGATTTTCTATTTTTTACTATTATAATTTCAATTTTGACTTTTGTTTTGTTGAATAATATTGGAACAGGTTTTATTCAATTACGAATGATTTAATGTGATCACTCAAAGTTCACAATATTGGATGAACAATTTTCTCATATTATGCCTAAGTATATTGATTTGGTAAAAAGAAGAATTGTTATCAAAAAAAGGGATTTTAATAACCGACCATCAATTTAGGAATGTAACAGAAATTGCTGATGATATGTACTTGCTGAAGGATGGCGTACTTAAATTGATAAAGGATAATGAGGATTTACAATATCATGGATATATTAGATAGATAGTTACTGACCTTGTGAAAAAATGTGAAAGGGTTGACTCTAAAATCAAATAAATGAAAAGAATCACTGTTTTTTGTGGGTCGAGTTCAGGCTCTTATGAAATCTATGAGGTCATTGCTAGAAGTGTAGGAGAGGAATTAGCTAATGATAATATTGAAGTGGTATATGGAGGAGCTAAAGTTGGACTTATGGGTGCTGTGGCGAATGGAGCTTTGGCTAAAGGTGGTCAGGTTATAGGGGTCTTACCCAATTTCCTAAAAACAAAGGAAATAGCTCATCAGGGATTGACTGAATTGATTTCAGTAGAAAGCATGCATGAAAGGAAAACTAAAATGAATGAATTATGTGATGGTGTAATTGCGCTTCCTGGTGGATTTGGTACCCTAGAAGAATTATTTGAAATGTTGACTTGGGCGCAATTAGGACTTCATAGTAAACCTATTGGAATACTTAATATTAACGGCTATTATGATTCTCTTATAACCTTAGTGGATACAATGATTGACAATGGATTCATCAAAAATATTCACAAAGACATGATTTTGATCAGTAATAAAGTTGATGACCTCATCGACAAAATGAAAAATTATAATGCCCCTATTGTTGAAAAATGGATTAGTAAAGAAACATTATAGTACGATCATTATTAGAATAGATAATCTTTAAAACTCCTTACACCACATTTACAATCTTTTTCAATTTAATTTTCTAGTCAAGATTACTTCTATGGAGTTTTGTAGAAAGTAAATAAATATGACTAATTCCTATTCAATTTGGGCCCAAACCATGTTGACAGTTTTGACAATTAACTTCTATTCCTGTATTGGGCAGAATAGCTCAGGTAACGAAAATAGTCCGGAAGCCCAAGCTGTTACATCAGTATCCGTAGAGATTGATAAACTAGTAAATTCCTATGCTGAAAATGGAGATTTTAATGGAGCTATACTGGTATCAGAAGGTGGTGAAATAATGTATAAGAAGGGATTTGGATTAGCAAATATGGAATATTCCTAATCAATCAGATACCAAATTCAGAATTGGATCCATTACCAAGCAATTTACAGCAATGCTGGTTGTACAACTTATAGCAGAAGGAAAATTGGACGTGGATAAACCTATTTCCACTTTCCTCCCAGATTATCCAAGTGAGAATGGAAAGAAAATAACTATTCATCACCTCTTGACCCACACTTCTGGAATTCCTAATTCCTATGAATCCACTAAAGAAAAATCAAAGAGGCCTGATAGTTATACAGCAGAAGCATTAGTAGAAGAATTTGCAACTCTTCCGTTGGAGTTCAACCCTGGAGAGAAATTTAGCTATTGCAATGCAGGATACTCCTTATTGGGATATTTAGCAGAAAAAGTGACTGGGAAAAGTGACTGGGAAAAGATATGAAGAACTGCTCCAAGAGTATATTTTCACACCCCTAAAAATGAATATTACTGGATTTGATCAACATCGAAAACGAATAAGCAAAAGAGCTTCAGGATACTTCAACAGCTGAGGTGAATATTCTAACTCAAACTATATTGACATGTCTACTATATACGCTGCTGGTGGCCTTTAATCCACGGTAGAAGATCTCTCCACTTGGGATCAGGCTTTTTATACTGCTTCTTTAGCTCCAATTGAGTATTTGAAATTAATTTTTGCAAAGCATGTAGAAGATCCTGACTATGGTGGCCACTATGAATATGGATGGAGTATTAAGGAAAAACCTATTGGCAATTCTGAAGACGTAGTGGTGACGATTGGCCATGATAGAGTAATTGATGGGTTTTGTGCAATATTTACTCGTATACCATCTACTAATTCATCCATAATACTTTTGAGTAAAGTGAGAAGAGGATCACTTAATGCCATGACAAAAGGCATTATGGGTATTCTTTATGATAAGGACTACGATATTCCTAAAAAATCTTTGGCTTATACTCTTTTAGATGTCATAAATAAAGAAAGCATTAAGAAAGGAAAAGCATATTATGATTCTGTCAAGAATGATCCTGATTTTTATAATGTTGAGAATGAGATGAATGTAGTGAGTTACCGATTGTTAGAATCAGATAGAACAGAGGATGCTGCAGCGGTGTTACGATTAGGAATTGAAGCTTTTCCTAATGCTTTTAATCTTTATGACAGCTATGGTGAAGTTCTCAGAAAACTTGGAAAGAATGAGGAATCGATTAAGAATTATAAAAAATCAATAGAGCTGAATCCTGAAAATGAAAACGGTAAAAGGATTCTTAAGGAGATGGGAGTTGATTTGTGATTTTGAAAGGCCACTTTTTTAGAATAACATCAGTATTGAATCTATTATTAGCTAGCCTGGGCTGAAAAGATTCATGCTATTTAAAGGTCATTGACTCAACTCCTTCCCAATTCTTCGGGACACCTGCTTTTAAGAATGTTTCGGACTTCTTTAGAAACAAATGAGCAGTATGATCTTCTAGATTTCGTTTTGGGATATCCTCGAACAAGTTGATTGCTTTCTCAAAGTCCTTGTTAAGATAAGCTATACTAGCTTCTTTAAATGAAAGCAGGGATTTAGTTTTTAAATCCAATAATGCAGGCTTATCACCATCAAAACATTCGTAAATTTTAATTACCTGCTTCTTCCCTTTGACTTGTACCGGCTCTAAGTATCTCAAACCAAATTGCGATTCATTCACTTTTCTGATCGAAGCATCACTCAAAAGTATATTGCATCCATATTGCTTTGTCAGACCTTCCACCCTTGCTGCAGCATTTACAGTATCAGAGATAGTCGCAGCATCAAATCTATCTTCATCGCCCAATACTCCCATGATTAGTGGGCCTGTATGGATTCCAATTCCTATAGTCAAATCAGGATTGCCTTCGTGCATTCTTTGATTATTATTTTGATTGTTGATTTGGTGCATTTCTATAGCTGCTTTGAGGGCTCCTTCTGGATTGTCAATAAATAGAGCCATAATACCATCGCCCAGGTATTGATTGATAAATCCACCATTTGACCTGATAATAGGCCCCATCTGAGCGCTATAGTTGCTCACAAATTTGAAATTCTCTGTAGGACTGAGCTTTTCCGATAAAGATGTATATCCTCTTATATCAGAGAACAATACCGTGACTTCTCGCTCAGTATGATCTTCTAATTGAACGTCTGTAATTCCTTTTTTACCTAATGCAGAAATAAATTCATTGGGGACAAATTTGTTAATAGCTTTATTTATTTCCTGTTCAGCTTTGAGGTTCCTTTTTAGTTCTTCTTCTTTTTCTTCTTTAATCTTTCTACTTCTATACCCTGCGCTCAGTGCAAGTGCTGACATAGTGATGAGTATCCCTTTGTTAAGAAAATCAAAGGTCCTGTTGTAATTTTCTATATGAAATAAGTTCAAATTGAAAGAATAAAAAAGCATAACGCACAATACCAATATGGGCGGCAAAAAGGCGACGAAATACAACCTCTTGATAAAAGACGCTTTCTGTTTTGATGTAATCGCCATGTAGAAGCTGAGCCCCCAAGCTACTATTAGAAGAATAAAAGGTAATGGATTCTTTTGTGTGATATCTCTGGTGAAAGAACTGATTATGATTAGTGTTCCACCTATTCCTACAACGCAGGGAATTACCTTTTGAACAAAAAATGACTGATTCGGATAGTTAAAATAATGCTGAGTAAATTTCAATTGACCAAGCATTATCAAGAAAATTCTGAGAAATGAAAGGTTGTCATGATATGACCGCCAAGTAGATAGAATGACAAATTCTCGATAATTGTCTAGTGTAAAGGCTATAGCCAAGAAACTTCCAATCATTAAAAAAGTCAAATACAATTGCATTTTTTCTCTCTCCATTAGATAGAGAAGAAGGACATAAAAGAACTGAAAAATCAGTATAGCATAAAACACTGATTGGGCAATTCCGAAATAGATTTGATTGGGCCAAATAGACGATTCATCAATATGATTGATACCTAATTGTTCTGGTAAAAACCTCTTGTCTTTTTGATCCATTTTTACCTGTACATACAGTTCAATAGTGTCATTGGCAGGAACGTCTACTTCGATAAGAGGAATCCAAAATTTAAAAACTCTATCTTTTGATGGAATATCTAGCCCTGTCACTTGATGTACCCATTTCCCATTTTTATCAAAGTGATAGGCATTGATAATATTAAAATTGACAAGGTCATTACCCAGTTCAGGTGCTATCTGAAGAATATGTTTTCTCAGCTGCTGATTACCTTTAATTTGAGCCTTAAGCCAATAAGTAACATTTTCTTTTACATTCACCGATTCAGGATACTGAGGGTTGTATTTATCCCAGTTTTGGCTTACTTCTTCGATCCTTGCTTCATCATTCAGACCTTCAATGACCTGAATGTTTTGAAGTATATTAAATCTGTATGGGGACTCTGAAGGGTCTTTATTGAATTTTCCTGTGAAAGAGTATGGAACTTTTTGAAAATTAGAATTTTCTTGTGACTTAGCTGGGTTTTGCAAAATTAAAAACAGAAGTAAAAGACTTGTATATCTAATCCAAATTTGTAATTGTAGTTGCAAGGAATTGAAAAGGTGAATTTATTGTACTGACTAGATACAGCTCTTTTGCAATGAACGTGAAAGTATTGAAAATGTAAGTCAAAAATAGCCTGGAATTATTTTTTGATTTAGGCCTAAATAGTTAATTTACAATAAGTTCACACACAAAACATCTGATGAAAACAATTGAAAGCGCTATTCTAGCATTTTGCCTCATTTTATATATTCCTTTCTTTTCTGCATCCTTTACTGTATCCAATTTGAATGATAGCGGACCAGGATCATTCAGATAAGCTATTATTGATGCAAATAATAGTCCTGGCGAAGATGTTATCGATGTGACTATTGCGGGGGCAGTGATTTTAGCATCTAATTTGAATACAATCACAGAGAGTTTGGTTATTAATGCAAATGGATTGGTTATTGATGGGCAGACATCATTTAGAGGGCTGGATATAAATGGAAGTATGAATGTGACGATAAATGAAATTACTCTTAGACAGTTTTCAGGTGGAGATGGCCCTGCCTTGATCAGTCATACAGGCATGACCACAGTCAATAAAGGAATTTTTGTTGCCAATAGTGGTAGTAAGGGTGGTGCTGTAAGGAATAACGCGAAATTAAATTTTTATCTAACAGAGTTTGTCCAAAATACATCAACTGGAGAAGGCGGAGCTATTTTTAACAAAGGTACTCTTGATATTACTCGTTGAAGTATTCATAATAACACAAGTTCAGATGATGGAGGTGGTATAATGAATAAAAATGGTGTTTTGACTCTGAATGAATCCACACTTTACATGAACCAAGGTGTCAGAGGTGGTGTAATTCGACTTGAGGGAGGAACGGCTACTATAAGTAGAAGTACGCTATATAATAATCATGCCACAGATGATGGAGGAGCTATATCTAATGGATCAAGTAGTTCATTCTCACTGATCAATAGTACAATATCAGGAAACACGGCAGCTAATGATGGAGGTGGAATAAGAATTGCTTCAGGAGGAGGAACCATCCAAAGCAGTACCATAGTTTTGAATTCACTTACTGGGATGTCTGGAACGAGAGAAGGAGGGGGAATCATGCTCAATTCTGGCTCAACTCTTTCTATAGGTTATACGATTGTAGCTTCCAATTCGGCACCTAATGGTGGATAAGATATTAAAGGATTTGTAGCACCTACATCAGATGGATACAATATAATTGGGAATAATAATGAGGCTATGTTTACAGCCACTACTGGGGACCTTGAGAATATAGATCCAATGATAAATGGATTGGGTTTCAATGGTGGTCCAACGTTAACCCATTCTCTCCAAATGGGTAGCCCAGCCCTCAATGCAGGAGGCACATGTCAGGCAGAAGATTAAAGAAATTTCCTCCGAGATGCATCATGTGATATAGGAGCATATGAGAATGCGGCAACATGCCCAAATCTAAATGTTGTTGCAGCTTTACCTATAATTACAGAAAGCATTTGTTCCGAAAATAATGGAATCCATTCTGGAGGTGCCATCACTGAGAATCTAATTGATACCTGCCCAGCAGGTTCATCACTTATGTATTCAACTGATAATGTAAACTTCTCGCCTATAGTTCCAAATTATATACAAGACACACCTATAACTGTATACACCAAATGTATTTGTACAATGGATTCAGCAGTTTCAAGTGCTTCTTCCTCGGTAACAACCTCATCGGGCCTTTGTCCTCCCGCACCAATTCCGACAATGAGTGAGTGGGGACTAATAATTTTGTTTATTATTTTAACGATTTTTGGAGTGAGAGCAGTAAGTATTTCTCAGTCCTTCATTAAAGAATAAGGCTAGATTTTGACAAATATTAAAGGAGTAAGTATACTAGGACGTCATTATATCAAGTCAGTGCTTTCACTTATATTCCAAAGCATTATCCTTTAACGAACTGTACCGATAACTGATTAAATCCAAGAAGTAATTTTGAAATACTTTCCATGGTTGCTTTGAGCCCTGCTTTGGTAATTGCTCCAATGCTCGAAGAACATAACCACTATTAAAATCTAATAATGGCTCTTCTTGGACAGAAGGATCATTTACTACAGGTGTGACCTGTTTTAGTCCATTCTTTCTCATATAATTCAATAATCTGCACACGTAATCACAAGTAAGATCACATTTGAGAGTCCATGAAGCATTGGTATATCCAAAAGCTTGAGCCATATTCGGAATATCACTTAACATCATACCTCGATAAACAAATCTCTCTGATACATCTATTTCTTTTCCATCTATAGTCATAGTCATGTCTCCTAAAAATTTCATTGCAAGGCCAGTAGCACAGACTACAATGTCTGCTTCTAATTCCTTACCTGATTGAAGTTTAATTCCATTATCGGTGAAGTGATCCACATGGTCAGTGACAATTTTTGCCTTACCTTTTTTTACTGATTCATAAAGATCTCCATTTGGAATAGCACAAAGTCTTTGATCCCATGGATTATAATTTGGAGTGAGCTGTTTGTCAGAGTCAGGTATAGAACTAGACAATTCTTTCTTCATGCCCTTTATTAAAAAGCCTCCCATTGTCTTAGGCCATTTTCGGCATGCCTTATAAAAAAGTAATCCAAATGATATTTTGCGCCATCTTGTAAATAGATAGGCCAATTTATTCGGAAGATATTTATTCATAAAGTTTGCTAATGCATCCTCCTCCGGAACTGACATGATGTACGTAGGGGATCGCTGTAACATAGTAACCATTGAAGCATCCTTTGCCATTTCAGGTACTATAGTTACGGCAGTAGCTCCACTGCCTATGACCACTACTTTTTTACCAGAATAATCCAAGCCCTCTGGCCATTTTTGTGGGTGAATGAAAGTTCCGTTGTAGTCCTTCACTCCTTTAAAATCTGGAGTGTACCCAGCATCATAACTATAATAACCGCTGCATGCAAAAAGAAAGTTACATGTGTATTTTTTGGGTTCAGAATCACCTGTTGTGGAAATGTCCATTTCCCACCTAGAATGTTCCGATGACCAATTAGAATCAGTCACTTTGTGGTTGTACCTGATTTTATCTTCATAACCACCTTCTTTGGCAGTATCTTTTATGTATTGCAAAATGGTTAGCCCATCAGCTAAAGCCTTTTTATGGAGCCATGGCCTAAAATTATATCCTAAAGTGTGCATATCAGAATCAGATCTGATTCCTGGATATTTGAATAAGTCCCAGGTGCCTCCCATTCGAGGTCTTCCTTCGAAGATAGCAAAAGTGTGATCAGGGCATTTTGTGGTGAGATGATGGGCAGCACCTATTCCAGAAAGGCCTGCTCCTACAATTATGACATCAAAATGGCTTACTGTATTATCCATAATGTTAACTTACTACAAGACGCTTAAACATTCAATTTTTTGTAAAGAATGATAAGTGTTAATTGTCCTGTTATAATAATACTTAATGGAAAATTAGAGTGAGATTGTTGTTCATTCTTTCAATAGTGAGTAGATAAGCCTATACTTTTTCATTTTAGAAATAACAATTAATACATCATAAAACGCTGATTATCAATGTTTTTTTTGAAGTTGTAAGTTGAATCAATCTTTTAGGCATAACAAAACAACTCTAAATAGCTGTTATTCAACACGAGTCTATAATTAGTTTGGCGGATTGTTGTAAATGAAAAACTAACTATGCAAGGTTTGACAGAAGTCATAAGTCAGCAGGCAGAAAATATTCATGCTATTGATACGGTTTGGGTGGCTCTTTGTGCTGCTCTGATTTTTCAAATGGAAGGAGGGTTCGCACTCCTAGAGGCTGGGTTTATACGGGCCAAAAATGCGATGAGTATCATTGCCAAAGTGATTATTGATATCATTTTTGGAGGAATAGCATTTTACGCTTTAGGTTTCGGTATTGCTTATGGAGCTTCCAATGGATGGATTGCTTTTGATTCTGGAATATCAGATGGAGATTTAGGATTAGGACTTACTGTATCTAATAAGTTGTTTTGGTTCATCCAATTAGGATTTGCTATGGCTGCAATTTCGATCGTTTCAGGAGCTGTAGCAGAGCGAATGAAGATATGGACGTATGCTTTTCTAGTAGTTCTATTCTGTGCTATCCTATATCCTATCGTCGCCAATTGGGTATGGAACCCTAATGGATGGTTAGCAGGTAGAGGATTCAATGATTTTGCTGGATCAGCAGCTGTACATGCTATGGGTGGTTTTGCGGCTTTGGCTGCAGCGATAGTATTGGGACCTAGATTAGGTAAATATCAAGATGGTAAAATATTGGCGATTCCAGGTCATAATCTTCCATTGGCAGCGGCAGGTGGTTTTATACTTTGGTTTGGATGGTTTGGATTTAACCCGGGATCAACATTGGCAGCAGTAGGAAATTGGGAATTGATTGGTACGGTAGCAACCAATACTTTTTTGGCCTCTGCAGCAGGAGGTATATCCACTATGACCTATACTTATCTTAAAGATAAAAAGATAGATATTACAATGGTGATTAACGGTGTCTTAGCAGGCCTTGTAGCCATCACAGCAGGATGCAACGTCTTAGGACCTAATGGAGCAATTATTATTGGACTTTTTGCTGGAGTATTAGTGGATGTAGCAGTAGTAATGGTGGATAAAATGAGAGTGGATGATCCCGTTGGAGCAATAGCTGTCCATGGAGTGAATGGTATGTTTGGTACTATAGCAGTAGGTTTCTTTGCTCTGGAAAATGGTTTATTCTATGGGGGCGGAGCTAGTCTATTGATCACTCAATTTATTGGTGTAATGGCAATCGCGGCTTTTGGATTCACTACCACATATATGATTATGAAAGTTTTAGACCTTACTATAGGAGTTCGTGTATCTAGAGAGGAAGAGTTAGCAGGAATTGATGCTGCTTCATTCGGTTTAGAATCATATTCCACTTTTGAATAAAACCATCAGAGGTAGACTTAAAAAATTTAGAAAAATGAAAAAAGTAGAAGCAATAATAAGACCTTCCAAACTGCATGATGTTCAGGAGGAATTATCAAATCAAGGCATTCCATGTATCACTGTGGTTCCTGTAAAGGGATCAGGGTTGCAAAAAAGTTATTCTGAAAGATATCGTGGTGCAGAACAGACTATGATTTTACAGACTAGAATAATGATTATCTGTGTGGTTAGTGAGGAAAATTTAGAAAAATGTGTTCAAGTAATTCAGGATAAAGCAGGTACAGATTCTGTAGGTGATGGAAAAATATTTGTTTATAATGTCGAAGATGCTATCCGTATAAGCACGAAAATTAGAGGTGAAGATGCCATAAAATAGTCTTGTTAAGGCAGGTTGAAATTCTATAGTCTGAACTACAGAATCTATGATGTCTTAAATTGGATGATTATTAATTAAGCCAAGGATTTGTAAGTATTAAAAAATGGTAAAAGGTCATTCTGACTTCATTCAGAATGGCCTTTCTTATTGAAGTAAAGTAGTTTTAAAAATGAATTGAGATTGGAGAAAAATATCGTCTCATTTATATTAAAGAATTATTTAACCTCTAATGAAAATCAATTTATTTAGTGTGTATCTATCTCCTCAATATATTATAGAGCAGCTTTTGACTAAAGTATTATATACCTTCAAGTGGTCAGCTCCTTTTAAGTTAGAGGATGAAATGCCCTTTGGAATTGTTTTTGCTTTCCCTAAAAGTCATTTCCTATTTGCTGAAAGTTTGGTGGGTAATCTCAGTGAAATTTTTTCCTAAGGATAGATTAGATTATTATATCTCTTTCACTGTTGATCCTTTTTTCTGTTTACATTTTTTACAATGAATTAAATGTACTCTCAATCTAAATATTTACCTCCTATATTCTTTATGACTAAATCATAACCTAATTTTCACTTTTATTGTTAAAAAGGTAAGGAATGATAAGAAAGGAGAAAGCCATAATAGCAAATATGAGTGGTTTCTATGGAGACCGATTTTCTGCAGCAAAAGAGATGGTAGAAGGAGGCCCTATAGATTATCTCACTGGTGACTACCTAGCTGAACTTACTATGGCCATTTTGTACAAAGCAAAAGCAAAAAGACCAGAAGCAGGATTTGCAGTTTCATTTCTTAAGCAGATGGAAGGTATCATGGGGACTTGCCTGGACAAGGGCATCAAAGTGGTAGTAAATGCTGGTGGACTCAATCCTTCAGGACTAGCAGAAGCATTAAAAACAGTAGCGAATACGCTTCAGTTGCATCCTAAAATAGCTTTTATAGAAGGAGACAATTTAATGCCAAACCTTTCTGAATTACAAAAAGAAGGAGCAGTATTAAAGCATCTAGAAAAAGATATTAAACTTGCTAATAGTGGAATGATGCCAGTATCTGCAAATGCATATTTAGGATGTTGGGGAATAGTAGATGCGCTCAATGATGGTGCTAATATTGTAGTCACTGGCAGAGTCGCAGATACATCTGTAGTGATGGGACCTGCAGCATATCATTTTGGATGGAAAAAAGACGACTGGAATGCTCTTGCAGGAGCTGCAACAGTAGGTCATATCATAGAATGTGGCGGACAGGCCACAGGTGGAAATTATGCTTTTTTTGATGAGGTTCCATCCTTTGATAATGTTGGGTTTCCTTTGGCAGAAGTGTATAGCGATGGAAGTGCTGTGATTACTAAACATCCTGGGACAGGAGGCCTAGTAAGTAAAGGAACAGTAACTGCGCAACTTCTTTATGAAATTAATGCTCCACAATATATCACTCCTGATGTGGTAGCTCATTTTGAGACGATTGAGCTTTCTGATGATGGTGAAGACCGAGTGAAAGTAAGTGGAGTAAAAGGGAGTCCTGCAACGGATACAGCGAAAGTTACAGTGAATTGTATGGCTGGATTTCAAAACAGCATGACTTTCCATTTAATAGGAATGGACATAGATCGTAAAGCTGAAATTTTAAAACAAGGATTTCTTAATAATGTGGGAGGGAAGGGTGCTTTCGATCAGATAGATATTCAGCTTTTTAAGAACGACACAGACAATCTTAAATCTAATGAAGAAGGGTTTTCAACGATGCGAATTGCAGTGGTAGATCAGGACTCTAGAAAAGCTGGAAAGTTCTTTACTTCGAAATTAATAGAGTTAGCGCTTTGTACCGTTCCTGGGTGGTGCATGAGTAGTCCTCCAGGTCCTGCTAAACCGCGCATTGTTCACTTTCCAGCCCTTATTGATAAAAAGTTTATTTCTCAGATAGTGAATATTGATGGCGCTGAGAAAATAATAGAAGAGGTAAAAGCAGGAGGTGTATCTAGCCCTGATTCAAAAGGAATGACCTATGATTCAAAAAAAATAAATTCTACAAGAAATGAAGCTCGATTGGGTGAAATATATGCGGCACGATCAGGTGACAAAGGAGGTAATGCCAATGTGGGAATATGGGGTAAATCAATTGCTTCTTATGACTTTCTATTTGAATATCTTACCATTAACAAGTTGAAAGAGCTGCTACCCGATACAGCTGCTTTTGAAATCATTAGATATGAATTTCCTAATTTATATGGACTCAATTTTTATATCAAAGGGTTTCTTCAAGATGGAGTGGCGGCAAGCACAAAAATGGATGCTCAAGCCAAAACACTAGGCGAATACTTGAGGTTCCAAAAGATGAATGTGCCGGAAGATTTGTTTCTTGAGTAGTAAATTATCAATATTGAATTTTGTCTTCTGATTATCTACAACTGATCTAGTTGTTACATTTCTTCCTTTTGCTTTGCATACCTAATTCTCCTTTTGTATACTTATGAAGGAGATATCCTTTTCAATAAGACATTGATCAAATCAATATTTTCAATTTCAAACAAATTACCATGTCAAAAAAGAAAAATGCCATAACCAGAAAGGACTTGATAAAGGGGATCGCAAAAAAAGCAGGTATTTCAAAAGGAAAAGCAAAGAAGGCATATGAAGCTATTTTTAGTGAAGGTCCCACTATTAGAAAGCAGAAAATGACAGTAGTCAAATTAAAAAAGAAGGTGCCTGTGAAAGTTTTCAAAGAAGTGACAGTGGTGAGGGAAAACGATAATCCTGAAAATGGTACTAAAAAGAAAGGTTCAAATAAATATGTCAAAGAGTTAAATGCGAAGATCATTCAACTAAAAAGAAAATTAAAGTCCAAAAAAATTACTGTTCCAGGAGCAAAAAATTCATCTAAGAATACGATTAAAAAATCTAAAAGGCCCGGGCCAAAAGCAGCACAAAAAGTAATAAGTAAAGTAGAAAGTAATACCTCTTCATCAAAATCAGTAGAAAAGAATTCTCCAACTATAAAAATTGAAAAAATATCAAATCTTAAACCAAAACCCTTGAAGAAGGAAGCAAGACCAAAGATAAACCCTGTCATCACAAAAGAGCCAGTCGAAAAGAAAACAATAACACCTATAACTAGAAAGCATAGACCGAAAAAGAAGGATGACTTGACAAAAATTGAAGGAATAGGGCCTGCCATTTCACAGCTCTTAAACAATAATGGAATTGTGACTTATAAGGATTTGGCTCAAGCAAAAGTAATAAGCCTTCAGAATATTTTGGATCAAGGTGGTGGTAGATTTAGAGTTCATAAACCAGGGGCATGGCCAGAGCAATCAGCTCTAGCGGATGATGGAAAATGGGAAGATTTAAACAAACTACAAGAGCGTTTAAAAGGAGATAAGTAACCAACTCAATATTTGGGTTAAATTATTCTTAAGCTTAACTAAACAGTCTTCATTCTGATAGTTTTTTGGTATCAATATGTTATAATTTAGGATTGTGAATATTGCAAAGTACCTAATATCGGCTTTCATTCTACTTTCAGTTAATGTTAATGCACAATTAACAGAATTGAATTTGGTCATTATAGATAAAGAAACAAATGAACCAATCGAAAATGCTCATGTCTTTCTTTCGAATACCACCTATGGTACAGTCTCTGATAATAATGGAATTGTAGACTTACATATCCCATCGGACATTTCTGAAGATTTGATTGTTTCCCATTTGTCGTATGATTTGAATCTATTGACATTTCATCAATACAGTAAATTTAAAGTAGGAGATTCTATCTATCTACATCCTAGTACACAACAACTTGCTGAGGTTGAGATAAGCTCTAAGATAAGTCGGAAGAGAAAAAGACAACTAAGACGGTTTTACAAGGCTTTTTTCGGCGATAACAAACAAGGTGAAAAATGCAAAGTGTTGAATTCTGAAGTTTTGCGATTTGAAGAGTCAAATGGCGGTTTTAAAGCCTCGGCTGATGATATATTGAAAATTGAAAACCCATTCCTTGGATACAAAATCAATTATTTGCTTCAGTACCTTAAAATAGAAGAAAATGGCTCGATTGAATTTCTGGGTAGGTCTCATTACATAGATTGGATCGAGAATTTTGAAGAAACAGAAATAGTAAAGAATAGATCAAACACTTATGTCAACAGTGCTAAGCATTTTTTTAGAACTATCATTGACAACAGTTATACAAAATTGGGCTATGAGCTAGAACAGGTTAACTATAAAGATGGAAGTTTTTATATAGAAAAATCACTTCACAGGGACAGCATTTTTCAGGCTTCAAAAAGTGGAAAGAAGTTCACTCTCAAATTTGACAATTATCTTCAAATTATAAACAAGAACAAGTCAAATGTATCATATGCCGCGTCAGGTGTTCGCCCTGGTGGCTTAGAAAGTACTAGGTTTGGGACTACAGGTAGCACAGAAAAGGCCATAGTAGAATTTCAAACTTCACATTTGTATAAGCTCTCACCTTATATTATTCTAAATGAATATGGCAATGTTCTTAATACAAAAGATATCAGAGAATATGGATACTGGGCTGAGCGTAAACTGGCTCATCAATTGCCCTTTGACTTTGGTAATAACTATGCTCTTATAGATACCAACCCAAAACCAGTAGAATCAATGCCAATTGCGGATGAGGTCCAAACAGTATTGTCTAGTCAAGACAAATTTGTCCTTCTCATATCACTTTTACATAATGAAGATAGAGGTATCAAGGAACAGACTTTACAAATGCTCTCTGAAAATTGGGAAAATGGATTTAACTCTAGTCTTATTGAAATTCTGCGATTTTCACAAGAAGAATGGCTTGATGAGGCCATAAATATTCTGTTGACACAGAAGAACGGTGCGGTAAATGACGGTAGCTTTTATTCTTGGTTGGAATGGTTATGGTCTCAAGAAATGCCAAGTGAAGATTACTATTTTGAGTTAAAGGGTGAGATCTATAAGCATATTGATCCAAAATTTGAAAGTTACTTTAAAACAAGAAAGGCTCAAGCTCAAATCAGACTGGATGAAGTAGTTTGGGGTGGGGTAGAACAGGATGGGATACCGCCTTTGAGAGATCCTGAAATGATCTCGGCAGACGAAGCTCACTTTCTAGATGATGATAATGTGGTTTTTGGTTTTTATATCAACGGGGTTGCTCGAGCATACCCAAAGAGAATTTTAGCATGGCATGAATTCTTTGTGGACGATTTTGAAAATACTAGAATAGCAGGTGTGTATTGTACTCTATGTGGTACAGTGATAGCATATGATATGACATTAGACGGTACTTATCATGATTTAGGTACAAGTGGATTTCTCTTCAGATCAAATAAATTGATGTATGACAAAAAGACCCAGTCTCTTTGGAGTACTATAGAAGGCAGGCCAGTATTAGGCCCTTTAGTAAATCATAATATTAGTCTCAAGACTTATGCAGTTGTGACTTCCACATGGGGAAAATGGAAATCTATTCATCCCGACACTGAGGTGCTCTCACTGAATACTGGACATCAAAGAGATTATAATGAAGGAGCCGCATATGCTGACTATTTTAGTAAGGATGAGCTGATGTTCCCGGTCCCATCTATTGATCATTCTTTAAAAAATAAGGATGAAGTATTTGTTATTAGAGCTGATGGATATAAAGAGGACCCACTTTCCATTTCTATTCAATATCTGAAAAAGAAAAAATGGTATCAAGGTGATATAAATAACAATTCAATCATTGCTATTGCCGATGATTCTGGTGCTGCTCGAGCTTATGAGGCCCAAAATGTGAAATTCGAAGCTTTCAAAAATGGAAAGTTGAAAGACACCAATGGCCGTCTCTGGTCTCATGAGGAAGAATGTCTCATTTCTGATGACGGCGAAAAACTGGAACGTATTTCAGGGCATAATATATTTTGGTTTGCATGGTACGCCGCTTATCCAAAAGGGAGATTGATTAAGTAGGACATTTTTCAATTATAAATAGTCCAATCTATCCAAAATTAGGTTGTCTCCCATTTCTTTTTGAGAAAGAATAAGTTCATCTAACATTTCTTTTATAATTGATTCATGTTCCTTTTCATTACTTAAATCATTCATTTCTAGGGGATCATCATCTATAAGGAATAGCCTCAATTTAGGCACTCGTGGATAAACTATGAGCTTAAATCCATTTTTACGAATCATTCGTTGATCATTAGTATAAAAGCCCAAGATTGCATCTCTACTTGCTTGATTATCTATACCTTTTATATCATTCATAAGACTTTTAAAGTCAATGAAGTCCGGCTTCTCTACTCCAGCAATTTCTAATGAAGTAGCCATGGCATCTTGAAGATATATTTCACTAGGGCTCACTTTCCCCTGTGGTATTCCAGGTCCGGATATTGTAAAAGGGACTCTCATACTGTGGTCATACATGTTTTGTTTTCCTATAAGTCCATGATGTCCTACACTCAGTCCATGATCAGCAGTAAAAATGATATAAGTATTATCAGCATTTTCTGAAATAGATAGTTTCTCTAAAATCTTTCCAATTTGATCGTCCATATGTGAAATAATAGCGTAATACTCCTGTAGATGAGTTTTGATAGCTAAAGGTGTTCGCGGAAAGGGAGCTAATGCTTCGTCTCTCAATGAAGGACTACAACCAATACTATCCTTATATGGATATTCTTCTAACCAGTTTTCAGGTATTTCTATACTCTCCAGTGGATACATATCTATATATTTTTGTGGAGATTGCCTATGATCATGCGGCGCATTAAAAGCCAGATACATGAAGAAAGGGTGCGATGATTTTTGAGCACTGTCCATAAATCCCAATGCATCATTTGCTATTACCTCACTCCAATGTATACCTCCTTCCCAAAAGCCTCCAAAGGAAGAATCAGTTGGTGACCAAGAGTTATCATTTTCACTCAACGGTCTATTATATCCGGCTGGCATTACATCTGACCATGTTTTAGGATTATATCCTTGTTCCTCTATATACCTGTTCACTTTTTGATAATCATAAAGGTGTCCAGGCATTCCAGGTCTAATATTTACTGCTGTTTGGAAAATCGAACCTGCTTTAGCTTGTACATGCCACTTACCAGTCATATAAGTGTCGTATCCTGCTGATTCCATTAGTTTAGGCCAAGTTTGAGTAAAAGCTAATGAGTCCTGATTTCTCCATTTCTGGGCCATCTCCTGAGCTGTCCATATTGATCTCCCAGATATCAGCATTGCTCTCGAGGCCACACAGATTGCTCCATTCCATCCTCCCATATTGTAGGCATGAGAGTATGTGGTACCCTTCTTTATTAATCGATCTATGTTTGGAGTTTTCACTAATGGGTGACCTAACCCTCCGATGGCCTCATAAGAGAGGTCATCTGCGAAAATGAAAAGTATATTAGGACGAGTATTTACATTTTTTTCGGAGCAACACAGAGAGAAAGACAATATTAGGAGTATAAAATGAAAGATATAATTCATGAGCGGAAAAGTGATTTTTGCTAAAATTAAAGAGATAAGACTTAAGATACTTTAAAGTCCTTAATTTGAGGCTATTAAAAAACCTACTTTCAATGAAAAACATAGTCTATTTAATTTCTATAGCTCTTTTCATAATTCACTTATCATCTTGCAAATCAAGTACATCACTATTTATTGATAACTACAATTGGCAAATTGGAGGAGATGCAGGATGGCAGTTTGATCAATCTGAAATAATAGGAGAATCTGATGGAGGCGCTGGATTCATAATGACATCTGATTCCTATGATGATTTTATTCTTGAATTAGATTTCAGGCCTGATAATTCTGTCAATTCAGGTGTATTCATAAGATGTGAAAATCATGAGATGTCACCCATATCATGCTATGAAATTAATATTTGGGACAATCATTCTAATCAAGATTTCAGGACAGGAGCGGTAGTAATGAAATCAAAACCACTTGCTAAGGTCAATACAACTAATAAATGGAATACCTATAAAATCAAGGCAAAAGGATCATCCATACAAGCATGGATCAATAACACTAAAGTAGCTGATATCACTGATCAAGATAGGCCTTCAGGTTTTATAGGCCTTCAGGCTGCTGAGAATGGAATAGTTAAATTTAAGAATGTAAAAATTAAAGTGCTTTAGTATGAATAAGAAAATCATCTATATCGTCCTTAGCTGTGTAGGAGTGTCTCTATCCTTGTTTTCTCAGCCTATGTCAGCCCCCCTATTCAACCCCGTAGAAGTAAATGACGAAGATCGTCT
The DNA here is from genome assembly GCA_002471345.1 of Saprospiraceae bacterium UBA7328. Lineage (GTDB taxonomy): Bacteria > Bacteroidota > Bacteroidia > Chitinophagales > Saprospiraceae > UBA7328. The sequence goes on from DKPS01000164.1 coordinate 31,316, forward strand.
AGAAAATATGATGGGTAAAACTATAGTGGTATTCACTCCTCATCCAGATGATGAAACTTTTGCCATGGGTGGTTCTTTGGCATTATTAGCTAAAAATGACAACAATATTCATGTTGTCATCTATACTAATGATAACAAAGGATCACTAGATCTGACGATGACAAGAGAACGATTAGCAAGAATTAGAAGGGCTGAAGAAGAAAGATCATGTGAAATATTAGGAATCGATATTGAAAATATTCATTGGTTGGGTTATGAAGATGGAGATTTGGAATATGCTGATCCTCAAGTGCTTAGAGGCAAAATAGCTAGACTTCTTAAAATGATTAGACCTGATGTAGTGTTCACTGCCGATCCTGGTGTCAAGTGGAATCAATGGCATAAAACAGATCACCGAATGGCCGCAAATATTACTCAAGATGCTTTTATCGCTGCTGAATGGCATTTGTATTATCCTCAGCATCTTTTGGACGAGGAGTTACAGCCTTTTCATGTAAAAGATGTCTATTACTATTATTCTCAAGAACCTAATTATGAAGTGGATATTACCACCTTTTTCGATTTAAAAATGAAAGCCTCGGCAGCTCATGTGAGTCAATTTGAACCTTCTACAAGTAAGTATACATCCGAAATGCCAAAGGAAACTTTTGATCAGATAAGATTTGGTTTTTCACAACGAAATGCTGGAGGAGAAGGGAAGTTAGTGGAACGATTCAGAAAAAGAGGTTAATATAAACACCTATTAAGATCTATGAAAAATATTTACTTCCCTTTACTTTTTATAATTGCGATTTTTTCATGCAATGATGCCATTGATACTGCTGATTTAGTATTGATAAATGGGAACATTGTTACTATGGATAAGAATAATTCGAAAGCCACAGCATTAGCTGTTAATGGTGATCGAATAATTGCTGTAGGAACAGATGAAGAAATCCGTAGACATACAGATAAAGAAACGGTGATTATAGATCTCAAAGGTAATTTAGCTATTCCTGGATTGATAGAAGGGCATGGACATTATATGAGATTAGGGCATACTTTAATGCACTTAGATTTAAGATATGCTAATTCGTGGGATGAAATAGTAGACATGGTAGCTGAGGCTGTAGATCGTTCAAAACCAGGAGAATGGATACTGGGATGGGGATGGCATCAAGACAAATGGGAAAAAACTCCCATCCCTTCATATGAAGGATTACCTATTCATAATTCTCTTAGTGAGATAAGTCCAGAAAATCCAGTTATGCTTTCGCACACCAGTGGTCATGGAGAATACATTAATGCAAAGGGAATGGAGATGGCTGGTATCAATGCAGAGACACCTAACCCAGCTGGTGGTGAAATTGTGAGAGATAGACTTGGGAATGCAATAGGAATGCTTAGAGAATCGGCAGCACAGCTTATTGACAATGTATATAATGAATATGAACAAAATATGACACCAGCTGATCTCGAAGAACAACACAGACGTCAAGTTGCTCTTGCTGGACAAGAAGCATTGGAAAATGGAATAACCAGTTTTCAAGATATGGGTTCTTCATTTGATGAGGTAGCACTTTTAAAAACTATGGCTGAGGAGGGTAATTTGCCCGTAAGGTTGTATATGGCAATTCATGATCCATCAGATTTAATGGAGGAGAAGCTGGAAGAATTCAGAATGGTTGGCTATGGAAATAACTTCTTGACTAATCGTTGTATTGGAGAAAAAGTACTGGATGGTGCTTTAGGAACTCATGGTGGATGGCTTTTGGAGCCATATGTAGATCTTCCACACACTTCTGGTTTTAATGTAACTCCAGTATCAGAAATTGAAAGATCTGCTGAGTTAGCTGTTAAACATGATTACCAGATGGCTATTCAAGGGATTGGTGATAAAGCAACTAGAGTGTTATTGGATATCTATGAAAAGACGTTTAGTGAAAATCCAGATCAGGGTGATTGGAGATGGCGGATAGAACATGCACAAGTTATACACCCTTCTGATTTACAGCGATTTAAAACTTTAGATGTGATAGCTGGAATTCAAGGTGTTTTTGCTTGTTCTGATGGCCCTTGGGTCGCATCTAGACTAGGGGAAGATCGGACAAGAGAACGAGGTTATCTATGGCGAACGATGATAGATGAAGGAGTCAGAATTATGAATGGTACTGATCCTCCTGTAGAAGATATAGATCCAATGGCAAGTTTTCATTGTTCGGTGAGTAGGGTCTTAAGTAACGGTTCAGTATTCGCCCCTGAGCAAAAAATGTCTCGATTTCAAGCTTTGAAATCATATACTATTGATAATGCTTATGCAGCATTCGAAGAGGATATTAAAGGGACATTGGAAGTTGGTAAGCTCGCAGATATCACTGTTTTGTCTCAGGATATAATGAGTGTAGCTGAAGAAGAAATTCCCAATACTAAAGTGTTGTATACCATTTTGGGTGGTGAGGTGAAATTTCAAAATACAAACTGAAAAAACTATTTTATAATGAAGAATAGAAGAGCATTTTGTCAAAAATCTATAATAGCAGTTGCTGGAATAGTATCATATGGCGTCATTGGATGTAGATCTAAAAAAGAGAAACCTGTGCCAGAAATCAAGAACTCTCTGAAACTATCACTCGCACAATGGTCTTTACACAAGGCCTTTTTTGCCAAAGAGTTAGATCCGATAAACTTTGCACCGGTCACTGCATCCTATGATATAAAAGCTGTAGAATATGTCAATCAATTCTATGTTGAGCATGTCAATAACGAACCGTTTTGGATGGAGATGCAACAACGAGCTTCAGGTGAAGGGGTGAATAGTTTGCTTATTATGGTAGATGATGAAGGAGACCTTGGTGATCCAGATTCACAGAAAAGAAAAGAAGCAGCTATTAACCACCAAAAATGGATAAATGCGGCTAAACTCATGGATTGCCATTCGATAAGAGTCAATGCTTTTGGAAGTGGAACCAAGTCAGAAATGCATGGATACTTAGTGGATGGACTAAGTCAACTATGTGAGTATGCTTCCAAAGAAAATATTAATGTGTTGATAGAGAATCATGGTCTATATAGTTCTGATGCACAATGGGTTACCAATGTTATCAAAGCTGTTGATTCTCCGTTTTTAGGAACATTACCAGATTTTGGAAACTGGTGTACGAATGAAAAATGGGGAAGTACAAAGGATGATGCATGCACAGACAGTTATGATCTATATAATGGAGTAAAGGAATTTATGCCTTATGCAAAAGGAGTCAGTGCGAAGTCGTATGATTTTAATGAAGATGGAACAGTCAAAGGAATTGACTACAATAAGATGATTGATCTTGTAAAAGCAGAAGGTTACGATGGATATGTTGGAATTGAGTATGAAGGAGAAAATTTAAGTGAGCCAGATGGAATCAGAGCGACAAAGGCACTTTTGGAAGATGCTTGGAATCGAAGCTGAATAGAACCCTAGAGCATTGTGATTATATAAAAGTTGATTCTATCTCGGCCTAATTCTGCCCTATATTGCGGTTATTAAATTATAACCACAATGGAGAAAATAGCACCATACAAATCAAAAAATAAAATAAGAGTCCTTACCTCAGGTTCTCTTTTTGATGGACATGATGCTGCTATTAATATTATGAGGCGTATCATCCAGAAAACTGGTGCAGAGGTTATCCATTTAGGTCATAATAGACCTGTACATGAGATAGTAAATGCTGCCATTCAAGAAGATGTACAAGCAATAGCGATTACATCCTATCAAGGAGGTCACATTGAGTTTTTCAAATATGCCTATGATCTTTTAAAAGAGAAAGGTGCAGGACATATTAAGATTTTTGGTGGAGGCGGTGGTACTATTCTACCTTCTGAAATAGAAGAATTACATGAGTATGGTATCACAAGAATTTACTCTCCTGACGATGGCAGAAAATTGGGCCTTCAGGGGATGATCAATCATCTATTAGAACAAAGTGACTATCCAGTAGGAGCTCAGCTCAACGGTCAATTAAAAAGGATATCCCCTGATGCTCATGTAGAAATAGCTAGGCTTATTTCAGCTGTAGAAAACTATCCAGAAGAAAATAGAGAATGGGCAGCATCTCTTAAGATAGAAGTTGAAAAATCTAATGTTCCTGTTTTAGGAATTACAGGTACAGGAGGAGCAGGAAAATCTAGTTTGGTTGACGAATTAGTACTCAGATACCTTCAGTTATATACGGATAAGACATTGGGAATTATATCAGTGGATCCATCTAAAAGAAAAACTGGTGGTGCTCTTTTAGGTGATAGAATAAGGATGAATGCTATAAGCAATGACAGAGTCTTTATGCGTTCTCTGGCCACAAGACAGTACAATCTTGCTTTGAATAAGCACATTGATAGCACTATATCGATAATGAAAAAAGCAGGTTTTGATCTGATCATTCTCGAGACTTCTGGAATAGGACAGTCAGATAGTGAAATTGTCGATCATGCTGATTTATCTGTTTATGTGATGACCCCAGAATTTGGTGCCGCATCTCAGCTAGAAAAAATTGATATGCTTGATTTTGCGGATATGATTGCTATTAACAAGTTTGACAAGAGAGGAGCTCAAGATGCCTTGAGAGATGTTAAAAAACAATATCAACGGAATCATGATCTTTGGGAACAATCATTAGATGAGATGCCAGTTTATGGCTCTATTGCCTCGCAATTCAATGATCCAGGGGTAAATCGCCTCTTCAATGAGCTGATGCAGCATCTTTTTCCTACGGATTTTAAACCTGAAAATGTAAAGGGAGAAAGTGAGAAACAATATATAATACCTCCACCAAGAGTGAGATATCTATCAGAGATAACTGAAGCTATAAGGAAATACGATAGGGAGACTGTAGAACAATCGAATATTGCGAGAACGCTTTTTGGATTAGAAATAAGTAAAAAAGTACTATCAGGACAAAATAATGTGGTTTATGCCTTGAATGAAAAACAGAGTGAATTAGAGTCTGATCTTAGCAGGGAGAATAGACAGACTTTAGAAGAATGGGATGAAAAGAAAGCAGCTTATGATGAAGATGTCTTCACTTACAAAGTGAGAGGTAAAGAAATTAAAGTAGATAATTTCACCACATCATTATCTCACAATAAAATACCCAAAGTCATCCTACCAAAATTCAAGGATTGGGGCGAGATATTGAGATGGGTAAGACAAGAAAACGTGCCGGGAGAATTCCCTTACACGGCGGGTGTGTTTCCATTTAAAAGAAAAGGAGAAGATCCTACAAGGATGTTTGCAGGAGAAGGCGGACCTGAACGAACGAATAAGAGATTCCACTACCTTTCTCAAGGGATGCCTGCAAAAAGGCTTTCTACAGCTTTTGATTCTGTAACACTTTATGGAAATGATCCTGATCATAGACCTGACATCTATGGTAAAGTGGGAAATTCAGGAGTAAATATCAGTTCGCTCAATGATGCAAAAAAGCTCTACTCAGGATTCGATCTTTGTGATCCAAAGACATCTGTGTCAATGACTATAAACGGTCCCGCTGCGACCATTTGTGCATTTTTTATGAATGCCGCTATTGATCAGCAATGTGAACTTTATATTAAAGAGAATGGTCTTGAAGGATCAGTCGAATCAAAATTCAAAGAACTCTATGACAATCAAGAAATAGAAAGGCCAATTTATAAAGGTGAATTGCCAGAAGGAAATGATGGACTCGGATTGATGCTATTAGGCCTCACTGGAGATCAAGTATTAGAACCTAAAGTTTATGTTGAATTAAAAGAGAAAGCATTAAAGGCCGTACGAGGGACAGTTCAAGCTGATATACTCAAAGAAGATCAAGCACAAAATACATGCATTTTCTCCACTGAGTTTTCACTTAAGCTAATGGGTGATGTTCAGCAATATTTCATAGTTCATCAAGTAAGGAATTTCTATTCCGTTTCTATATCGGGGTATCACATTGCAGAAGCAGGAGCTAACCCTATTACGCAGCTGGCACTTACTCTTTCTAATGGATTCACTTTTGTAGAATACTACCTTTCAAGAGGAATGGATATCAATGACTTTGCGCCTAATTTATCCTTCTTCTTCTCCAATGGAATAGATCCAGAATATGCTGTGATTGGTCGGGTTGCAAGGAGAATATGGGCAAAAGCTATGAGAGAAAAATATGGAGCGAATGATCGATCTCAAAAACTTAAATACCATATTCAGACATCTGGAAGATCACTGCATGCTCAAGAGATAGATTTCAATGATATACGCACCACATTACAGGCACTTTATGCTATTTATGATAATTGTAATTCTCTTCACACCAATGCTTACGATGAAGCTATTACCACGCCTACAGAAGATAGCGTAAGAAGAGCTGTGGCGATACAGATGATTATTAATACCGAATTAGGACAAGCTAAGAATGAAAATCCATTGCAAGGGTCATTCATTATTGAAGAATTGACAGATCTAGTAGAAGAAGCTGTTTTGGTTGAATTTGATAAAATCACAGAACGAGGAGGCGTTCTCGGAGCTATGGAAACCATGTATCAGCGCAGTAAAATACAAGAAGAGAGCCTCTATTACGAAACATTAAAACATACAGGTGAATACCCTATCATTGGTGTTAATACATTCCTTTCATCTAAAGGATCACCTACTGTTATTCCAGATGAAGTGATTAGGGCTACCACAGAAGAGAAAGAACTACAAATAAGTAATTTAAAGGTTCTTCATACTCTAAATCAGAATCAATCATCACTTGCTATTAAGAACCTTCAGGAAGCTGCTGTGGCCAACCATAATGTATTTGAACAATTGATAGAAGCAGTTAAGATTTGTACGTTGGGTCAGATTACAGATGCTCTGTTTGCTGTGGGAGGGCAGTATCGACGGGGTATGTAATGCTGCTAAAAGCAAGGAAAAAAATATAGAGACTAAAAGTCGATATATTGAACTTTTGACTCTCTATGTAAACCTATCCTTTGAAGAGAGGTTAAGAAAATGTAAATCTGCCAGACGATCAAGAAATCATTACATAAATAAACTCAGCTGAATATTCTAAATTTTGAATACCCCAATTCAGTTAGAATAGATCATGTCATTTATTATTGCAATAAATAATTTGAATACTGCAATGTTTAGAGTAGTAAATTGTTCTACATGTTCTGTTGTTTCAAATCTTGAATATTTTATAGACACTGACCCAGGATATGGAGCAGCTACTAGTTTGAGCGCACCTAGTTCTTTAAATTTTAGCAGAAATTATACTATCTCCCTTGGTAGTATTTCTCCAGGCATCCACACCCTATATATCCGCGCTAAAAACGAAAACGGAGATTGGAGTTTCACACAAAAAAGATCATTTTATGTCTTTGAAGGGAGCAGTTCAGGCACGTCGGATCTTGATTATTTAGAATACTTCATAGACACAGACCCTGGATATGACAATGGAAATCCACTTGGCGTGTCCAATGGTACTGAGTCAGATGCCAATTATACAATCAACTTAACTGGAATTAATCTAGGCATACATACCTTATATGTAAGAGCTAAGAATAAAAATGGCGTATGGAGTTTTATTCAGAAAAGATCTTTCTACGTTTTCGATGGAGGAGTAGCTGGCACTTCAGAATTAGATTATCTAGAATATTTTATTGACGCAGATCCAGGTTATGACAATGGAGAACCACTAGGAGTATCCAATAGCACCGACTCAGATGCCAATTATACAATAGATTTAAATGGACTCGCTCCAGGTATACACACTTTGTACGTACGAGCAAAAAATCAAAGCGGCCTATGGAGCTTTATCCAGAAAAGAATGTTTTATGTATTTGAAGGAAGTGGTTTGGAAGAACCAGAGATCGTTGAAATAGAATATTACATTGACGATGAACCAGGTCTGGGAAATGCTAGTAAAATAGCATTTACTCCAGATGATACCGTAGAGGTTAATCTGAGTCTAAATGCTGCTGACTTCACAGGCAACAATTTCATTTATGTTAGAGCAAAAGATAATTATGGCAGATGGAGTTTTACTGTAAGAGACACATTAAACTGGACAGACAACATGATAGACTTAATGCCAAGGACAGAGCAACAAGCCAGTACAGGTGATCCAATCACGAATATAGAATGGGACACCATTAATAATGTTGAAATGGTCAATGTCGATTTAGTGACAAGAAATGGAGAATTTGTAAGAAGAATTGCCATCAATGTTGACCCTGGAAGCAATATCGCATCATGGGTCATACCCGTTTCTGTACCAGATGGAGAATACAAAATCAAAGTATACGATAGCACAGAACCAACCATTTTTGACATATCTTCTAATACGATAAATATAACAGCAGTATGTATGGAAGAACTCGATATCAGAACTCAAGATGAAATCTATGGAGAATACAAAGCCGAGATGATGATTATGTCAGACGGTAGAGTAGAGGGTCTAACTCCAACTCTTTTTTCTTCACCAAATATCGAACTAGATGGCGGATTTGAGGTGCCTTTGGGAGCACTATTTGAGGCGATGGTAGAGGGATGTAATAATGATTAATTTATACTGGTGGAGTAACTCTGATTATGAGGAATCAGCTCTCCCCCCTTTTCCATTCCATATAACAAGTGACCATCCTCAAATCACCATAACTATACCCATCTCCTAATTTACCCATTGCTATACCAAAGGACTTATCATCAACCCCTTCAAAATAAGCTAAGGCTTTACTCAATTTATCTTTATCGATAAATGACTTAATATCCAATTCTCCAGACCTCACACCCATTGCCAGATGACTTTCAATAGTACTTAGAGCTAAGTCTCTGTCTTTAGAGATTTCATTAATTGACATTCCATTTTTATACATGGAGATAGATAGTGATTGAGATGCTCCTTTCTCTGCTCTTTCTTTTCTAGGTTTTTTAGAGGCATGAGTCAACTGATCACCTTCTAGTTTTTGATCTTCACAATATTCTTTAATCATCTCTATGATTTCATCACCGTATTTGTCAATTTTCTTTTTGCCAAAACCATAGACTCTTTTAAGGCTTTCTATACTTAGAGGAAGTACTATAGTGAGTTCAATTAGTGATTTGACTTGGGCAACCATATATGGATCTATATCTGTTGCCTCTGCTTCTTCATCTCTCCACTTTCTGAGTTTTTCATAAAGGTCTTTGTGCTTGATGTCAACGAGTGATTTTTGTGAAGTCCTTGAAGAAGAAGTCTTTTTATCAAAATCAATTTCGGCATTGGCCCTAGTCGTAAGTATTGCTTGCACGTCAAATTTCTCCTTACAAATCTCAAAACAGACCTTTTTCAGATGGACTTCTTTCTTTAGGGCTTCCATTCTGGTTTTCACCTTTTTTCTAACATCACTATTATCAGTTGTAATTGGTATGGCTAATAATGAAGGACTAATCTTAGTCTTGAATTGATTTAGAAAGTAATGACTGGCTTTTTGTACTCTTTCTATAATTTCTTGATTTTCAGATGGTAGTAAGGGGTTTAGAAAGTATTTATCTAACTGTGGAGCAAATTTTAATCCTATAACATATACTTCTTTATTGATCACTTCTCCTATGGCTACCACCTTTTTCTTCTCACCTCCGTGTAGTACATTTTCTGATTCTATGATTATACGCAATAATGAACGGAGTGCTAAATCAAGTGAAGCGAAATCAAAAAGATCTCTCAGAAGATATTGTTCAAAGTCTCTCTTCCCAGCGGTCAGAGCATTTTCATCAGGTGCATTTTGTGTGGCATTCTGTTCAAATGATTGTATTACCCTGTCTGTCTTTACACTTTCTGAATCAATCTGGGATAACAATGTGATGCCTTCAAAAGTCCGACATCTGCTCAGAGCTACATACACCTGACCATGAGCAAATGCAGCAGCAGCATCTATGACCACTTTATCAAAAGTGAGTCCTTGACTTTTATGGATAGTTATAGCCCATGCCAATCTTAAAGGATGTTGAGTAAATGTGCCAATAACTTCTTCTTCAATGAGTTTAGTCTTATCATTCAACTCATATTTTGTGTTCTGCCAAGTAAGTGGTACGACCTTTATTTCTTGTTCTTGATCATCTATTACAGTTATTTCATCACTTTGTATACCCGTTATCTTTGCCAACTTCCCATTGTAATAAAGCTTCTCTTCCGATAGATCATTTTTCACGAACATCACTTGAGCGCCTATTTTAAATTCTAATTCTTCATCATTTGGATAGGCATGTTCAGGGAAAGTGCCCTCAACCTCTGCTTTGAAGCGACGCAGTTTGAGGTTTATATCTCTGAGCCTATTTTGGTTAATACTTTTAGCTGTAGCCACATGAGATGTAAGTGTAATAGTACTTTCTGGTGTTTTATTTGGATTGGATTCAAATCTAGAATTCAGGGTTTGAATTACAGATTGATCCATCTCATTATTCCTAATTTTATTGAGAAGATTGATAAATGTAGGATCAGATTGTCTATAGATATGTTTGAGTTCTATAGTTATCATATATGTTCTTTTCAGTGCCTGACTTCCAAAAAAATACATTGAATCATAATGTGGTCTAAGCAGATTCCATTCTTCATGTTTTACTACTGGAGGAAGTTGATGCAAATCACCAATCATAAGAAGTTGGACTCCGCCAAAAGGAGAAGTATTTCTACGATATCTCTGTAGGGTTTCATCTATTCCATCCAGCACATCAGCTCGGACCATACTGATTTCATCGATGATTAAAAGATCCAGACTTTTGAGTAAGTTAATCTTAGACTTTTTGAATTTCTTTTCTTTGGATTGATCTCTCTTTTGACCAGGAATAAGTGGTCCAAAAGGCAACTGAAATAGAGAGTGAATTGTCACGCCACGAGCATTAATGGCGGCAACACCAGTAGGTGCTACTACTGCTGATCTTTTTTTTGATTGTTTGAGTAAGTTGTGAAGGAAGGTCGTCTTACCAGTGCCAGCCTTCCCTGTTAGGAAGATATGCTTATTCGTCTCATTGACAAATCGATTTGCTAGGTCAAGTTGTGGGTTGGGAGGTTGTTCCAAGTTCGTCTTAATGTTATATGGCCTAATGTACTAAAATGTAGGTCTTCAAGAAAAAGAGTCTAGAAGTATGAAGATTTTAAAACCGAGGATTAACAATATTATTATTAGCAGACCCAAAGCGATAGTTAAATCCAAAGTAGGAAAAATAGGTATAACTCGTATTTAACTGTCTATTCTGGAGGATGATATCCTGATCAGATATCTCTTCCTTTGTGATACTGATTCGATCACCTACGAATGAGAAAAACCCACCAAAATTGAGTCGTAGACCTTTTACAATATTCAGTTCTACATTAGGATTAAAAGATATGCTGTATAGTTCGAGATCATGTAAATACTGATCAAACTCAATATCCATCGATATATCTCCCCACTTCTTAGTGATCTGATACTCTATATCTAAGCTGTGCCTAGCCAAAGTCTCTTTCATCTTATCAAAAATGGTGATCTCTGTGTAGTTTTGGTGGACCATGCCAGCAGAATACAAAAAAGTCATTCTCCTGGTTACATTTTCAGAATAAGGATAGATATTGTACTCTATAGCTGGTCGTAGAAAAAGTTCAAAGTCTGTATTGCTAAAGGACGAAGACCCTGCTAATGTCCTTACTCCTACTGACCAATGGTCGCTTATAGATTTTACATATTGCAAAAAGCTTCGGTATCTTTTATTTTGACTTTTCACTTCTTCTCCATCTGAAAGTGTAAACTTGGATTTATTAAAGTCATACCATGAGCTTGATATGATTTTATGATCCTCAGTGATTTGTGATGCTGAGAACCGTATGAAATATCTCTGTTCGCTAAAGCTCTTTTCACCATTTACATTGAGGTTCATACTTGTATTGAAGGACCAATAGTTCCAAGGGTCATTCACTTTTCTCGTGGTTGATGTAGCAGTGTCTTTTGGTAAATTATAGGTAATATCATCCAAAAGTGAAGTCTGAGTCAGAGCGACTAGAAGCCCTTTTTTGATGCTCTTTTTTAGAAGTTCACGTTCATCATTATTAGATATATTGGCTTCTTTGATATAGCTGATCGTATCAGCGCTCAAGTTGTCATAGCCATCATATTGGAATATGAGTTGTATCTCTTCGGCACCGGCACTAGCTCTTTGAGATGTAAGCAGTACATATACATCTGCACCTTGCCTTTCAAACTTATAATTTACAAAGGTTATTTCTTGTTTCATATAGTCGCTGAAGCATCGCATCTGACAATCTAGAAAGACACTAGGTTTATCATCGACCGACTGACAAAATGTACTGAATGAGGTTATCGTTGCTAAAAGAAGTATGACGTTTTTCACATAGGGGAAACGCCAATTAATATATTTTATGATATCAAATATGTAAATGTTTGTTAATGAATGTAAATGTTGAATCGGAGTAATTGAATTTGATAAATTAGACTGACTTTTACAGTAAATATTAAGTCATGCCTATGAAAAGGTCATATAGTAAAATTATTGAGGGATTTAACTCTTCTGACTTAGCTCAAGATGAATGGACACATGAGGCCCATCTTATGATGGCTGTACATTATGTCATTAAACATTTGCCCCAGAATATTCTTCCTGTCATAAGGAAAAAGATTAAAAAATTAAATGAATTTCATGGCACACCGAATACATTTGATTCTGGATATCATGAGTCCATCACTATTTTTTGGCTATACAATGCTTTTGTCTTTTGTACAAAAAATAAAGATCTCAATGAGGAAGAATTGATTAATGAGTTCATTTCCAATAAGGAAGGCGACAAAAGTTATCCATTGAATTTTTATAGTAAAAAGGTCCTGTTTTCTACGGAAGCAAGACATCGATATATCATGCCTGATCTGAATGAATTAGACGTTGCTTTACCTCAAACTATAGTTCATCATGGACATTTACTTGATAATCAATTTGTTGATCTCTTTGAAAGCTGTGAGCTTGACCCTAGTCTTTTTAGTCATGAAGCTCATCTAAGATTAGCTTGGATATATATAAACAAATTTGAGTCTTCTGTTGCAGAAAAAAAGGTGTGTACAGCTATTCAAAATTTTGTGGCACATGTAGGCTCTCAGGACAAATACCACCATACGCTTACTATGGCTGCTGTCAAAACAGTCTATCATTTTTATCAAAAATATGATACTGAAAATTTCTTTGATTTCATTTCTGAATTTCCAAAGGTCAAAAAAGACTTTAAATCTTTGATTGATTCTCATTATAGTCCTGAATTGATACAATCATCTTCAGCAAGAAGCATATTTTTAGAACCAGATCTACTAGAGTATAGTTGAATTTCACCTACATTAAAGGTCAAATCATCAATTAATGAAAAAAATAATAATTGGACTTGTGTTTCTTCTATCGGTGACTTTGTCCTATGCGCAAAATTCACTTCAAAAAGCTTCTCCTGAATCTGTAGGGATGTCTTCAGAGCGATTAGAAAGATTAGATGAACAAATGCACGAATTTGTTGATAATGGACAGCTTTCTGCTGTACATTCAGCGATAATCAGAAAGGGTAAATTGGTTCATTGGGATACTTATGGACATGAGGATGTGGACAGCGCAGATCAGCTGAAAGACAATACGATTTGGAGAATTTATTCTATGACAAAACCTATAGTATCAGTGGCAGCAATGATGCTATATGAGCAAGGACATTTTCAGCTTAATGATCCTTTACATAAGTATATTCCTGAGATGAAGGATCTCAATGTGCATGTAGGAGGTGGTAAGGTAGAAAAGGCTAAAAGATCAATAAGAATAGTTGATATATTTAGGCATACTAGTGGTATAGGATATGGATGGAGCGGAGGATATGTGGATTCTCTTTATGCTGGTACAGATCGTAGGTCTATGGAAACTATAGAAGGATTAGTTAAAGGTCTTAGTAAGCTTCCTCTTTATTCTGAACCAGGTGATCATTGGAGATATGGTCTTTCAACTGATGTTTTGGGATATCTTGTTGAGGTGCTTTCAGGACAACCTTTAGATGAATATCTCCAAGAGCACATTTTCACACCCCTCATGATGACTGATACTCATTTTGAGATCCCTGATAGCAAGGATGACAGATTTATCACTAATTATACTACTGACAGGGAGACAGGTAAACTGAAGGTTATAGATGCTCCATCTTTTAGCCCATATTGTAAAGAGGTTACTTTTTTCTCAGGTGGTGGTGGATTAGCTTCTACAGCAGAAGACTATTTACGATTCTGTCAAATGCTTATTAGAGGTGGAGAGTTAGAAGGTGAGAGATTGCTGAGCCCTAAGACTATAGAATTGATGACTCAAGATCATTCTGCACATTCTGCCCATCACGGTGGACCAGTTGTCATGCCTACTAATGGTACAGGGTTTGGTCTAGGCTTCGCAGTTACAAAAAACCTAGCTGATACAAACCTTACAGGTTCTTTGGGATCATATGGATGGGGAGGAGCAGCAGGTACTTATTTTAGAATTGATCCAGAGGAAGATCTTATTTTGCTTTTTATGATTCAGTTGATGCCTTATAATCAATTGAAAGCACAAGAAAAGTTTCACACCATGGTTTATCAGTCTATTGTGGATTAATGTTAGAGAGCCTATCGTCTAATGCTATTTATGCTGTAGGGTTACCGATTGCTTTTGGACTTATAGTTATAGAAGCTATTTATTCTGCTATGCGTAAGAAAGGCTTTTATCACTTAGGTGATTCATTAGGGAGCCTCGGCCTCTTTATGGGCAATATCATCATGGTCTTATTAACTAAAGGAATAATTTTCGGATTCAATCTCTACTTATTTCAATTCAATGTGTTCAATCTTTCTGATTATCTGCCATTTTGGGTGGTTTTTGTTCTTTCTTTTTTTATCATAGATTTTACTTTCTATTGGTATCATAGAGCATCACATCGAGTTCGTTTTCTTTGGGCTATTCATATGAATCATCACTCTAGTGAGGAGATGAACTTTCTTGTTGCTTTCAGACAAGCCTGGTTTAATCCTTTTTCTAAAATTCCTTTTTTCATGTTCCTCCCTTTATTTCTTTTAGATCCAACAATTACTGTAGTGGCAGGAGCAATTGCTACTCTTATCGGAGTCTTAGGTCACACTCAAATAGTTGATAAACTAGGACTCTTAGAATACATCTTTAATACACCATCTCATCATCGAGTGCATCATGGTAGCAATCCAGAATACATTGATAAAAACTATGGTAATCTCTTTATCATTTGGGATAAGATATTTGGTACATTCGAACCTGAAGTAGCACCAGTGATATATGGTATCAAAGACAATGTAAATACTTATAATCCTGTGAAGATTACCTTTAGAGATTGGTTATCCTTGGCCAAAGACATTAAAAATTCTCATTCTATCAAGGAAGCTTTGTCATATATAGTTAGCCCTCCTGATTGGAAGCCATAAATAATGTCTTATTTATGTTGT
>DKPS01000133.1 GCA_002471345.1 Saprospiraceae bacterium UBA7328
TTATTTTTACGCAAGGCTACAACTACATCAGTTTTTACCAAGTGTATAATGTTACTATTCGCCACAATTTCAATTGATTGCTCCTCCCCTTTTATAATGGTGACCTCAAATGTGCCTTCACTTGAGACTTCATTTAAGTAATCTACATTTCTGATTTCAGACATGGTATCATCGGACCCAACAAACTTATCTTCTGAGCATGCCATCAATGTGGACATTATGACTAAAATCAATACTACCATTTTCATTTTAATTTCTTTTTAATGATGAATATTTCAAAATTAGAATGAAAGGAATTGCATTGCGTTGATCTATATCAAGAATTCAAAAATTCACAATTGAGCCCTTAATCGGGACAAAGTTTCTGGAGTCATATCTAGATATGAAGCAATAATATGATGAGGAATCCTATTGAATAAATTAATATTTTCTTCATTAAACTCAATCAATCTGTCTTTTGCATTTTTAGTGATTCTAGATATCTCCTTTTTATGTTTCTCAATGATAAAATCCTTAAGTTTTTCTTTCTCAAATAACACAAATTCTGGATCAGTCGAACTCAAATAGTCTAAATCATCTTTAGTCCAATAAAGCAACCTCGAATTTAGTAATGCTTGACTGTTAATGTATGAAGGTGTCCCACTCCAATAACTGACATTTGAAGAATAAAAAAAGTCATTTTCTTGAGATATCCTAATGGTCTTTTCATTTCCTAAATAATCGACTACATAGTGTCTTACTATTCCTTCGAGCACGACATAAACGCGACGTGAAATATCACCATGCTCTATTAAATGTTCATTTCTTTTGTAGCTAATTGAGCAACCCGATTTTAAAAATTCATCTACTTTAAAACTCATATATTATTGATATACATTATAATACCCATGCCAACATTTTATATATGATGGTTTCAGCCCTCATATATTTTTTATAAATAGAGCCTTAAGGGCTTATGTAACATAGACAAAGCCAAAGTGACTTTTCAATAGACTTGCCTTGCACATATTTCCAATTGTGTTGTTCTTGTAAATTACAGAATCATACGGAATTGTCTTTATATGATCATTTCTGATTATCTTTAATCAATGTCCTCTGAAAACAAATCAATTCGAAAACTAGCCGCAATACTCTTCGCTGACATAGTGGGTTACACAGCGCTGATGCAGCAAGGCGAAGACAAGGCTATGTCCATTCTAAATCGATTCCAGAATGTAACTACAGCCAAAGTCAAAGAGCACCAAGGAGAAATCATTAAAACTTATGGCGATGGCAGTCTAATTTTATTCGATAGTACTGTAGATGCGGTGAATTGTGCAAATGAAATTCAATTGGCATTTAGAGAAGAAATATATGTTCCTCTTCGCATCGGTATTCATGTAGGTGAAGTGGTAAGAAAAGAGAATGACGTTTTTGGCAATGGTGTGAATATCGCTTCACGAGTGGAGTCGATGGGAGTGGCTGGATCCGTGCTGATGTCTGCCGATGTACAGAAACGTATTAAAAATCAAGAGACTTTACTTACTCAATCTTTAGGTTCATACCAATTCAAAAATGTTGAAGAACCTATAGAAATTTTTGCCTTAGCCAATGAGGGGTTCTCTGTACCGAGAAAGGATCAGATGAAGGGTAAGATTCAAACTCCTAAACCTTCTAAAACCAAATGGCTTATCCCTGGCATTATTGCTCTTTTTGCGATTGGTGTTATAGGATTTATGAATTTTTTTTCTGATCAAAGTTTTAATCTCAATGAAACTCTATCATTAGAACCTAGAGCTACTCTACCCCAAGAGATCAGAGACAAACGAGTAGCTGTGATGGTTTTTGAGAATAAAACCAGAAGTGAAGAGCTTGAAGAGTTTGGCACAATGGTTTCTGACTGGATCACGCAGGGTTTAATGGAGACTGGGGAAGCAAATGTGATCAGTGCTGCTAATATTCAAAATCAGGTGCAGCTAGCTGGTATTGGAGGGGCGGCATTATCTGACTTTGGCAAAAAAACGGGAGTTGGAGTCTTAGTACAAGGAAGATATTATCTACAAGAAGATCAAATTATCATACATGCCAATGTAGTAGACACTGAAAACAATGAAGTACTTCATGCTCTTTCACCTATCCAAGGTCCTAAAGGAAAAATGATGGACCTTTTGAAAGAGTTAACTCAAAAGGTTCTAGGATACTGGTCAGTCCGCAAACAAAACAGATTTGCATCTAATCCTCCCAAATATGAAGCGTATCAAAAATATTTGAAAGTAGATCACATTTGGGGAGATCATGAATTAAGAACTGAGATCGAACAATTGTTAATTGAATCTTATACTCTTGATCCAAATTTCTATGCCCCATTACTAAAGCTTGCAGTGTTTTATGGCAATCCTGGACCTCAGAGATCTGATCCTCTGCAGGACTCGATCATACAATTAATAGACGAACTAAATCCATCCTTAACAGAATGGGAAGAATTGCGATTAGGGGCTATCAAGGCATCAAAAAATAATGAATATGTGAAAGCGGCAGAACTGAATGCCAGGATGTATGAAATGGATAAAAGTTATGATAATGGAAATTACAATGCTGGCCTGCTTTATCTAAGAGCCAATATGCCTAGAAAATTAGTAAATATTCTGGAAGATTTCGATCAGAAATATAGATCTATGAATGATGACTTTGCATGGAGAGAGATCGTGTTAGCAGATGGGTATTATTTATTGGAAGATTATGAAAAAGTTACAGAAGTATTCAAAAACTACCCTTTCCCTAAGATGATGGATGGTCTTGCCAGAAATCATTTATATAGTTTAATAAGAATGGATAGTACATCAGCATTAAAAACTTCCTATGATAATATTGTGGAGGAAGGTTTTTATAATAGAGGTGGCATTGCCAGAGAATCTGATTGGTTACTTCGTGGCATATGTAGCGAGTTATACCTCCTGAACAAAAAAGAATTACTCGGAGAATATACCAAAAAGCTGAAAGAATGGGCTGACAACAATAATGAGGCTGAAAACTATGATTTTAATATGGGCTGGGTATCCTTTTATAATAACGACATCGAAGGTGCCATCGATTATTGGGAAGATGAAGAAGAAGATCCTCAACGAAAAGGGCGGCTCATGAATAAATATGAAAGATTGGGTGTTTGCTACAGCCTGATGAGTAAGAAAGACGAAGCCGCTCATCAATTAAGCAAAATGAATGAAATAATAGAAAATTTACGCTCTTCTGAAAATACCTCACCTTTTTGGTTGGGAAGAAACATACGTCGTACTGCAACAGTCCTTGGTGCTATGGGGAATAATAAAGAAGCGCTGAAAGCATTAAATGAATCCCTAGATTACGGGCAGTGGCCTACATTTTGGAAATATCAAAATTTTTTAGAGCCTTTATTTAGTGACCCAGAGTTTCAAGAGATGGTTAGGATAAAGGGCTGATCTAACCGTTTAAATGTTCAGAATTACGATTATTTGTATCAAAAAAGCAAAGTATCTTACATTTTGGCAATGATCCTTTACATGAGATAGGGGTATCTCCTTTTTTCATTTGTCTATTAGCCGTACTTAGATACAAAAATTATTACCAAAAAAATTACCATTTATTCCCTCAAAATGTTGAGGCGATTTAAAATTAGTTTTACCCTACTATACCAAGTAAAAAATAGCATGCAATGAAAATTGTGTGCTTTTTTTTGGCCCATTTTATTTATATCCTTCAACTTAAAATTTCCTTTTTCAATCTTACCTCCTTTCTCTTATCACACATTAAAAAGCAGACTGTTGAGATGAATATTTAAGCATATGAAGAAAATCCATATCTTACATCGATGCCTTCAGAAAGCTCTTCTAAACGGAAATTAGCAGCCATTCTATTTGCTGATATAGTAGGCTACACCGCCCTTATGCAGCAGGGGGAAAACAAAACCATGTCCATCCTCAATCGCTTTCAAGAAGTAACTACGGCTAAGGTCAAGGAACACAAAGGGCAGATTATTAAATCTTATGGAGATGGGAGTTTGATACTCTTTGAAAGTACTGTGGATGCAGTGAATTGTGCTTATCAGATGCAATTGGCTTTTGGAAAGGGAATAGCTGTTCCACTTAGAATAGGAATTCATGTGGGAGAAGTGGTGCATAAGGATAATGATATCTTTGGAAATGGTGTGAATATCGCTTCACGAGTGGAATCCATGGGCATAGCAGGTGCAGTGCTTCTTTCCAAAACTGCTATGGATAGAGTTAAGAATCAAGAGGCTTTTGATTTTAAATCGTTGGGGCCCTATGAATTTAAGAATGTTGAAGAACCATTGGAAGTATTGGCTCTGGCTAATAAGGGCCTAATAGTTCCAAAATCCATAGACATAAAGGGTAAAGGTCAACGCTTCGAGGAAAAGAATCGAAACTGGACACTATGGAAAGTAATGATTGTATTAATATTACTTGCCGCTCTATCATACTCTATATTCGATATTGCACTCACTGAATCCCCATCTGATGAGTTAAAAGAAAATGTTTCCAAATCACAGGATGATAAAAACATTGCAGTCCTTCCATTTTTAAATCTTAACTCGAAAGATGAGAATCTAGAATATTTCTCGGATGGAGTAACAAATGAAATAATAGATAAATTATCTCAAATTCGGGTACTAAATTTGACCGCTTTTACCACAACAATTAGATATAAACAAACAACTAAAACTAATGATCAAATCTCAAAAGAACTCAATTGTCGTTATCTAATCTCAGGTACTTCAAGAATATTTAGTTCAGGGGATAGTGTAAGGTTGTCATTGGAATTAATAGATACTAAAGAGAATAATAAAAGAGTTTGGAGCAGCACTTTTAATGAAAAAATGGATGACGCCCCTAATATTCAAATAACAATTGCTAAACAGGTAGCAAAAAGCTTGAATGTGGAACTATCCAATGACGAAAAATCCATTATTAATAGTGTTAATACCACAAGTGGTGAGGCATATCGACTGTTTCTATTAGCACGATCAGAGTTTTACAAATTAAATAAGGAAGGCTTTAGAAGAAGCATTGAAGCTTTAGAAGAAGTTATAAAAATAGATCCTAACTATGCACAGGCCCATACTTTTCTAGCCTGGGCTTATCAACTTTCCACTAATCCATGGTTTGATGGGCATATCAATAAACCAATAAAGGAATTAAATGCATTAGTAACTCCAATTATCAAAAAGTCTTTGGAACTGGATTCTTCTAATTCGGATATATTTTTAGTAAGAGCTCATCAAAAGGCTTTTATGGATAACTCACTAAGAGATGCAAAGAAAGATGTAGATCTCGCCCTTGAAATAAACTCTTGGCCTGTCGTGCCTACTAATTATTGTATGTGCGTCGCTGTATCTACTTATATTGCCTTGGACTTTATTGAACCAGCAACTGACGTAATTGAATTGGCAAGAAAACTTGATCCTGGAAATGTTTTCTTAGAATGGGATGCTGCAAATGTGCTCATGAAGAAAGGATTGTACGAAGAAGCTCAAATCTATTATTCCAATGCTGCTAAAATTGCTCCGATTTCTATGTTCAAAACGTTTTTAGGATGGAACTACTACCACACAAATGAGTATGATCTAGCATTAGATCAATTACTCAACACTTATCGCGAAAGCGAACTCCCGATTTCACTCAATGTGGCCTACTTATCCAACACATACTACCAAAAAGGAGATAGATTGAATTCAGACAAATTTCTTCAAGAATTAATGGATCGTGATTATAAAGGGGAACACCACATTAACTTATATATTGCTACAGTATATGTAGCAAGAGGAGAAAATAAAATAGCCCTAGATTACCTTGAGAAGGCATTTAAATCTAACAATTGGGGAATGGCTCTTATGATGAACTTAGATCCAATATTTCAAAGTTTATATGATGATCGTCGGTTCATTGAAATAAGAAAAAGAATGCAATATTATCAATGAAAGAATATGAGGCAAAGATTGGCATAATTGATTTAGAATATCTTATTCACCTTTAGAACAAACCAAATATTCATATCAATTAATAAATTATCATTGGATAATCTCATCTAACCATGAAGAGCTGATATTCTCAGTTTCTGATTATCTTTCGTCAATGCCTACCGATAGGCAATCTAATTAGAGCAGATGACACAAATGGATAAAGCACGATTGATAGATTAAAAAATGACCTGAAAGAAGTTAGATATCAAGTCATTTATAAAAATCTTAATCATGCCATCATGAACTATTAATATAAATTATTCATTTTCTTTTGTTTTAGTTTCAATTGGACAATAAAAAAGTAAAATTTCATAAATGAAAATAAAAAATAGGAACGTAGTTGTCACAGGTGCGTCCACAGGTATAGGTTACTCTGCTGTGGAGGCATTTCTTAATGAAGAATGCCATGTATATGGTATGGTGAGATCTGTAAAAGATGCAAAAAAATTGAAAAATGAATTTGGAGAAAAGTTCACTCCTCTTATCGCTGATGTAACTGATCATGCAGCTATTGATCGCATAGCAGATCAACTTACAGCTGAAATTGGAAAGGATGGACTTTCGTGTCTGGTCAATAATGCCGGAATAGCACAAGCAGGGCCATTATTGGATCAAAGCATTGAGCAAATACAATATCATTTTGATGTAAATGTAATCGGACTGATAAAAGTCACTAAAAGTTTATTGCCATTATTAGGAGCTCAGAAGGATAGTCCATTCGAAGCAGGCAAGATCATTAATATCAGCTCTGTCAATGGTAAGATTGCGTTTCCATTTGTAGGTGCTTATGTAGCGTCAAAGCATGCTGTAGAAGGGTATTCCCATTCTCTAAGAAGAGAGTTGCTCCCATTTGGCATTGACGTGGTTATCGTAGGGCCAGGTCCTGTAAAAACACCCATTTGGGATAAAGGGATAAATACAGCAGATTATAGTGACAGTCTCTATAAGAAACCTCTAGAACGTTATTCAAAAATAATGATGAAGACCGGCCCCAATGGCCTCGAGCCGAAAGTTATAGCCGATAGAATAATGAAAATATACAATTCCAGTAGACCTAAAACCAGGTACACAATGCTCAAAGGTTACTTTCAAAACTATTTCATACCAAATCTACTTCCTGATCGTATGTTAGATCGTATGGTGGGTAAAATCATGAGATTTTGATGATCAATTCAGATCTTTATTTTAGCTATATCGATAAACTAATAATACTGGTTTCTTAATTATATAGATGTCATACACCGTCCACAATATTCCATTTTGGCTTAGGCCTTTCGTCTTCATTTTTAGCTGGATAGGAGGGTTTTTCTTCTATTTTCTCAATGCTTTTTTTCGACTAGTATGTCGTATTGAATATGAAGGTAAAGAACATCTGGACTCCTGTCCCAATCATATCTTTAGTGTATGGCATGACAGCGTGAATCTGTTTTTTATAGTGCATAAGTACTTTCACAAGCCAAATATCTTCATCACTTTTCCCCTTTTGTATATGACACCTATACATGTCATGAAAAAATTAGTCGGAGTAAAAGAACTGGCATTTGGAGGCTCTGGATATGGTGGCAAGGCTGCTTTGGAAAAAGTCATCAATCGATTGAAACAAGGCTGGAGTACATTTATCACTCCTGACGGACCATATGGCCCGCTTAAACATATCAAGAAGGGTGTACTACTGATGAGCTATCACTCCAAAACACCGATAATTCCTATTTCTTTTCATCTCTCAAAAGAATATCGTATTCCTACTTGGGATCGGAAGCGCTACCCTATCCCTTTTTGTAAAATCACAGTGATTTACAGAGCCCCCATTTGGGTGACAGATGAAAATTTTGATCACTATAGAAGTATCCTCAAAAGTGAGATGAATGATCTAAAAGAATAATGGAAGTGTAAAACATATAAATCTGAAGTTTGGTAATATTGATCAAGGAATTGGAATGTCCTTCAACATATGTATCTTACTACTTCCAACTGATTTTAAAAAATGTCCAGTCGTAAACAAATTAATAAGGAATACAAACTCGCAGTAATCCTGGCTACTGACATTGCCCATTATACAACATTCACCCAGCAATACAAATGCATAGCCATAGTCCATTCGTATTCTGCTTATGAATCGGGATTCAATAAAATGAAATTAAGATGAACAGAAGAAATTTTATCTCTAAATCAAGTAAAACGATCGGCTTCGGTACAATCATGGGAGCTAACCTTAACCATCTAACAGATAGCATCAAAGGTGGAGAATGGGAAGCCATCAGAAATGAATTTCTTTTGGACAGATCCAAAATTCAAATGTCTCAGTTTCTTCTGGCTTCGCACCCTTCTAAGGTAAGGAATGCCATAAATCATCACAGAAAATATCTGGATGACAATCCAGTAGAATACTATGAGTCTAATTTTGTTAAAAATGATTATGCTGTACTTTCCGCAGCATCTAAATATCTAGGTGCACAGTCAAATGAAATAGCTTTAACGGATAGTACGACTATGGGTTTGTCTCTTTTGTACACTGGCTTTGATCTGAAACCAGATGACGATATTTTATCCACCACACATGATCATTATTCGACTGAAAAGTCTCTAGAATATGCGGCAAAAGGAACAGGTGCCACCTTGCGTCACCTAAACTTATATGAAGATCCTCATCAAACAAAAGTAGATGAGGTGTTGTCCAACTTAAAGAAAAACATTGTTCCTAAAACGAGGTTGGTGGCAGTCACTCTTGTACATTCTAGTACAGGAGTAAAGTTGCCTATCAAAGAAATGTCAGTTGTCATTGCTGATATAAATAAGCAGAGAACTGAAGCCGATAAAATTTACTTCTGTGTAGACGCTGTTCATGGGTTTGGTGTAGAAAATATTACTATAGAAGATTTGGGTTGTGACTTTCTAGTAGCAGGAACTCATAAGTGGTTATTTGGGCCACGAGGAACTGGCATAATTTGGGCTAAAAAAGACGCTTGGCATATGGTCAATTCTACAATCCCTCCATTTTCTGCAGCCTATCTTATGTGGATGGATAAAATGCCAAAAGGGCCACTTTCTTTCTATTCTAAGATTACTCCCGGAGGTTTTCATTCATTCGAACATCGATGGGCATTAAAGGAAGCTTTTGAGTTCCATATAGAAATAGGAAAGAATAAAATTCAAGATAGGACTCATCATTTGAGTTTGCTTTTAAAAGAAGGATTAGAAAAGATCAGTCATATCAAACTACATACGCCATTATCACCTTCTCTTTCCTCAGGTATTAATTGTTTTGAGGTCGATGGGATTGAAGCAGAAGATGTGGTCAAAAAATTGGTTATGAAGAATATAATAGCTAGTACTACGCCCTATAAAAAGGTATATGCAAGATTGACTCCATGCATCATCAATACAGAAGAAGAGGTCGTAAAATGCATTGAGGCTCTTGAGAATATAATGTCTTGATCGAGTACTAAAGTAAAAGTATCAGAAACACAAAATATATGGGTTCAAAATTTAATCAGAAGTGATAATGGTACAGATTCAATATAAAACCTTGAAATCTTGTCACCGGGGATTCACCCACTGACGATAATTGTTAGGGCATATTTGATTGAGAGAAGAAAGAAGAAGATATGGTCTGAATAAAATACTTCTTTATCTTTAGTCCATGCCAAATGAAAACAAATTCTATCATCGTTTAAACACCTTCTTTTCCAAGGATAAAGTGGGCAATTCATCACTAATACAGTCTGATAAAAACAAGGCTTCATCTACTCTCTGTAGCTTACAGGAAATAACTGCTACTAAAATGATAAAACATCATGGAGAGAGGGATAAAAACGATGTTGATGAAAGCTTGGATTTAGATAATAGTAAAATAAGTGAGCTGAATTCTGACCTTGAGCTGCTATTGAAATTCAGACAAAAGACTTTATTCGATTACCAATTTTTATCAAATGAATAAGAAGATATTGGTCATGGGTGCTTTGGGGCAAATAGGTTCAGAACTGACACCCAAATTGCGATCCATATATGGTGAAGACAATGTCATAGCTTCTGATATCAGAACTCCAAACTATTCCCGAACAAATGAAGGACGATTTGAGATTCATGATTGTATGGATATCAAAAAGACTGCAAGCATTGTGAAAAAACATAAGATCGGATTGATTTATAACCTTCCTGCAATTCTATCTGCAACAGCTGAAAAATATCCACAAAGAGCTTTTGAGATCAACTTACTGGGTTTATACAATACTTTAGAAGTAGCCCGAGAATATAAATGTGCCGTATTCAATCCTTCTACAATAGGTGTATTTGGAGATACTACACCGAAGAAAAATACGCCTCAGGATACTATTATGAGACCCAGTACTATGTATGGTGTTACCAAAGTGTCAGGAGAATTATTAGGGGATTACTACTATTCTAGATATAACGTGGATGTAAGAGGCGTAAGGTTCCCAGGTATTATATCAAGTGATACATTACCTGGTGGTGGCACTACAGATTATGCTGTAGAGATATTTTATAAGGCTTTGAAAAAGAAGAAATACACTTCATATCTTAAAGCAGGCACCTATCTTGATATGATGTATATGCCTGATGCTATCAAAGCAACTATCAATTTAATGGAGATTGAAAGTGCGCACCTAAAGCACAGAAATGCATTCAATGTAGCATCGATGTGTTTTGATGTAGAAGAACTTGCAGCGGAGATTCGAAAACATATTCCAGAGTTTATTCTTTCATATAAAATAGATCCTGTAAGACAAAAAATTGCTGATTCTTGGCCAGATGGATTAGACGATAGTGAAGCCAGAGATCAGTGGAATTGGGAACCCAGTTACAACTTGGAATCAATGACGGCAGACATGCTGTCAAAATTAAAAAGTAAATTATGGCATTAGATAAATTAAACATTGCACTAGAAAAAGAAATAGATCAACTTAAGACCGAAGGTCGTGCAAAGATGCCAGAAAGAGTCATTAATGGTTATCTCCCACCAAAGGATAGTAGCGGCCCTAGATACTTGATAAAGGGACATAATCAGGAATTTATAAGAATGAATTCTAATAGTTATCTGTCTCTTTCAAAACACCCAAAGATGATAGCAGCGGCTGATGAAGCTACTCATAAATATGGAGTAGGCCCAGGAGCGGTAAGGTTCATAGATGGCACATTTGAACATCATATAGCACTAGAAGAAAGGATAGCTTCCTTTACCAATAAATCCTCAGCTAAAATATTCAACTCCGCCTATACAGCCAATTTAGCATTAGGATTAACACTCAATGGAAAAGAAACGTATTGGATAGGTGATGAATTGAATCACAACAGTATTATCAGGTCCATGAGGATCTCCAATGTGCCAAGAACAAATCGGTCTATCTACAGGCACAATGACATGGAAGAACTGAGAAAATGTCTAGATAATGTTCCTAGTGATATGAAAAGAGTATGCATCATTTTTGATGGCATTTTCAGTATGAGGGGAGATTATGCACCTATTGATGAAATTCAAAAGATCGCGGAACAATACCACGACAGGTTTGAACAAGGTGTCATAACCATAGTAGACGATTCTCATGGTATTGCAGCCTATGGAGACAAAGGAAGAGGCACCAGTGATTTCACTAATACAGATGCAGATATTCAGATAGGAACATTTGGAAAGGCCTTTGGCGTAAATGGTGGATACATTTCAGGATCAGAATCCCTGACTGAAGCAGTCAGACAAAAAGCAGATACATATATCTATACCAATCCTCTCAGTGTGGCAGATTGTGCTGCAGCTGTTGAGTCTATTAATATAGTAGAAAGTGAAGAAGGCGTGCTTCTCTTGAAAGGACTAAAAGAAAAGACCAATCGCTTCCGAGTAGGTATTGAAGTTTTAGGATTTGAGAGTATCCCTGGCCCTCATCCGATTGTGCCTATTGTAATCAGAGATACTTCGAAGACACATGAATTAGTAGGTAAATTATTTGATGATGGAGTACTCGTCGTAGGTCTCACATTTCCTGTAGTTCCGAAAAACTCTGAGACCATAAGAGTACAAGTTAATGCTGGGCTCACTGAGAGTGATATAGACTATGTATTGGGATGTTTGAAGAAGTATAAATAATTGGACTTGCTAAAGCGATTACATGTTTCTGAATTGTACTAAAGTAGGCTCCAATCCATTAACTTAAGGATTATTATAATACAACAGTAATAGAATAGAATTTCTGACTATTTATCGGCACTGGCTCCTAAAACAGTATTTGCGAAATTGACTGCATTCATTAAAAAAATAAAAGAAGAAGTGTGCAATACATTGGGGTACTTAAGAATATTATGGTCTAACGGAGTTCTAATGTAAAAGTACTGAAACATGGATTATAAGGATTAATAGATTACACCAATATGATAATAGATATCTAATATAAATTCTTAAAATCTTTTAATCTGTGAATATTCTGTGATTGAGACAGGAGATGAGAATATAGAGTCTGACGAGAATAACTGCTTGGTTCACAAGGATTGTCAAAATAGGAAATACATAGCAATAGTTGTGAGTTCCCAACCAAAGGTTGATCAGATTAGGCTCAAATGTTTTGCTAATAAATTTAGGATCAATGTATTAATTATAGACGATGAGATATGATTTCAAATCACTTCATTATTCCATTTTTGACTATCAATTCTTGTTTGGGATAAAGTCAGCTGCTTCCCATAGTGGATTACTTTTATAGTAATTGCCATTTGTCATTACTGCCGATACCGTTCTGATATTGTTGATATCTAGCAATGGATTTTTGTCCAAAATTGCAATATCTGCTTGCTTGCCAACTTCTAGAGTTCCAGTTTGTCCATCAAGTCCCATTGCTTTGGCTGGAATGATAGTAGCAGTACTGATCGCCTCTAGTGGACTAAGACCACCTAATTTATGATAGGATTCTATTTCCAAATAGAGACTGAATACGGGTACGACGTTATCAGTACCGGCTACTATTGGTACACCAGCACGATAAAACTCACCAATAATTTCAAATGCTTTGGTATAATCTTTCTTTGCTTTCATTGCGCGTTCTGGACTGACTCCGTTTCGGAACCTTTTCCCTTCGAATAGTTCGTAAGCGATCCTTCCGGCATCCGGTTCCACAGTTTCTATAGGAAGGCCTCGTTCCACACCTCTAACCACATATAAAGCTAGGGTTGGATCTAACACCGTCTTGTGCTTTAACAAGAATTGGGTCGCTTCCTTTATTTGTTCAGTACTTACTTCATTGTCAGCGAGATACAAACTTTTCAATTCCGATAATTTCTTATTGGGGAAAAGTACAGACATGATTCGTCCACTGTGACTTAATTGATCCATACCTCCTTCAATTGCGCCTACGGCATTATCCACAGCCCTTGGGACATGACCTGTGGCTGTGATTCCAACTTTATGGGCTTCCTCACAAAGGACCTTCATCACTTCAGGTTCGATGGAAGTGTATATTTTAATTTGTTTGTATCCCTTACTGTAATACATCGCTACCACTTCTCGGGCTTCTTCTGATGTGGTAGCTCTTATGACACCATTGCCTTTGACTCCAGCACCGTCCGTCATACCTGCTAGCAGAATATCAGGACCTAAAGCACCATCATGAGCTATGGCATCTCTAAAAGAGGTAGCAAATTCTATCTCATTGCCATTGTCTCTTATAGTGGTCACTCCACCAGCCAGGTAGGCCGGAGCCCACTGTACTTGATTAGAATGAGCATGCATATCCCATAGCCCAGGCATTAAAGTATTACCTGTTACATCTATAACCTTTGCCCCTTCAGGTATTTGAAATTCGGTACTTTTTTCAATGTGTGTTATTAGGCCATCCTCGATTATTATGTTCATGTCCTTATCGACATTATCACTAAACCCAGTTATGAGGTCTCCTCCTACTAAAGCAATGACAGAAGGCTGTTCTATTTTGTGATCATTTGTGTAAGTAGAGAGCGCATTCATTTGCTCTATGACATTTCCTGCTATAAAAGTTGGAAGCGCTTCTTCATATCCTTTTCTTATGACTTCTCTTATTTGTGTATTGGCCTTTACTAATGCTATGAGGTTTTTAGATTCATCCAGCCAGATTGTTCTACCTCCCCAATTAATACCTTCTACAACAAATCTATCAAGAGTAATTCTTTCTCCTTTTATGGTTACAATGTCTTGGCCCTTATGAATAATGGAAACCTCTCCTCTGGGCAATGTGGAAATAGGTCCATTGGTAATATTTTCAAAATAAAAATGATAGAGCATCATCTCCATTGCAGCTGGGATATTACTGTGTAGCGGAAAAAATGATGAAGGATGTTCTATTGAAACTTCATCCATGGCTTTTTCCCACACACTCACTTTATTTGTGCCTAAAAGCACTTTAAGAATATTCGTGGTGTCGCCATTTGCTAACCTCCTATTTTCATAATACATTGGTGACAGATCCATATCCAAACGTAATTCAGTCTGCACACCAGTTATTCGTCCTCTTTCATTTTCACCTTGTAAGGATTTGACTACAATGGATTCTTTATTTGCAGTAATGCTGTAATTTTCTTCTCCTATTAAAGACTGTCTTCTATATACCAAAAATGAGCCTTCTTCATTTATATCTTCCCAAGTAGACGAAGGTGATGTACAGCCCGTGACAAGAATTAATAAAATCAAGATGGTGAATTGCCAGGAGTGTTGTTCTAAATGCTCGTTAGATATCATATTTCTTTATCGGTCTAAAAGTGGTACTATTTCAAACAAGAAAGTTAACAAAATCTGAGAGCTCACCAATATTCATTGTGACAACCAATTTTGGCTTTGTTGGAAATATTAGATAGCCATTTGAGTAAAACATAACACTTTTATAGAATTAATGGTCATTTCAGATAATCTCTAAACTATCAACAAAAACAACAAGGAGTTGCTTACAGAATTCTTAGTTCATAAATTGAGGAGGAATTAGTAAATCAGCCAAAAAATAGACATACATAAACATAGTACGATGAAATTATTCATTTCACATCTCTTCACTTTAACATTCACATTGACCATCTATGCCCAGAACTTAAAAATACCTAGCTTAAGTACGTCTTCAGAGATATCACAACAACTAGGTCTTACCAAAATCCAACTGTCTTATGCTCGCCCTAGCGCTAAAGGTAGAGTCATATTTGGAGAACTTGTTCCATTTGGAGAAATATGGCGTACAGGTGCAAATGCATCCACAAAACTCACATTCACAGAAGATGTAAAAATCAATGGTAATGATCTCTCTGCAGGTACATATGCATTGTATACTATTCCAGAAAAAGATGAGTGGACAATAATCATTCATGAGAAAACAGATATGAGAAGTATAGCAGGGGGAAAAGTAAAAGAAGAAAATGATGCTTTCAGGTTTAGCGTAAGCCCAATTACTTCTGATGTAAAAGTTGAATCTTTCACCATACAGTTTGCTGATATAACAACTAAATCATGCAACGTACAGTTGTCATGGGAAAACACCATCGTAAATATCCCTATCGAAGTAGATGTTGATTCTAAGATTGAAGCCCAAATGGCAGATTTTTTAAAGGATCCAGAATCTATAAGTCATAGAGTCTATTTCAGAGCAGCTGAATATTATCTCCATAATGATAAAGATTTAGATATCGCTTTAGATTGGATTAACAAGGCTTTAGAAAAAAGTGATAAGAATTTCCGATATGGCTTACTCAAAGCCAAAATTTACAAAGCAAATGATAATGTAGGCATGTCTATTTCAACGGTCAAAACTGCTCATGAATGGGCAGTTGAAGCCAAGAATGACAACTATATTTCACAGACCGATGTGTATCTAAAGAGTATAGAAAAGTGATACCTAATGTTTATTCAACTTCTTAAAAAAACTATTTAGGGAAATGGGCAGGCAAAACATACAAAGTTTGAAATGTCACAATTGTTTAGAATATATTCTTTATAATTCTAATGGAGTCAAGAATCCGCTGCCATTATTCAATTTAGTCAATAGTTGTCTTGACCATTGATAACATGATGTAAATTGAATTATTAATCCTTTGAATTGAAGTCTAGAAATCTTTCTAAAGCCCTTTGTTTAGTTGACCTAAATGAAATTTGTAATTTGATATTTTACTTCTAGAGCAAATCTCCTAATAAAATCGTAGTTTAAGCATTTCAAAAGTGTGCATTATGCTCAAAATGATTCTAATCCATTCTTTAATCCTTGTTTCTTGCTTTTGCCTGTATAGCCAGACTAATTCAGTTACGGATATAGATGGAAATACCTATAAAACGGTCCGGATAGGAGATCAAATTTGGATGGCTGAAAATCTCAGAACATCTAAGTTCAATGATGGAAGCCAAATTGCTCAGGTAACAGATAACACTTCTTGGAGCCAAACCAGATCTTCTGCTTGGTGCTGGTTTGGAAATGACAGCAATCATGATAAAGTCTATGGTAAATTGTATAACTGGTATGCAGTCGCAAATGACAATCTGTGTCCGACGGGATGGCATTTACCCACGGAGGCTCATGGATCAGAAGGATCAGATTGGGCGACATTGATAAGGACTTTAGGTGGATCAGATCAAGCTGGAGGAAAGCTGAAACAACAAGGCTTTAATTTTTGGCTTGCTCCTAACATCGGAGCAAATAACCAAGCAGGGTTCTTAGGCTTACCCGGAGGAAGTCGGCAAGCCAATGGTGTTTTTGATGGTATTAGATTTGAAGGCATGTGGTGGAATAGTCTAAACAGCAGTCTGCTAGAGTTTACATGGAGTAGAAGTCGAATATTACTGTTTGATTCAGACCGAGTGGACTACTTTGATGGAGATAAAAGAATGGGATTATCTGTAAGATGCATTAAAGGGTAAGTCCAAAGAAAAATCAGAATGTCCTCAAAATCAATTTACACCATTCATGAATTGATTTCGTAATTTAGTCAGAACATAAACAAAACGAACCAATGAACAGCGTCTTAAAATTTAAGAGCAGCTTATCTATTTCAGCTGCACTACTTCTATGTTTATTCTTTTCATTTCCTTCTCAGTCATATGCACAAAAACTATCTACTGACGAGATGGATCAGCTTAAGTTTAGACACATAGGTCCAATAGGAAATAGAATTATATCTGTAGCAGGTATCCCGGGTGATCCTATGACTTACTTTGTAGGTGCAGCATCTGGTGGAATTTGGAAAACAGAAGATGGTGGACTTGCCTGGAAACCTATTTTCGATGACAAGGACGTACATTCTATAGGTTCTTTAGCTATAGCTCCATCCGATAGTGAAATTATTTATGCTGGGACTGGGGAGTCATCCATTAGGTCTAATGTATCAATAGGAAATGGAGTGTGGAAGTCCACAGATGGCGGCGAGACATGGAATCATTCTGGGTTAGAAAAATCTGGCAGAATAGGTCGTATTATCGTACATCCAGACAATCCAGACATGGTCTATGCTGCTGTACTAGGTCATGGGTATAGCTCCCAAAAAGAACGAGGAATCTGGAAATCTTCAGATGGTGGTAAGACTTGGAAACATGTACTTCATGTAGATCAAAATACAGGAGCTTCAGATATAGAAATGAATCCTGAAAACCCAAGAATCATGTATGCCGGAATGTGGCAACTTGAACTAAAGACTTGGATCAGAGTAAGTGGTGGAAAAGGTAGTGGTTTGTATAAATCTACAGATGGTGGCGAAAGTTGGAAGAAAATAGAAGATAAAGGACTACCTCAAAAACCTGTTGGGAAAATAGCAATAACTGTAACTCCTGATGATCCAGATAGAGTCTATGCATTAATAGAAACTGGAGATGGAGTGCCATATGATGGTGAAGAAACTGATAGTGGAGAACTGTGGCGATCTGATAATCGTGGCGAAAATTGGAAGCTCATGAGTCATGATAGAAATATGGGCGGTCGTCAGGCTTATTATACGCACTGTGAGGCAGCTCCTGATAATGCGAATGTTATCTATTTTATGGCTTCTGGATTTTACACAAGCATAGATGGAGGAGCAACTATAAGCGCTGCATCCAGGGCGGATCAACCGAATTGGGATCATCACGCTATGTGGATAGATCCGACAGAACCAGATAGAATGATAGTAGTAGGTGATGGAGGACTTTCTATTTCTAGAAATAAAGGAAAATCATGGCATCGAGTACAATTGGCCATTGCTCAATTGTATCATGTTACTACTGATAATGCTGTCCCTTACAATGTTCTTACTAATAGACAAGATGGCCCTGCTATGAAAGGCCCAAGCCGAACTGGAACTGGTGGAAGAAGAGGCGGCCTGATAAGTAATGGTATGTGGCATGATGTAGGAGGAGGAGAAAGTGGTTTTGCTACGGCAGATCCTACTGATCACAATATTGTTTGGTCTAGTGCTTCAGGAAGAGGGCCGCTAGGTGGAATAGTAACCAGATATGATGAAAGAACAAGGCAATTCAGACATGTAGAAGTATGGCCAGAACAAACCACCGGACATCCAGCCAAAGATGTAAAATATAGATTCCAATGGACCTTCCCTTTATTAATCTCCCCTCATGATAATGAAACCATCTACGTGACAAGCCAGCATGTACATAAGACTACTAATAGAGGGCAGAGTTGGGAAGTAATAAGTCCAGATTTATCACTAGATGATGAATCTATGCAAGGATTTTCTGGAGGTCTTACTGGTGATAATATTAATGTGGAATATGGCAATGTCATATATGCCTTGGATGAATCTCCAGTAGAAAAGGGAGTACTTTGGGCTGGCACCAATGATGGTCTTGTTCATATAAGTAGAAATGGTGGAGACACTTGGGAAAACGTAACCAGAAACATTCCAGGGCTTCCAAAATTAGGAGTCATAAGAAATATTAATGCTTCTAAATGGGATGCTGGAAAAGCATATATCTCAGTTGAATTTCACCAAGTGGGCAATTTTGCCCCTTATGCATACAAAACCAGTGACTATGGAAAATCATGGACGAAAATTGTCTCTGGAATTCCAATAAATCAATTGAGTTATGTTAGGAACATAAAAGAAGATCCAGTAAGAGAGGGACTCCTTTATTTGGGTACAGAGAATGCATTGTACCTATCTTATGATGATGGTAGATCATGGCAGTCTATGATGACAAATCTTCCTCCAGCACCAATGTATTGGATTGATATTCAAGAAGAGTTTAATGATTTGGTGATAGGCACTTATGGAAGAGGTATATGGATAATGGACGATTTATCTTCCATTCAGCAAATGAATACAGATATTAGTAAGTCGAGTGCACATTTGTTCAAACCTAAAAAAATGATCAGATTTAGGCCTGTGACTGGCAATATGCAGTTCTTCCCAGAACCTCATTTTGGCAATGACCCTCCATATGGTGGAGCTATAGATTATTGGCTTTTAGAAAACAATGATGATGTCAAATTGCATATTGTAGATAGTAATGGAGATACAATAAGAACACTAAAACACAAAGGCAAAAAAGGCATCAACAGGGTGATGTGGGATTTCAAGGGAGAGGCTTCAGATGATATGGACCTACATATGAAACCACTTCATGCCAATTGGTTTGAGATGGATAAAAATGGAAATCGCAAATCTTTAGTTGGTAAAATCTCCGTAATTTCTCCTCCAGGTATGTATACTGTTAAGACTACTATTGGGGAATCGTCTTTCGAGCAGCCAATTGAACTCGTTAAAGATCCAAACTCTGAGGGGACAGAACAGGATATCATGGCCCAAATAAATATGCTTAATGCTCTCAAAAATGATATGAATGCAACGACGGCCATTATAGATAAAGTTGAAGATTTAAGGAAACAACTTAAAGATATAGATCAAATGCTTTCTACTACTCAGAGAAAGCTACTTAAAGAGGATATCTCATCACTTTCTGAGGTATTGGTATCATTTGAAAGTAAACTAATGCAGTTAAAAGCAACAGGTTTTGGGCAAGATGCTGTAAGATGGCATGCCAAACTCGCCGAGAAAATATTCTATTTAGCCAGTACTGTTGCAACAGCAGACTTTGCTCCTGCAGATCCTCATATTGAAGTACATGAATTATTACAATCAAAAATAACAGAATATCAATCTGAGCTTAAAAGCATTATTGAAAATGATGTGAATGCATTTCAAGTGAAATTAAAAGACAATCAGATTCATCTTATGAACATCAATGAATAAGACTGATGTATTCTTGATTTAATAGATCTGATAAATTTAAAAAGGGGACATTTCAAATGAAATGTCCCCTTAATCTTTCAGGTGAAAACTCACCATATTTAACTTAAAAAGCTTATGATTTTACCGTATTTACGATATAACTTGCTACTCTATAAGGATCGGCATTAGAAGCTGGTCTTCTGTCTTCTAACCAACCACTCCAATCATTTTCAGGTACAGCAATCGGTATTCTTATGGATGCTCCCCTATCAGAAATACCCCATGAGAATTTTTTAATAGACTGAGTCTCATGTTTACCTGTTAACCTTTGATCATTATATGCACCATACGCTGCAATAGCCTCCTTTATTCTTGTCTTTGGTCTGAATTTTTCACACACCTCTTCAAAAACTTCTCTTTTACCCGCAGTTCTTAGAACTTCATTAGAAAAGTTGGCGTGCATACCTGATCCATTCCAATCCGTATCTCCAAGTGGTTTTGGATGATAATCGATGACAATACCATATTTTTCCGCTGTTCTATCTAGAAGATATCTTGTAACCCAATGCTGGTCTCCAGCAAGTTTGGCTCCTTTAGCAAAAGTTTGATACTCCCATTGACCTGCTGCAACTTCAGCATTAATTCCTTCTACTAGAAGTCCTGCATCTAGGCATATATCTAAATGTTCTTCGATGATCTCTCTTCCAAATGCATTATTAGCACCTACAGAACAGTAATAAGGGCCTTGAGGTGCTGGAAATCCAGCAACAGGGAATCCCAGTGGTCTATTTGTATCTGGATCAACTAGAAAATATTCTTGCTCAAAACCAAACCAAAAATCATTATC
>DKPS01000099.1 GCA_002471345.1 Saprospiraceae bacterium UBA7328
TCTCCCTGTTTTAACTTGTTCGGTTACATATTTTTCTACAGCATTTTCCATAATGCTCTTTTCGTATATGCGACCATTTCTATTCTTTTGATTTGACTGCATGAAAACACCAGATATAACATATGACTTTTCGCCACCTCTTTTTTGCTCTGCTATAACTTCTAAATCGTTTTCAACATATTCTGTTATTAATTTCATATTCAGTCCTAATAATTTGTTGAACTATTCTTGTTCTTCTTTTTTACCGACCATTGCAGCAAGATTTATTTTTTCTGCATCTAATGCCTTGGTCATTTTATCAGCCATTGTGGCTTCAAATTCTCTACTTGCATTAATATTGTCGCCATCTTTTAATGCTTTAATTATATTTTCTACTGTCATTATATTTTCCTCATTTAGGCAGGAGAAGGTTCTAATTGTTTCTTCTTCTGCATCATTTTTTTAATTTTATCTCTTAAAGCAGCTACCTTGCTTCCCTCACCATCACGGTCCTTGAGCTTTTTAAGAGCCTCACGCTCTCTTTTAATTACCTCTTGGGCCTTAGCTAACCTTTCAGCATCTTTACGCTTTTGAGTTACCTTTGCAGCTTTCTTATTAGCAGCATCTGCTTTACCCTTAGTAGTAAATTTCTCTTTACCTTTTTGCAAGGCCTTTTTGGCTCCTGCTTTGGCACCCTTTGCTGCCAATTTACCAGCACCTTTGGCACCTTTTGCCGCCAATTTGCCGGCCCCTTTTGCAACAGCACCTATGCCTTTTCCAATAGCTTTAAATATACCCTCAACAATCTCTAGCTCTTTATGGTCTAGAGTTTCTAATAATGAATCAAAATCCTCTTCGGACATTTCGATAAGCAAGTTTTCTAATTCTACTTGTTCATTAATGTATTGTTTTAAGCCAATCATTGCACATTCCTGTTTATTTATTTATAAACTTTTGTTTCTCATTGAAACTAAATATCAAACTCATCTTCACTACCATGAGCTCCGGCTTTTGTTTCAGCCTCTATTTGTGCTTCCATATCTTTCATATCCTCTTCAGACATTCTTAAAACATTTTTAGCAACCCACTCATGTGATAAGTATTTACCTACATGTTCTTGTACTGATGATAATAGGTCAAACCTTTCTCTTACCATTTCATTTTGTTTTAATTCTGAGAAGTAGTTATCCTCAATAAAATCAAAACCAATCTTTTCTTTCCAACCAGCCCAATCGTCGTTTGTGATAATACCTTTTAATAACAATTGTGTTTTAAGCAATTGCATGAATATATCACTAAACCTTTTTCTTAATCTATCAATAAACTTCTTAAACTTTACTTCATCTCTTGATATTTCAGTACTTCTACCTAAGGTAAATTGAGCCTCTTGTTCTAATCTATTAACTGGTACATTTAATGATTTATATAATTTCTTTTGGAAATACATAATATCATCTATCTGGCCTAGGTTTTCTCCACCCGGTAATGTTGTTATTTCTGTACCTCTTCCGCCTTCTCTACGAGGAAGGAAAAAATCTTCCAACATTGACATATGTTTTCTGTCATCTTTTATGTCGCCTGTTTTAGCATCATAAACCAATTTATTTCTATATTGATTCATAATACCTTTTAAGTATTCTTCTGCTTTACCTTTTGGTAGGTTACCAACATCAATATAGAATATTCTTCGTTCTGGAGCTCTGGAGATACGATATATAACCACAGAATCTTCCATCATTCTTAATTGATTAACAGGTTTTAAGGCCTTATGTAAATAGGATAATATCCTACTACGAGATGGGTCCATTTGACCTGA
The DNA here is from genome assembly GCA_002471345.1 of Saprospiraceae bacterium UBA7328. Classification (GTDB taxonomy): domain Bacteria; phylum Bacteroidota; class Bacteroidia; order Chitinophagales; family Saprospiraceae; genus UBA7328. The sequence continues at coordinate 1,796 of DKPS01000099.1, forward strand.
TGTACAGTATGCAATTGCATCTGGGTATATTTTAATCCCTTGGTCTGCAACATTTAATCTTTCATCTTGGTAAACAAAATATTCATCTACCTTACTAATTACTTTTGCACCAGTTGTTGGGTCAACATCATGTTCGACTTCCTTAACCTTCTTTAATTTGGCGGGGTCAACATAATTAAGTTGTTTAATACCTACTGCTGGTTTCTCTGAATCAATAATAATATGATATGGTAATCTTCCATCAATATACCACTTCCTAAATATTTCATGCCCATTCGCGTGAAAATTTAAAAGTTTTAATATTGTGCCAAACTCATGTTGTATGGATTCTTTTATTTTATCTGATATTTCTAATTCATCCAATATAAGATTTACTGGGGCCTCGTTAGTGTCACCAACAATTGCCTCATTAATAATATCCTCAATTGCAGCATCACATTCCGGCTGTGCGGATATATCTCTATATTTCATTATTAAATCAATATCGGTCTTGGCTTTATCGCCTTCCATATCGATAAATGCACCAAAGTGACCACCAGCTTGGATAACGCCCGCGCCATCTTCATCACCAGTTTTTGGTACAAACGAAGGTCTTAAAGGTTCCTTCCCTTTCCTATTGATTTCAAAACCAAAAAATTCTGCCATATTTCACCTCATATTATCGGAGGGGACATAAAGTCCCCACCTTTAATACTATTTATATACCTACGAAGTAGTGTCTGATTCCCAGTATTGAACCTGGAATTCCATTGTGAACTCTTCTATAGTGTTTTCAGAGTCATAACTGACTTCAATCTCAGACATATTTGTAGGGAAAATTCCTCTAAAATTATATGTCTTAGTAACTTCTCCAGCCTTATTCAATTGTTCAACAATTGCGTCTGACTGATAATCACTTGGATTTGAAAGTCCTGTGTTTGCGTTATGACTATTAATGCCGTTCATCCATCTTTCCATAGAGTTACGAACTTCAAAACCGACATCATTTATGACAGTAATTGACCATGGGTCAAATGTTCTGTCTCCTGCTATCTGTAATTGTCTACCTCGGAATAAGACCGGAATAGGTGCAATAACAGATGAAGGCATCTGTGCAGTTTTACACATAAATGATGTTAGTTCAACATCACCCTGTGCGTAACCAGGGAAGTTCAAAGTAACTTTGAACATGTTGGCTCGAGCGCCACCGCCTACTAGTTTTGATTTAAAATCATCAACTCCTAAAATTGCCATGTTTTATCTCCTATGAACCTGCTATTTCTGAGAATTCAACCCCAGACCTAGTTGCTATAAAGTTTAATGTAATGAAGTTGATTGACTTCGAAGGCTTAATGAATAAATCTGCCACAAACCTATTTGCGTCAATTACTTGACTGTCATTATTTGTGTTATCGCAGACCACTAAAAAGTCTGTTAGTCCTCGTCTTCCTTTTACATCTCTCAGAAAGGGCTCTACTAAATTTCTAAATTGAGCTCTTGTAAATTCATCATTGAATTCAAATAGTTGTGCTTCTGCAGCAGTACTAATTGCTTTCTCTAATGTTATGAATAATCTTCTTACATTGATTCTATCAAATGCAGACGGTCTTTTTAATAAAGTTTTGTCACCAAATAATATTGTACCTTGTCCAGGCATTGATACTATTGGATTTACTCTTGCTTTATAAAGTGTGTCTCTATCTGCTTTTGTAGGGTTAAATGCAAGTTTTGTTATCCCTAATAATTGTCCTCTGTTTACACCTGCTGGTGAGAACCATGAGTCTGCCACATTATCTGTGTTAGCACATAATCCTGCCATATGACCTGAAGCACCTATAAATCTGTATACATCGTTATATTTGT
>DKPS01000162.1 GCA_002471345.1 Saprospiraceae bacterium UBA7328
TCTACCTACCATAAATCCAGTAATATTCTGAAGAAATACTAGAGGTATCCCCCGTTGCCCACAAAGTTCTACGAAATGGGCCCCTTTCAAAGAGGATTCTGAAAATAATATTCCATTATTAGCAACTATTCCGACAGGGTATCCATGAATTTTAGCAAATCCACAAACTAATGTATTCCCATATCTTTGTTTAAATTCATGAAATCTACTTCCATCTACAATTCTGGAAATAACTTCTCTAACATCATATGGAGTACGATTATCATCTGGAATTATCCCCATTAAATCATTAATATCATGATTTGGTTCTTCAGAGGGTTCAACATCTAACCTATGTTTTGGTTTTATGTTGAGGTTTTCAACAACATTTCGAACCATTCTGAGAGCCTCGGGTTCATCCTCGGCAAAATGATCTGCAACTCCTGATTCGCGTGTATGTAAATCAGCACCACCGAGATTTTCTGCAGTTACTTCCTCTCCTGTTGCAGATTTTACTAATGGAGGTCCTGCTAAAAAAACCTTTGCAGCCTTCTTTTGAAATATGGAAAAATCTGACATCCCTGGCACATATGCTCCTCCTGCTGTTGCATTGCCAAAAACTATGGATATGGTAGTAATACCCATTTGAGATCTACGTGTTATTTCTCTAAAACCCTCTCCACCGAAATTGAATATTTTGGCTTGATCTGGAAGATTTGCTCCTCCGCTCTCTACTAGATTTATTGTTGGCAGCTTGTTTTCTCTTGTAATTTGTCCTATTCTTAATCCTTTGAAAGCAGTAGCATAATCTACTGACCCTCCTTTTCTAGAACCTACATTGCTATTGACCATACACAACTTGCCGTGGACTAGACCTATTCCACTCACATTTGTTCCTCCTGCTCCAAATCCACCTTTGTTATTCATACCTGCTAATGGCAACAACTCCAAAAACGGACTATCTTGATCCAATAGCAATTCTATCCGCTCTCTTGCTAATAATTTCCCTCTCTTTCTCGCCCTTTGAATATGCTTCTCTTTGCCTTGAAACCGGCTCTTCTCCATTTCCACTTCTAGCTTACCTACTAGTTTCAACATTTCTGCATAGTTGTCTTTGTAAGATTGACTATTCGTATTGATTTTTGTACTTAACTTTCTCATACCTTAAAAATTAATGAGTTTTCCTAAATCCACTTCAAATGACTCACCTAGGCTTTCAAAGTAGTCCTCTCCGAAGAAATTTTTGAATGACCTTATTCCTTTTTTAGTAAGATGTGGCAAAAGAATACTCCAAATCATTTTCTCTCCATCGGCTGAAGTCTTCTCCCCTCTTATCATCTGCTGTGGAAGCCAAAAAAAGGTCAACATCCATGTTATAAAAGCCACATTTTTGTACGTTCCTTTAATAGATTCAGGGTTCATATTTCCTAATTCAATAGCGAAGGCTATTGCAGCCTCGTTATCTTTTATGGTTTGTTCCGTCATTTCTCTAAACTGTCTTTTCAGTACAGTATGATTGAGCATATGCCTATCTAAAAATATAAAGGCATACTCTTTTTGAAATTTGTAATAGCGCTGGACTTCATCATGAAGATTTGCAAATGAGGGGAGTTTCCTCGACTTCAATCGTGATTCATTGATTTTAGACCACATTTCATTTGCTATGGACTCTAATAGAGATTCTTTATCATTGAAATGATAGGTAAGATTACCTCTACTTATTTTTAATGAAGATGCTAATTCATTCAGTGAAATAGCTGTATAACCTTCTTTATTAAAAAGTAAGATTGCAGCTCTTATTATTTTTTGTTTAGTGGTCACTAAAGGCAAGTTACTTTTTATAAATATATTAGTCAATATCGCCTAAATTTTAGTTTGAGAAACCGTTCTTATATTTAACCCGTTTTACTTTACTCATTGTTCTATTATCTATTTTTATAGTCCATTGAAAAAAACAAATAAATAAATGAAGAAGCTTTTATTACTTATCTCAGCCCTACTTCTGCTGTCTTTTGCATCTAGTACAGTTAAGTCCCAGATTCCGATAGAGGTAAAGATGCCCGATGTATCAAAAATTGATGCGTTTATTCAAGGATACGTTGACAAAGGAATGATTCCAGGTGGGACTTTCTATGCAGCTCATAAAGGAGAGGTAATCTATCATAAATCCTTCGGAAATAAATATCCAGAAACTGAATATGCCAATAGTGATATCTACAGAATTGCCTCAATGACCAAGGCTATTACTATAGTTGCAATAATGCAGCTTTACGAACAAGGAAAGCTAAAATTGGATGATCCAGTAGAGAAATATATTCCTGCTTTTGCAGAAACTTCTGTATTAGACAAGCTGAATCCTGTTGATTCTTCATTTACAACTGTTCCTAGAGTAGGTAGTATTACCCTGAGACAATTACTCACCCATACATCTGGCATCTATTATGGGGAATTTGAAGGAGGTGATAGACAAGCTGCTTACAGCAAATCTGGTCTTGATAATTTTGGACTTGCTGCACCAGGAATAAACACTGTTCAAATGGCCCAGCTTATAGCAAAGGCTCCACTCGGACATCAGCCAGGAGCACAATGGACTTATGGCCTCAGCATGGATATTTTAGGCGCAGTAGTAGAGGTTATTAGTGAAAAAAGTCTGGATGATTACTTTGATCAGCATATTTTCGAACCTATAGGAATGCAAAACACAGCTTTCAACCTTCCTGAAACAAAGCATTCTCGTATTGTACCTATTTATACTTATGATGAAACTGGAAAGTTATTAATGGACAAGTCTGACCTTTGGATGTATCCAGCCTTACCAGACGAAGATTGCCACTTCGGTGGTGGAGGACTCGTTTGTACAGCAGAAGATTATGGGATGTTCGTCCAGATGCTATTAGAGAAAGGGAAATCAAAAGGAGGACAAATTATCTCACGTCATACTGCAGAGTTGATGACAACAGAACAGATTGCTCACCTCAATATGCAGGGAAAAGGCATGGCTCCTATCCCAGGAATGAGCTTTTGCTTAGGTCATGCATTAATTACTCCTGTTGGAGCTGGAATAGGCCCACATAAGCCTGGAACTTACAGCTGGGGAGGATATTTTAATAGTAAATGGTGGGTTGATCAGGAAGAAGAATTAGTCTTTGTTGGCATGACCAATGTTCTTCCATTTCCTTATCCAGAATTTTGGGATAAACTTTATCCTATCATTTACGCCACTTTAGATTAATAGAACTAAATAGGCTCAACATTTATAATCATGATAAAAAGGATACTTGTCTTAATAGGAATAGTATTAATCATTCTAATCGGAGTTTTATTTTTTATAGGCCCGATGAATGCCATGCTTAAGCTATTAAAGCCAGGTCATAGTTTTGAGGAATCCACATTAGTAGCGGCTCCTGATTATAGCAAAGACGAATTTTGGGCAGCACTGCCCGGCAAGGATGACCTGTCTGATATGATTCCAATTTACGCGACAGCAGATACCACTCTAGCAGATATCAATGTATTTTTCATTCACCCTACAGGTTTTCTGAAAAATAGCAGTTGGAATTCTGAAATGGATAAAACTTCAGCGACAGAAGAAAATACCAAATGGATGATGGCAAATCAGGCAAGTGCATTTAGTGATGCTAGAGTCTTTGCTCCTAGATATAGAGAAGCAACAATCTATTCGTTTTTCGAATTAGAGAATCCTGAAAGTAATGGGAACAAAGCCCTTAAACTAGCTTATCAAGATGTGAAAAGTGCTTTTGATTATTTTATTGATCATTATAATGGTGATGCTCCGTTTGTGCTTGCAAGCCACAGTCAAGGGAGTCACCATGGCATGAAACTTATAGAAGAAAAAATCGATGGCGCCCCTTTAGCTGATAATTTAATTGCCGCTTATCTGATTGGTATGGGAACGATAAGTGATAAGAGGGCCAATGCTCTAAAAGATATATCAGTCTGTGATTCTGCTGATCAAACCGGATGTATCATACACTGGGCAACATATAGGGCCGGTTCACCAAAAGATGACTTCAATTCTGATAAAGCAGTTTGTGTAAATCCATTGAATTGGAAAAGAGATGGGGCTAAAGAAGAAAGCAAAAACAACTTGGGATTTGTGCCTCAATCTGGTGAATACAACTTGAAATTTTATGGTGATGATGAAGACTATGAGCCTACAGAATTTGGACCTCTGGGTGCCCCAATTAAGGCACATACATTTGCCTATTGTGAAGAAGGAAGGCTTTTAGTGGATGATCAAGGTAAGGATGTAGAATTTATGGGTGATGGCAATTATCATGGCTTAGATTATCTACTATTCCATATGGATATTAGAGCCAACCTAGGCGATAGAGTAAGAGCTTTCAACAAAGAGAATGATATGGTCTCAATTAATTAAAGGTGCTCTCTACATCCCTTAAATTAGTTTGTATCTTGATATATCACTTCTAAAAAAGCAGGGTCATTTTTAATATCTACAAAAGCAGGATCATTTTCAAAAACATTAGAACTGTAGAATTTTGCACCTTCTTGAATGGCTTTTGCCAATAATTCTAGTGATTTATCTTTTTGGCCTAAATGAAGATATATTCTTGATTGATAATATGGAATTTCTCCCAATTCAGTTTCTTCCTGAGATTGAATATTCTCGATCAAACCTAATGCCTCACTTTCGTTTCCCAATTGGGCTTCAATTACGCCGAGCAAACTCAAATCTTCAATTATATAATTGCTCCCATGTTTTTCAATTCGGTTTTGAATCATGTTTTTACACTCTCTTAGATTGCCCAGAAAGTAATGAGCCCATTCTGAAGTCCAATGATCTTTTAGTGATGAGTCATTAAGATGTTGCTGGGCAAACTTCCTAGACTCAGCTTCGTTCTCAGTTATCCACAATTCACGTGCTGCAAAATATCTTACCAATCTAGATTCCGATGAAGTTGTATCCCTCAATACTTCGGCCACAATTTCATCAATTTTGTCAATATCTTCATTGAGCCCATAGAATCTGAATTGCAGAACAGTACTCCTCATAATTTGATATCCTTCAGGGATGAGGTTTACTAATTTCGATGCCTCCTTCATATTGCCTTTCCCTAAGGCTGCTGCAAGTCCCAATCTCAGCCTTACTTCACAATAACCACATCTTGAAATATCAAGTGACTCGATATCTATTAGATCAAATGCTTTTTTTGTTTCATCATAGTTGTGGACAAATTCATTAGAAATAGCCATAAATCCAGTATTCCTAAATAGATCATATGGATTTTGCTCTAATTCAGCTTTGTAATATTGAAATGCTAACCTATTCTGACCCGTATAATATGCCTCTTTCATTTGAACCATATTTCGCTCTCTGATATTTAAATCGTCAAACCTTTTCCGCAATTGAGCAATCAATTCTATAGCTTTAGACCTCTCATCAGTGTTATAATATAGAGCCAGAAGTAAAGATTGTGCATCAATGAAGTCAGGGTCAATTTGCGTAGCCTCAATTAAAAATCTTTCAGTTTCTGAGTCATCGCCAGACCAATTATTTTTGGCCTTTATATATAATTTATAGGCTTCAAGTTTTGGAAAAGAAACTAGTTTTTTATCCTTGGATTGCCAATACCCATGAATGAATTGAGAAATTTCTTGAATACCTTCTACAGGATTATTTTTATCAAAATGGACGTTAGGAAAAGAGTGAACAATATTTCCAGTTTCAATTTTTTTAATAATTACAGAAAACATCAAACTATCCAAACTAATCTGTTGTATACTTCCTTCAAGAATGTTTACAGCACCCGCTCTTTTTGCAAATTCAATTCCATGACTAGATAATGAAGCAAATTGAATTTGATTCATTTCATTTTCAGTCTGAAAATCAACCACATTTGTTCCATCTATTTCAAATAGTTCTTTAGTGATTCTGTGTGCAGCCATGTCTCCTATGTAATCCATCTCTTTAACCCCAGTAAAATTCTTGAATGAGGGCACACTCAATCTCTCGACTTGGACCTTGGAATTGTCAGGCTTGAAAAATTTAACGATTCTATTAGAAAACAACATAACCGTCAAAAGAAGAGACCCCAAAAGAAAATTCTTAATATTAAACTGAGTAATATTTCGAGATTTATTACTCTTAAGATCTTTGGGTTCTGGAAGTACTAATAAAGGATCTTTGAGAGCATACACTCCCATTGGTTTTGAAATATTTTTGAATCTATAAGAGCCCAACATTGTAGCGTTGAGTTCATCCTGGTTCTCGAGTTCAGTATTAATCGCATCTGAGATTAGAACTGCACCTGGAACTCCCATAGATTCAAGTCTAGAAGCAATATTTACACCATTCCCATATATTGTTTCATCATTGAATACGACTTCACCTAGATGAATTCCAATTCTCATAGGAAGATGATGCTCGTTATGAAATGCAATTTGTAATTCTTTTGCACACTTTACAGCTTCAATAGCACTATCAAACATAGTAAGGCTGGCATCACCGTAGTAATTCATAACCTTTCCACCATGATTTTTGGAATGTTTTTCTACTAATTCTTTGTGAATCCTTACAAATTCTAACGCTCTTGCTTCACTTTCTTGTACCATAGCAGAGTATCCCACAATGTCCATAAACATGATGGCTGCTAATTGGCGCTGTGGTTTATCTTGCATTCAACTGGAATATAATCACTTGTACTCTAATATACGATGGCTATTAGATTATCGCAATTAAGTTGTATTTCGGAAAAGAAACCTCATTTCTAATCGAATTAATATCAAAATTATGTTTAGTAAAAAAGTTTTAATTGGTACTCTGATTATTGCAATTCTAAATTTTGCTTTAGGATTTTTATGGTATGATGTCTTAATGGGAGACTTTTTCCCTTCGATGGAAGGAGCTACACGAGCAGCACCTAATTTTCCAGCTATTATTTTAGGCATCCTTACTTTCTCCTATGCATTTGCGAGATTATTTGATCTTATTCAGAATGCAGAAGAAACTCTCATGAGTCAGGCTATCCGATTTGGGTTGTTAGTGGGACTACTTACTGCTGTTGCATATGCATTTTTCCAGTTTGGAGGAATGGAAATATGGTCTGCTACTCATCATGCAGTTGATGCTATATACAACACCATTGTAGCTATAATCTTGGCAATTATTCTAGCCAAATATTATGGACCAATGCCAAGTAGAGGTGAAAAAGATAAAGGTAAAACTTAGGTCAATAAATAACATATTACTCTTCGATGAAATCTTTGTATGCTCTTCTTGTTGGCATAAATGATTACCAGTCTCCTTTTGAAAAATTACAAGGATGCAAAAAGGATGTGAAGAAAATCAGTGATTATATCCATTCTTCATTAGGAGACCAATTTTCATTAAACGTCAAAACTTTATTAGATAAGCAGGCCACTTATGACAACGTTATAACCACATTTGAAAGTCACCTTGGAAAAGCTGACCCCGAGGATGTGGTTTGGTTTCATTTTAGTGGTCATGGTTCAGAAGAATTGTCTGCTCCTGAATTTCATGTTACCGATACAACAAAGAAAGATCAGACTATGCTCTGTTATGATAGTCTTCCTAATAAGGCATATAATCTGGCAGATAAAGAATTGGCAGCTTTAATTCATATGGTTGCCACTTCTTTTCCAAATGGCGAAAAAAAAGACAAATCACCTCATATACTAATATCACTAGATTGCTGTCATTCTGGCTCAGGTACTAGATCAGCTAATACTGCACAATTTTCAGGTATTAGAAGTGCTCAATCTTTTCCTAGAAAAAGGCCACTTTCTTCAAATGCTAAAGGGTTCTATAATGCCAAGGCAATTTCCATCCCAATGACTCCTCATATCAACATTTCGGCTTGTAGACGTAATGAGGTTGCAGGAGACACTAATACGGGTGGAGCATTTACATCAGGATTTGTCAAGGCTTTAAAAGAGTCAAAAAGTGATATCACCTATGCCGATCTCTATTTACGCACTAGAGCGGCAGTTAAAAAAATAAGAAGTTTACAAAATCCTAAGTTTTCATTTTTAGCAGAAATGAGTCCGTATTTACATTTTCTAAGTAAAATAGAATCCAACCAATCAGCTGAGTATCCCGTCTATTTTTCTAGTGCCAAATGGAGAATAAAATATGGAGCAATTCATGGGCTAGTTAAAAAACCTAATGAAAAAATAGAAATAGATATACTTAAAACCAACAGAGCTAAAACTAAGGTAGGATCAGCTGAAGTATTAGAAATAGGAGCTCAAGAAAGTCTTTTAGAGATAAATATGGCTTTCGAAATCAGATCATGGTTTAGTTCCACCACATTGTATATAGGTGCTATAAAATCGCTACAAGTAGAAAAAGAGCATGTTACAATCAGTGGTAATGAAGCAGAAGTAACTCAATTTTTGAATAATTGGTCATCCATTGAGAATATTGAATTAACTGAATCAAATGATCTGAAAACTAATTTGTCTCTTGAAATAAACGATACCTTCTGCTTATATGATGAGAATAGAAAAGAACAAATCTTTGTAACATCAAATCAAGAAGAAATTGGAACTGCTATCCATCAAGCAACTCAATGGTATAGATTTTTAGATCTTCATAATCCTGATCCTCTTTCTAATATATCTGATGGATTCACAATTGAATTGGTCTTTCAAAATGCAACAAAAACATCTGTCGAATATCATGGAAATGCTCAAGTGATCCAGGTTTCATCTAAGAATGAGAAAAATGAAAAATTAGGAATCCAACCCAAAGTATACATCAAAAATGGAAGAAGAGATTATTTCTTTTATCTCTTTTATATGGATGAAGACTACTCGGTCACTTGCCCAGAAGAAGAAACATTATTCAGAGGTGATTTTGATGGAGATGGAGTTACGGATATGGATGAAAAAAGTGGAAACCATGCAACAGATCATAGAGCTGCTAACAGTTTCAATGAAGCTGAGAGAATATCCACACCTGATGATTTTAAACATGAAAAAGGAATAGAACAAGCTCTCTGGAAAGATGTAAAAGGGATTGCCTTGTCAGAAGGCAAGTCATCATCCACAACTTATCTCAAACTGATTGTCACTTCTCAAGAATTGGATTATTTTCAATTTATACAAGGCGGTCTTGGGATTCATAGATCAGATAGCACAAAACCAGCTAGTACTTTTATGGCAGATGATTGGTCTACATTAATGATTGAACTAAATGTAAATAAAGAATAATCTGTTTCACTTTTTCTTCCTTAATTCACAGGAACTGACTTTTCCTAAAAGTGAACCAATGTTTGGAAAATTTTGCAGTTTACTGTTACCAGACAGAGAAATCATTTCCCCCTTTTGTTTTTTATTTTCATACAAAACAAATTCATAATCAGAGGGGATTGCAAGGGTCAAAGAAGAGATTACATCATTAAATTCTAATCCTGCGACTTCTATTTTTCCAAAATTGTCAATCGTGCTAGAATTCGCACCATATAATGGGAACATCCTTCCTTTAAATTCTGTAAGCTCATATAGTTCTATGACCGCATCATTGACATTAGAAATCATGACCTGTTCAGGATTTGCAATTATGCTTGCCTTTTGTTGTGATTGTCTAGTAGAATTATTGTTTGAAGCCCCGTTTTTACCTCTATTTTGATTCATCTCCGTCTTATTGAGTTCAGATGGTGCCTACTTATCACCGACTTCTGAGAAATTCTCAACTAGAGTGAGCAATTCAGATGAATCAAGTTCATTTACTTGCTCATTATTATCCCACATTTTTGCTCCAAAGAATAGTCCTATGGCCAAAAGTGCTACACCTCCAACAATTTTATACAAGAATCCTTTATTCAATTTTGAAACAGGTGGAGGCCCTATTGATGCGCTTAATGCTTGTCTACTTGAGGTTTTTTTATTCGTGGATGCCGATGGTGGCCCAACAGAGTCTTTCTTCCAAAAAATATATTGACCTCCTTGATGCCCAACTCCAAACATAGGCCTCCCATCTGGAAGTTGCTCATAATTAGCCGCTGTCTGTTCTATTACATGATCAGCTACTCTGGCTACATTTACACTTTCCTTATCATTGGCATTTAGATAATCTACAAAACTTTGTGTGAAAGGACTATTCTCTCCTGGTGTACCATCATAGACCTCCTCGTCATGTCTACCAGAACAAATGGCCCAACGAGATGCTAATCCATCCAATTCTTTTACTGCCCGACTTGTCCTGAAAGCACCTTGCATAAATAGAGGACCACTAAAGCATGAATCAGAAACTAACAATATATGTTTTGCCTTTATTCCTTTGACATAATCACGGATAGTAGAATTGGGCAAATAACTCGAGGCTTTTCCTTTCTTAGCATCTACTGGAATCCAATATCCTAATCCAAGAGTATCGTTAAGATGCCCATGACCGGAATAGTAAATGACCAGTTTATCTCCTGGCTTTATTTTCTGACCCAAGTCATCCAAAGTATCCACAATGTTCTCTTTTGTAGCTTTTTTGTCGAAAAGAGTCATAACACACTCTTCATCAACATCGTATTGATCCAAAAGAATGCTTTTAATCTCTGAGATACCTTTTACCGCATTGTGTAACGGATTAAAATCTTGATACTTATCAATACCAATTCCCAAAAACCAAGAATGTGAAGTAGGATGCCAGTTGGTCAGCTTAGGCATGTGTTATCAATGGTTTAAAATATTACAAAATCTGCCATTGAAGATAGAAAAAATGATGCTGTTATGCTTAGAAATTGCTTTCTCTAAGTCTTGAACGAATCATAGTGTAAAGAAACAAGCAAGGATTTTATTGTGACACGAATCAATATGTTACTCCCTTATAGCCTTTATCCCCGGTAATTCTTTCCCTTCTAAAAATTCTAACATAGCACCGCCTCCGGTAGAAACAAAACTTACTTTATCAGCTAGTCCAGCCTTATTTATGGCAGAGACACTGTCACCACCTCCAATAAGTGAATATGCTCCTTTTGCTGTGGCTCCAGCAACCATATTTGCAATAGCATTTGTCCCAGTAGCAAAATTTTCAAATTCGAACACACCTAATGGTCCATTCCAAATGATGGTTTTAGCTTTCTCAACCACATTAGCAAATTGTTTAACACTTTTAGGCCCTATGTCTAAACCTTCCCAGCCATCAGGGATATTACCAGAATCAACAACTTTTCGATTCGCTGAGTTGCTGAAATCATCTGCTATAACATTATCAGAAGGCAAATGTATATTAACACCTTTTGAAGCTGCCTTCTTTTGCACCTCAAGTGCGAGAGGTATATAATCATCTTCACAAAGTGACCCTCCAATATTTCCTCCTGCAGCTTTTGCAAATGTGTAACTCATCCCACCACCAATAATGATATCATCACAGGAGTCTAAGAGTTTCTCTATCAGTTGTATTTTGTCTGATACTTTGGCTCCACCTAAAATCGCAACAAAAGGTTTTTCTGGTCCTTTGACTATTTTTTCGGCATTGGAAATTTCTGCTTTCATCAATTTTCCAAATGATTTGGATTCTTTTGGAAAATATTCTGCAACTGTAGTAGTACTTGCATGTGCTCTGTGTGCCGTACCAAAAGCATCATTTATATAAATGTCAGCAAGATTAGCGAGGCTTTTAGCAAAGTCTTTATCTCCCTTTGCTTCTTCTTTGTGAAAACGAGTATTCTCTAATAATAACACTTCACCTGGCTGAAGATTATCAGCATGCATTTGTACAGCTTCTCCTACTGTAGATTGCACGAATCCAACTGTCCTCCCCAAAAGTTCTGCAAGTCTTGGCCCAACTTGCCATAGAGTGAATTTTTCCACATTTATTCTTCCATTCGAATTCAGCTTTTTCAGAGGTCTTCCTAAATGTGACATTAAAATTACCGCACCTCCTTTATCCAAGACTTCGTTTATGGTTGGTATTGCTTTTCTGATACGGGTATCGTCTGTAATTATACCATTCCCATTAAGAGGCACATTGAAGTCCACTCTTATCAAAACTGTCTTATTTTTAAAATTGAGGTCCATATTAATATCTTAAAAAGAGGAGATATAAAAATGACGAGAAAAACCAAGTTGGACTCCCTCGTCAAATTCATTAATGACTATAATGATTCTTTAAATTGTTGCTTATGAAACTTTCGTAACTAGATCTGTAAATCTGGCTGAGAAACCTGCTTCGTTATCGTACCAACTTACCACTTTCACCATTGTCCCCATAGTATCAGTCAGTAATGAATCAAAAACACTTGAATGTTGATTTCTAACAATATCTGAAGAAACTAAAGGATCTGTGGAGTATTGTAAAATCCCCTTCATAGGGCCATTAGCGGCAGCTTCAAAAGCAGCATTAATCTCTTCTTTACTCACTTCCTTATCCAGGATTACATTGAGTTCTATCATTGATCCTGTGATGACAGGAACTCTAACTGCAATCGCAAACATCTTATTTAAAACGTTGGGATAAACAAGGCCTACAGCATTTGCAGCTCCTGTACTAGTAGGTATAATGTTATATGCTGCTGCTCTTGCTCTTCTTAGGTCAGAGTGTGGTGCATCCTGAATTCTCTGATCAGCAGTATATGCATGTGTAGTTGTTAAACTTCCTTTTACAAATCCAAAACTCTCATCTAATACTTTACAGACAGGAGCAAGGCAATTAGTTGTACAACTAGCATTGGAAATAATTGTATCATTTTCAGTGATTTCATGATCATTGACTCCTAATACAATTGTCTTCACACCACTTCCTGATGCAGGAGCAGATATCAAAACTTTCTTAGCTCCAGCTTCTTGATGTAAACCTGCTTTCTCTTTGGTTCTAAAAATACCAGTACATTCAAGTACAATATCAATTTCTAATTCTTTCCAAGGTAGCGCTGCGGGGTTTCTTTCTGCAGATGCCCTTATAGCCTTTCCATTTACAATCAAGGTATCATCCGTGCTGCTCACTGTACCATTAAATGGGCCATGTGCACTATCGAATTTGAGTAGATGTGCAAGTGTCGCATTATCCGTAAGATCATTGATGGCTACAACTTCTACACCCTCTGTATTAAGTAGATTTCTAAAAGTAAGACGTCCGATTCTTCCGAATCCATTGATCGCTATTCTTTTCATAAGCGGTGTGTATATTTATTTGGTTAATTTCAAAATTCTAATGATTTGAACACTGTTCATTTTCATTTACACAGAACAAATTACAGGTAAAAAGCCAATACTACAAAATCTGTGATAACGAACTCATCATATTTAATTGCATTTCTAATGACTATATGAAAACATTATTTGGATTTGTAATACAATGGCGAATATGGTTGCATGATTCGATCTAAAACTGACAATAATTTTTTTTACCAAAAATGAAGAATTAATGTTATCCTAACATTGATGTGTCCAAAACGCAACAAATAGAGTTAATATAGATTAATAATATTTGAATGGGTTGTTATAACATTTATTGAATTCTAAGCTATAAAGTTACGATTAGGCTTTCAATAACCTCTTTCAAATTGATACAGATGGGTGTGTATCCTTGCGTAAAAATAAGACAGTTTAAAAATGAATTAAATTTAAACTGTTATGAAGAAATCAAAATTTAGTGAGAG